>RFSE01000101.1 GCA_009924135.1 Pseudomonadota bacterium | reverse complement strand
AAATTGCCCGGTAGTTTTGCCAACTTAGTGGCCCAACTTCCAAGTTCTTACAGCACCCCAGAAATACGTTTGGAATGCCGTGAAGAAGACAAATTTTCAATTATTGATGAGTTGAAAGAAAAGCAGGCACTGCAATGCCGCGCGCATGGTCATAAGAACTCCTTTGTTTTCGGGGCTACAGAATCACCATTCCATTGGTCGGACTGTCAATCGTGATGCTGAGCGCCCCGATGCTCGCATTCGTTGGGTTGGCATCCTGACTGTTTGGAACTCCGTCCGAATCCCAGTCATTTCCCACCCCGACCATAAAAAAGCCGAGCCCGTTGGGGCCCCCATCCACCGTCCAGTTCGTCTGGCCGGCCGTGCCGACGGAGATCAACGTCCAAGGGTAGGCAGGGTTAACTAGCAAGGCTCTATGGTATAACTCGTACTTACCGGTATTCGTCCCGTTGGTAATCACGATTTGGTAGTGATTGGTGCCGGTCGGTGTGATTGTAAGCACGGGTTCGTTGGTGGCGAAGGCTGTCCAGATCACCGTGAGTGAAAAAAGGCTGCCAAGACCTATCGCAGCCAGCCACGTCCTGTTGTATTTGTTGTGATTTGCCATGCTCGCCTCCTTTTTGAGTTCCTATTCAGTGCGTCACTACTGTACTCTTTCCAAGAGTTTTTCACCTTCCGTCTAAGCTTTTCCTAACTTAAGCGCTTGAGCTGCGGATTTGGCAAGGATTTATTTTCGCGATTTATTTTCGCGCACATTTCTGACATTACTGCATTGCTTGTCAAGCGTGCTCCAACTGATTGAAAAGATCGCCATATTCTGAGTGAAAACCTTCACAAACATAGCGCGAACGGCATTCAATGCAACGGGAGCAACGGGAAGTAAACGGTTTTTTCGCCCTATCCCCTCTCACCATCGCCCGAACGCGCCTGAATCCGCAGGGTTCGATATGAGCCCTCGCCGTTGACCCGATTCCCGCGTTTCGGGCAGTCCAAAACAGCACTTTTTGGGGCATTTTCAACACCCCTGACCATTGATGACACCAATGAACGCTTGGACGATCGAAACTGGCCGAAAACGAGCCCTGCCAAGAGCCGATCGGGGAACCAAAACGCCTTAAATCGAATCGTAGCGCGTCGCCGAGGAGAGGCGGATTTTGCGACTTCCAGAGCCTGCATTCGGCCGAGGTTTTCGTCAGCGGATCGAACCGGTTGCTATTGCGGCTTGACGTAAATCGCGGACTGGCTGGTTTGGACGAGCCCAATTTCGGAGGACTTTTGACACCGATGAGCGACCACAAACAGGGGTGCAGAGTTCAGTTCAAACCTTCATGTTCAAGCCAGGCAATTTGCCAATAGCAGCACGGAGCGTGTCGAGCTGGTGGTGAGTGTAACCAGCATGAACAGCTTCGCTCTTGTGCCCGGTTAGTTTCATGCGCAGCTCAGGTGCAACACCCGCATTCGCCAAAGCGCTCGTGAAAGAATGGCGCAACGCATGAAAGGTGCGTCTGGATTGCATTCGTACTCCGCCTCCGCGCACGGTCTGCAAGTCCAATCCCGCCTGTCGTACGATGCCTTTGAATGATTCAGAGAGCCCGTTGCTTCCACTCGACTTCTGATCTGCAATTCGGGGCATCACAAAAGGAGCAAGCTTGTCGGTCCCGGCCAGCGTTTCCAAGTGAGCCTGCAAGTCAGGATGCAATGGCGTGGTGAGCTTCTGGCCTGTCTTGGCGACGGTTAGCGTTAGCGTGCCAGTCACCAAGTGGACATCCTCCCATTGCAACCGCGAACAATCTCGCAGTCGTGCGCCGGTGTAGTAGGCCAAAAGAATGAGGGTTTTCCATTCATCTTTTGCCGCGTCCACAAGCATCCGCACCTCTGCCGGGGTAAATGTGCCGCGTTCGACGGTTTCTGCGTCAGGCAAATCTACAGCCTCGGCAGGGTTGGTGGGAATCAGTCCCTTGCGCCGCGCAACATTCAACGCGTTGCGCAAGATGCGAATGTCGTTACAGACCGTCGAGGGCGAAACACCGCTTTTCAACCGGGCATCGAGAAACGCATCAATATCCTTCGAGATGAGCGCGGTCAAAGGCTTCACAGAGCGCTTCCCAAGATGGCTTAGGAAGCACTCCACAACGCAGGTGTAACGCTCCGATGTGCCAGTAGACTTGCGAGTTTCCTTGGACGCCAGCCATTGGCGGAAGTGCTCCGTGATGGTGACCGTCTGAATCGTTTCGCCAATGTCCGCACGGACCATGATGTCTTTGAGAATGCTCCGGGCTTGGGCCTCCACGAGTTCACCGCGCATGGCCAGTTTGGTAGCACGCTCCAATTCGAGCGCCAAGGTGAGAGCTTTGGCACGGTCAGTTTGCTTCGTGGAGCGCAGCACAAGCCGTCCGTCAGGACCACGGAATGCGGCGTGGAAATAGGGTGTGCCAGGGCGTCGATGAACGCTTGCCATAACGCTGCTAACACTATTGCTAAATGACACCTGTGTCAATCGTGTTCGGATATGTCAAAATTAAGGGGATTTTCAAGGAAAATAGGCCGGAAACGATGATGGAAATCGGTTCGGACACGAACACAGGGTTTGGCAAGGACGGTTAAAGTCAATGGCTTTCAGCGGCTGATCACGAAATGATCGCGCGCTCACCGGAGGGATGATTCCAGCCAGTCGCCCGCGTAACGCCGATACGCGCCCCAGCCGCGTTGCCCGACCGCCGCCTTCAACGTGCGCTCCGTCTCCACCCGGATGGCGAGCAGGGCAACCGCCCGGGCATCGTCCGTCAGGTCCGGGTTTTGACGGGCCTGCTGGGCTTGATTCTGGGCGGCCGTTTGCAGGTCCAGCCATTGCACCGCAACGGCGGGGGTCAGTTCCAGCCGGCGGGAAAGTTTCAGCAACGTGTGAAAGCGGGGATCGCTGCCGCGCTCGAAGGCGGCATAACCGGCTTCGCCCAGGCGCTCGGTCAGCAAGGTTTTCTGTTGAGCATCCCGCTCCGACACCTTGGCTTGGTAGTCAGGATCGTCGTTGGGCCGCTTCCGATCGCGCGGCGTGGGTAAGGGATGCGTGGTGTCAAAGTCCTGCAAGACCTTGGCGAGCGAACGCAATTCCTCCGGCGTGGCGTCAAAGCCGCGCAGCTCGCGCACGTTCACGCTCCGTGAATGGTAGCGCAACTGCAGCTCGCTCCACTCCGCGTCAGTGTAGAGCGCACGCCGTTCGGCCTGTAGGCGTTCGTTCAATTCCTTTTGTTTCGCGGTGCGTTCGGCAGATGGAAGTTTTTTAACTTCCGATTCCAACCCGCCGCGTTCTTTTACCTGCCGGGCTTCAAGGGTGGCCACGGCTGCCTGTTTCACAGCCGGCAGATGCCCCAGCGTTTCGTTGCGGCCGGGTTTGTCCGTCGGTGCCTCTTTGCCAACAAGAGCCTCCAACTGCGCCAGCATGCGGTCTCCCTCGGCTTTCAGTTCATTCACTGCCTTTTCGGTCGGCGTGCCATCGAAAAGCTTGTTCACGGTGTCATCGGCCATTGTATCCCAGAAACGCGCGTTGAGCGGCCGCAGCAGTTCCCGGCGACGGGCCCGGAAATCATCCGCAATCCGCGCCTCCACCATGTCACGCACCGTCTCCTTCGGGCAGCCGATGGCGAGCAGGTTCGTGGCGAACCGGAGGTGATTGGTGGTCTCGAGCTGGTGCCACTGAAAAGGCGGGCTGCCGGCGACCTTCACCACGGGCAGTGGCGCTGGCGTTTCATTCACTACCTCGGCAATGACGTTGGTTGTGACGCTGAGCCCGGCCAGCACCGCCGGACTGGGCGAACGCGCCGCCTGCCAGAGCAGCAGGCCGACGAGCGCGAGGTTCGCTGCCACGGTGCCAAGGATGAAAGAGCGCAAGTTCATCGGGCGATGACCGGTCCGGCGTTGGGTCGGGCGCTCGGCAGGGAAAGCGAATTCGTCAATTGCTTCCCGTACTGCTTCATGAAGGCGTCGAAGCCCACGGGGCCAAGGCTGCTTGCGAGCACCTGGGTGGTTTTGGCCCGGAGGGCGGCGAGCAGCAGTGCACGCTCCTCGTCTGACAACTGCGCATCGGCGCGGATTTGCTCCGCCTGCGTTGTGGCTGCCCGGCGCGCCTCGTAGGCCTGCACCAGCGCGGCTTTGGGGACGCCCTGATTTTCCGTGCTTTGGAGCAGCTCACGGAACAAACCATCCTTCGCCCTTTCCGCGTCGGCGTAGCGTTCCGGGCCGAGGAAACGCCGCAGCAGTTCTTGAAACGCGGCCTCCCCTTTTTCGCGGGTCTCTTCGGGATAAATTTCGTCCTGCAAATTCAAGGTCTTGGCGAAGACGTCATGCGTGTCCGCGTGGAGCCGGTAGATTTCGCGCAGCTCGGCGCCGGTCAGGCTGACCCCGCCCCGCCGGGTGAGGTTTTCCACCCCATCCATGGCCGCCAGGCGAAGCCGCAGTTCCTCGAATTCGTCACCCCGGAGGGCCGCGCCCAGCTCCTTTTCGTACCGGTCGCGCACCGCCTGCAGCACCGGAATTTCCTCGTCGAGCAGGATGCCTTCGGTGGCGGTGAGGAAGGCCTTGGCATCCTCCTCGCGAAGTTTGTGGACGGTAAAAAGCTGGTCGGACTTGGGCATGTCCATGAAGCCGAGGAGCATTTCCACGATGCCCGAGGCCATGCCGTCGGAGCGCAGTTCCTTCAGCGCCTCGTAACTCAGTTCCGTCCCGAGCAGCCGCTGGATGAGCGCGCGCTTCTCCAAATTCAACGCGCGGGCTTTCGCGTCCCGCTGCCGCTGCCGGGCATCGCGCTGATCGGCGGTCTGCCAGAACGTGTCCTCTGCGGTCTCATCCAACGCCCGCTCCCGCTCATTATAAAGCTTCTCGATGTCCGGCAGCAGGATGTCCCGCAGCGTGCGCTCGGGGCAACCGACGGTGCGCAGGTTCGCGGCATACACGGCGTAGTCCGGCGATTCCAGCGCGCTCCAGTGAAACGGCGCATTCGTCGTCGGTACCGCCGGTGCGGGTGCGGGCTGGGTCTGGCGTACGAGGCGCACCGAGGTGACGGTGACTTTGCGTTCCTCCCCAAAACCCGTGAGCCCACCGTGGCTGCGGAACAGCGCCCAGTTCATCACCAGCAACGCCCCGGTCAGGGCGAGTGACAATCCCAAGGCTAGCATGGACCGCATACGTGTTCGTTTTGACGACTGGCCGACAGTATCCATCAGCCAGACCCGCAAGCAACCCCGCAGCAGGAGCGTCCCCTCATACTCATACTCTTGCTCATAATCCTGCTCTGCAGATGTCGCACCGAGGAGTAGGAGTAAGAGTCACAGCCCGAAGCCCCTCGCCCACGCATCGACTTCGCCCGCGCTTCGGCGTAGTTTCCACCCGTGGCCGATGCCTCATCCAACCAACCGCGCTTGCGTCTGCGCGTGACCGCCGCCGCCGAGTCCGCCATCCGCGGTGGCCATCCGTGGGTTTTCGACGCCAGCATTCGCGAGCAGAACCGTGCGGGACAGGCCGGGGAATTCGCGGTGATCTTTGACCGGCGGGACAAGTTTCTCGCGCTGGGCCTGTACGATCCGCTCTCGCCCATCCGCGTGCGGGTACTGCACCAAGGCAAACCTGCCAATGCCGACGAGGCCTGGTGGCGGACGCGGCTGCAAGCCACGCTCGCCCGCCGCAGCGGTCTCTTCGACGCGCAGACCACCGGCTACCGCTGCATCAGCGGCGAAAGCGATGGCTGGCCGGGCCTGGTGGTGGACCGGTACGACACGACCTTCGTGCTGAAACTCTACTCGGCCGTCTGGCTGCCCCGCGTCCCCGAAATCGTCCGCTGGCTATCTGACGCGCTGCCAGCCCTGGTAGGGCGAGACTCCGTCGAGCCGTCGAACGAGCGCCGCGAGGCGAGCGCCGACCAAGTCGGCGAACGAGGTTCGACGGAGTCGAACCCCATCCGGCTCGTGCTTCGCCTCAGCCGCAACATCCAGACCCTCGCCGAAACGGAATTCCGCCTGCGCGACGGCCAGGTGTTGGTGGGCGATGCCCCTCCCGGTCCCATCGTCTTTCGGGAAACCGGCATTCGCTTCGAAGCCGAAGTCATCCGCGGCCAGAAAACGGGTTTCTTCCTCGACCAGCGTGAGAACCGTCGCCGGGTCGAGACACTTGCCGCCGGGCGGGATGTGTTGAACGCCTTCAGCTTCTCGGGCGGCTTCTCGCTGTACGCCGCGCGCGGCGGAGCCCGGAGCACGACGGACCTCGACATCAGCCCGCACGCGCTGGATTCGGCCCGGAGGAACTTCGCCTTGAACGCTGCTGATCCGCACATCGCCGCCTGCCGGCACGACTGCGCGCAGGCGGACACTTTCAACTGGCTCGCCGCCAGTGCCACGGCGGACTTCGATCTTGCCGTGCTCGATCCGCCCTCGCTCGCGAAACGCGAAGCGGAGCGGGCCGGTGCGGTTCAGGCGTATCGGCGGCTGGCCTTGCTGGGGATTCCCCGGCTGCGACGCGGGGGCATTCTGGTGGCTGCATCGTGTTCGGCGCATGTGACCAGCGAAGAGTTTTTTGCGGCCGTGCTGGATGCGTTGCACACCTCGCGGCGTCGGTTTGTGGAACTGGCCCGCACGTTGCATGCGCCCGATCACCCGGCCACCTTCGCGGAGGCGCACTACCTCAAGTGTGTTTTTGTGCGCCTGGAGCCGTGAGACAAATGCCCGGCAGAATTAGCCACGGATGAAACACGGACGGAACACGGATGGGGACGAGGTGCGCACGCGTTTTGTCGAAGTGCATGCCAGCCTCTAACGGTGCGGGTCAAGCAGCCGGGCACGGTGGCTCCGGCACAGTTGGCTCTGTGTTGAATCCGTGTTTCATCCGTGGCTCAACTGCATCCCTCCGTATCGGTCTTCCTCTGCACCGGCCCTCCTCCGCCCCGAGAGGAAGAGAGAAGGTACACAACCGGCCTTACCTGATCCTTGAAGGGCGGGCGCGCTATTCCACCACGCGCATGCAATTCTCGCCGCCGAAGGGATTCGGTTTGCGCACTTCGCAGTGAGGGTCGTCCGCCCACTGGCCGTCCACGATGAAACGGTATTCGTGCTGCCCGGGCGGAATGGCGAGGGTGGCCTTCCACGACCCGTTGGGCTGGCGCGTCATGTCGAGGGCCTGTGTCTCCCAGGCCGTGAAATCGCCGGCGACTTTGACGTTGCGCGCGTCAGGGGCGGAGAGGCTGAAGGAGATGCGGCGCGTGGCCGGTGCGGGAGCGGAGGATGGCGTGGTGGCGGACATGGTTCGAGGCTGGTTGGCAGTTTGGCTTCCGCGCGTTCGATTTGGGCTGTTGTTGTCCAAACCCTATCGCACAACCGGTGCGTTCCTGCAACGTGGAATCGGTGACAATCCGGCGAAGCCACGCAAAGAGCGGGGTTCAGCCTGCATTGACGAACGGGTCGATGACCGTGGTGGAGAGTTCCACGCGGGTTCGCCTGTGTCCGTTGAAGCAACGGTGGCCGTCGCGCTCCCGTTACGGGGACACTGCCAGCCGTTCGTCGGCGGGGGCGACCCCCATGAGCACGCCCTGCTCCTTGTAGGTCTTGAGCATGAAGTGCGTGGACGTGGAGATGACGCCCTGGATGGTCGCGAGCTTCTCGGCCACGAACGTGGCCAGGGAACGCAGGTTGTTCCCCTCGATGACCACCAGCAGATCGTAACCACCGCTCATGAGGTAACAGGTTTTCACCTCGTCGTACTTGGCGATGCGTTCGGCTAGCCGGTCGAAGCCGCCGCCGCGTTCCGGGGTGATCTTCACCTCGATGACCGCGCGCACGGTGTCGCCGCCGACCTTCTCCTCGTTGAGCACGGTGCGGTAGCCGAGGATGGTGCCGTCAGCTTCAAGGGCCCTGATCTTGGTGGCGATCTCGGCCTCGGAGAGATTGAGCATGGCCGCGAGCTGCGCGGGCTTCAGGGAGGCGTCGTCGCGGAGCAGTTTCAGCAAAATGTCCATGCGCAAGGTGTAACGGGTAGTCGCGCGCCTGCGAAGACTTTTCCTTGCCGCTGCCCAGGGCCGACCAGTTTCAACCCGGGAAGACTCACCACGGCCGCGTCAGCTTGGAAGGCCGGTTCTTGGCCTTCCGGTATGCCGGGACGGCTTCGGTCGCGGGCTCCTCGGGGGCCGGTTCCTCCGGCTCCGGGGCAACTTCGGGTTCGACGGCCGGAATGCTCTTCCAGTCCGCGAGGGCCAGCTCGATGACCTTGAGCAAGTCCGCGCGGCCCTGGCGTTCTGTTGACGAGCAGAGATAAACCTCCGGCAGGGTTTCGCACCATTCTGCGATGTGCCCCTTGAAGGCATCGATGTTCGCCTGCACGGCTGCCTTGGAGGACTTGTCGATCTTCGTGAAGACGAGCACGAAGGGAACGGAGCTGTCGGCCAGCCATTCCACAAATTCGAGGTCGAGCTGCTGCGGGGGCAGGCTCGAATCAATGAGCGCGAAGACACAGCAAAGATTGGGACGCTCCTGCAGGTAATCGGCCACCGCCTGGTTGAACTTCGCCTTGTCCTTGCGCGCGACCTGCGCAAACCCGTAGCCCGGCAGGTCCACCAGCCGCCAGGTTTTGTTCACCGTGAAGAAGTTGATCATCTTCGTGAACCCCGGCGTGGGCGAGACCCGCGCAAGCTTCCGCCCGCCCGCGAGCAGGTTCAGGAGCGAGGACTTTCCCACGTTGGAGCGGCCGATGAAGGCGAACTCCGGCAACGACTCGTCCGGACACGAGTCCAGAGCCGGAGCGCTGCGGTCAAAAATGGCGGAGGCAATGTTCACAATCGTAATTGAGCGGAGACTGTCGCAGCTAATCGCCCGGGTTGACACCTCAATTTCTGTCGGGCCGTTCCGGGGGGCGCATCCCAGTTCCTTGGCACTTCATGAGCGCCAGGCTTGAGCGCGGAGTCCATTGGCCCGGTTGGTGCCGAGCTGATTCTATCGCGCGGCAAGCAGGCAGCGGAAGGGGAGCAAGGTCACGAAGGCGTAGAACTTCGACTCCCTCTCCCCTTGCTCCGCAAAGGGAGAAGGCTCCCCAAGTGGCATCACGGTGTGCAAGAAACTGAGATGCGCCGAGTTCCGGGTGGACGCCGGACCTTTTGGAACCAGCCAAAGTGCCGCGCGCAGCCGGTGTAAACGGTGAGCGGATTTCCCTCGCCCCCTTCGCGAGCTTCACGCGACATTTTCAAATCGGATTAACGCCGGGCAGAACGCGAGTTGCGCCGGCCCCGCGCCGCCCGGTACGCTTCCGGCGGATGGGCAACCGGTTTTACGAAGCGGGCGAGCGGCGGGCGGCACGGGTCAACGACCTTTTTGCCGCCATCGCGCCGCGTTATGATCTTATCAACGACCTGCAAAGCTTCGGCCTGCACCGTTGGTGGAAGCGGCGGCTCATCGAGCTCGCAACGGTAAAGCCGGGCGACACGGCGCTCGATTTGTGCTGTGGCACCGGTGATGTGGCGTTTGCGCTCGCCGCAGCGGGCGCCCAGGCGACGGGGATGGATTTTAGCGCACCGATGCTGGCGGTGGCGGAGGAACGAAGGCAAAAGGCAAAAGGCAAAAGGCAAACGGTGGCCGTCGAGCGGGTTCAGTTTGTCCAGGGTGATGCGTTGCACATGCCGTTTCCTGAGGCGCATTTTGACATCGTCACCATCAGCTATGGGTTGCGGAATCTGGCCAGTGTGGAGGGCGGGTTGCGCGAGATCTGGCGCGTGGTCAAACCCGGCGGCCGCGTGCTGGTGCTGGAATTTGGCAAGCCGGACAAAGCGGTCTGGCGCTGGTGTTACTTCACTTATCTGCGCTGTGCGGTGCCGGTGTTCGGCCTCCTGTTCAGCCGGAACGCGGAGGCCTACGCCTATATCCTCGAATCGTTGCACCACTACCCGGCCCAGCGTGGCGTGGATGAAAAACTGCGGGCCCTCGGCGCGGTCAACGCGCGCATTGTCAATTTCCTTGGCGGTATGATGAGCATCAACGTGGCGACCAAACCCGGTTGAACGGCGCTACAAACTGCGCGCGGCCTTGTAGCTGGCCCGTCATTGCCAAAGCCCGGCTCACTGATACAGTCGCCCCATGATTGTTGGCATCTTCATCTTCCTGGCCGTCATCGTGGGCATTCTCATCCTCGCGGCCCTCTGGGGCGTGGGCATCTACAACGGTCTCGTCGGCTTGCGGCAGGCCGTGAAGAACGCCTGGGCGCAAATCGATGTGCAGCTCAAACGCCGTCACGACCTCATCCCCAACCTCGTCAACACGGTCAAGGGCTATGCCAAGCATGAGTCCGAGACGCTCGAACGCGTCATCGCCGCCCGCGCCCGCGCCACCAGCGCTACAACGCCGGCCGACCAGATCAAAGCCGAGGGCGAACTCAGCTCTTCGATCTCCCGGCTGCTCGCCGTCTCCGAGGCGTATCCCGACCTGAAGGCGAATACGAACTTCACGGCGCTCCAGGGCGAGTTGACCAGCACCGAGGATCGCATCGCCTTTTCCCGCCAGACTTATAACGACGCGGTGACGAAGCTCAACACCGGCATCCAGACCTTCCCCGCCGTGCTCATCGCCGGGATGCTGGGCTTCAAGGAGGAACCGTTCTTCGAGACGCCCGCCGCCGAGAAGGACGCGCCGCAGGTGCAGTTCTAGGGCAGAACGGGCCGTGTCCATAAGGAACGCTTCCGGGATTCAGCTTTGGGAGAAGCAGCTGCGTTCTGTGCTCTCAGGTTCCCTCGCCCCCATCGGGGGAGAGGGTTAGGGTGAGGGGGCGGGCTACTTGCGCAGAGGGGCTTTATTCCATCTGTACGCCTCACCCCCGCTCCATGAACCGGACCGCAGGCGTCCCGCCCTCAGCGGCCACCCTGCCAACGAAAGGTTGCGGAATTCCTTTCCTCCCGCTTGCGCAAGTTGCCGCTGCGGCCCGGAGGGCTGCGGTCCGGCTCAAGGGCTCAAAGCGCGAACTGCTGTTCCGCGAATTCTCATGCCGGCCCTCTCCCCCTTTGGGGGAGAGGGAGAAGAGGCGCGGCTCAGCACGCGAAGAAGTCACACCCGGGCCACACTGCAAACTTGCCGCGCAAGCCTTTCCTCCGCAATCTCCCTCCATGCAATTCATCCGCGACATTCACGCGGCCAAAAAAACGCAGGGCAAACCGGTCATTTCGTTCGAGTTCTTCCCCCCGAAGACCGACGAGGGTGACAAGAACCTGCTGGAGAAGACCATTCCGGAGCTGATGAAGCTCCGCCCCGATTTCTGCTCCGTGACCTACGGTGCAGGCGGCGGCACCCGGGACAAGACCATCGGCATCGTGGACCGCATCCAGCGCGACCACGGCCTCACCGCGATGATGCACCTCACCTGCGTCAACGCGACGAAGGAGGAGCTGACCGGCGTGATCAACGAAGCCCGGCAGCGCGGCATCAAGAACATCCTCGCCCTGCGCGGTGATCCGCCCGGCGGCGGCGAGTTCAAGGCCACGCCCGGTGGCTTCGAGTACTCCTGCCAGCTCGTCAGTTACCTGCGCGAACTCGGCGGTTTCAGCATCGGCACGGCCGGCTTTCCTGAAGGGCACATCGCCTGCAAGGAAGGCCGCCAGGTGGACTGGGACCGGCTCAAGGCCAAGATCGATTGCGGGGCGGACTTCGTGGTCACGCAGCTCTTTTTCGACAACGCCGACTTCTACGCCTTCCGCGATTACCTCGTTAAGAAGGGCATCACCGTCCCGCTCGTGCCCGGCATCCTGCCCGCGTCGAGCGGTTCGCAGGTGAAACGGTTCACCGCCCTCTGTGGCGCGCAACTGCCCGCCCCGTTCCTCGCCGGCCTGGACAAGTGCGGCACGGATGACGCGGCCGCCACGGCCTTCGGCATCGAGTATGCCAGCGCACAATGCGCGGACCTGTTCCGCAACGGCGTGGAAGGCATCCACTACTACACGTTGAACAAGGCGCACTCCACCACGCGCATCCTCCAGAATCTGGGGCTGGCGTAATAGCCATGCGCGGACTGGTCGGGCCGGCGTTCAGCGAAAAAATTTGCTGGCGATTTCGCGCGGTGTGGCGATGACCGGCGCGACAAGGTCAAACGGGTTTAACACGAGCGCCAGCGCTTCGTGATCAATGCCGCGTAAGTGGGCGTCGCTGGTGAGCAGTATCCCACAGTCGAGCAAGGCTGCTTCTGCCAGTATGAACGAGTCATGAACCTCCTCGGACGGCAAGAGGCGCTTCTGGCGGATCTCCAGGGCAATTGCTTCGACCATTCCAGTGGGATACGGCAGATCCAGCAACGGGCGGAATACTGGCCGGTCACGCAGGAGTTGCATTGCTCGCCGGGCGGATTGCCTGACGGCCTGACTGAGGCCGGAGTCGCAGAGGAAAGCAAGTTCGTCGAGGGCACTGGGTGGCACAAGCGGGTCCGTGTGGGGAAGCCGCTCCTGAATGACAGTGAGCGCGTCCAGGACGTTATCGGTTTGATCCGCCCAGTCGAGCAGCAGGTTGGTGTCAACGGCCAGGCGCAGCGGCTTCATGGCCGTAAAGCAACTCGGCGGCACGCTGCCGGAGGCGTTGGCGGTCGGCGGTGGAAAGCTTGTTCATCAACGGGCGATGCTTTTCCACGGCAAGGGTGCCGGCCGTCTTTTTCTCGGCAGTTGGCTTGGCAGCTTTCACAAGTGATAAATGCCAGCGGCGCAGGTAAAAGTCAAATGCGCGACTGGCTGGCCACAGATGGGTAATGACAGCGTGGCCAAGGTCCGAAGCCGTCATAGTCGCAGGGTTTTAACCTGCGCGTAAGACCACCCCCAAGATTCGCAACCTGAAGGTTTCGACTGCGAAGGCGTGTACAGGGCGTCAACCGGCAGCCAACTGATCACAGACCACTGACCACTGCTTACTGGACGCCCGTCACCCTTCCCAGCTTTGTCCGTCCCACTTGAGCACGCGCTCGAGCATGGCCACGGCGCCATCGGTGAAGACTTGGAAGAGGGCTTCACCCTTCTCGGCACTGGCATGACGCGGGTCGCCGATGTGGCCCGGCACGCTGCGGTCGCCCATGATCCAGCCGCGCGAGGCCGGCTCGAAAGGGTTGCCGAACTCGACGGCCTCGACCTTGGTGAGGTCACCCACAAGCTGCGGCGCGATGCGCAGGACCATGCTGGTCTCCCATTCGCAGGCGTGACCCATGCGGGTCTGCTTGAGGTCCGGGTGCGCGGTGTTCGGGGCTTTCAACGCGAGGTTCCAATAGGTCCCGAAGAGCAGGAGCAGATCGCGCCGGGAGCGATATTTCTGGCGCAGCTCGAAGACGACCTGTTTGCCGGGCACGTCGTTGCCGCCGTGGCCGTTGAGCATGACGAGACGACGGAAGCCGTGCGCGATGAAATTCTCGAACTGGCCGGCGAGCAGGTCCAGGTACACGCGCGGCGGAGCGGACATGGTGCCGGGGAAATCCATGTGATGGTCGGAGTTGCCGAGCCACTGGAGCGGGGCGATGAGCACGCGCTCACCCATGCGGGCCTCGACGCGGCGGATGATTTCGTTCGTGAGCAGGCTGTCGGTGAAGACCGGCATGTGCCGGCCGTGCTGCTCGAGCGCGGCGACGGGGAAGATGACGGGGGTGTCGCGGTTCAGGGCGGCGACTTCAGGCCACTTAAGATCGGTGAGTAACATGAGTGGGCAAAGGCTAGGCAGGTGGGCGCAGGAAAACAAGAGGGCTGCGTGGGCGCGTACCCAGTCCTGGGCTACGGCAGCCGTCCATCGCTTCTACTTCGCCCCTTCGCGGACTTCGCACGACCGTATCTCGTCACCTGCCCGGTGGAAACTCGTCCCGGTAGTACTCACGGCGAGCGCGGATGGTCTCGATGTAACGGCGCGTGCCGGGGAAGGTCATCTGTTCCAGAAACTGCTGGCTGTTCGTGGCGGCGGCTCCTTGGTTCCAGCGCAGGACGTGGCCACGCCCCGCGTTGTAGTCCGCGAGCGCGTAAGGCACGGGGTCGTCGGCCTGCGGGTAACGACGGAGCAACTTTGCGAGATACCACGTGCCGGCGAGGGTGTTCGAGCCGGGGTCGAGGATGTGTTCGTGCTGAAAGCCGGCGATGTGCTCCGCCTCGGCCCATTCGCGGGCGGCCGGCTCGCGGATTTGCATGAGGCCGATCTCGCCGGCCCGGCCGCGCACGGTGGGATTAAACCAGCTCTCGCGCCAGACCATGGCTTTCACCAGCGCGCCGTCCACGCCATAACGCGTGGCGGCGGCGCGGATGACGACGTCCTGGCTGTGTTCGCGCTGGTAACGGTAGTACAGCCAGCCGCCAATAGCGTCCACGAGCAGGAACAGCACGACGACGGGCAGCCACTTGGGCCAATTGCTTCCACGGGTGCGTTCATTGCTCGCCATGCGCGGGCATGGTAGCTGCGGCAGCCTGCGACGGGAGGAGAAATGTTTCCGGGCTGTGCATTGGGCTCATTGCTGGCTTGCCCCGGCCCCGCTCACGCTTACATTGCCCGTATGCCGGAGACACCAGTCAGCATCCCGAACTCGCTCGCCGCAGTGCAGGACCACACGCGGGTTTACAAGGACTTCACCTACATTTATCCCGTCATCTCGCGCCGCTCGCGCGGTCTCTCCATCGGCGTGAACCTCAACCCGGACAAGGTCTGCAACTTCGACTGCGTTTACTGCGAGGTGAACCGCAAGATTCCCGGCAAGACCAGCATCGTGGACTTGGCCCAGCTCCGCAGTGAACTGACGACGATGATCCACTACGCCCGCGCCGGCGGTTTGGCCGGCGAAGCGAAGTTCAACGAAGTTCCGCCCGCCCTCACGCAGACGCCGCGCGACATCGCCTTCAGCGGTGACGGCGAACCCACCATGGTCCACCACTTCGACGAATGCGTCCGGGTCGTCGCCGACGTAAAGCGTACCCAAGGACTGGACCAGACCAAGCTCGTCCTCATCACCGACTCCGCCGGGCTGGACACGGGCAGCGTGAAGCGCGGCCTGGAGATCATGGACGCCAACCAGGGCGAAATCTGGGCCAAGCTCGACGCCGGCACCGAGGGGTACTACAAGCTCGTCAACCGTACCACCGTCCGGCTCGACCGCATCCTGCACAACCTCCTCGTCACTGCGCGCGCGCGGCCCATCATCGTCCAGAGCCTCTTCCTGCGGATGCACGGCCAGCCGATGCCGCCGGAGGAACTGGCCGAGTATTGTTTCCGCCTGGAGGAACTCGTTCACGACGGCGCGCAAATCCGCGAAGTCCACCTCTACACCATCGCCCGCCCCACGCCCGAGCCGTTCTGCGGCAAGCTGACCAAGGCCGAACTCGAAGCGATGGCGCAAACCGTCCGGGAGAAGACGGGGTTGAAGGTGGTGACGTTTGACTAGCGTATCTCCTCCGTCGGCGACAAGGTTAAGTGACTTGCGAATCGACATCGGGCGCAGCTTGGCACTGCCCCAAGCGCTGCTGTGTCCCGCTCGGCGCGGGATCAGCCGCAGCAACGCAACATGAGAGTGCCGAGCGGGGGTGGAACGCATCAACGCCTCCCGCCCGGCGCAGCCGCTGTGGCTGGTCTCCGCGACACAGCCGCGCTCCGGAAGATTTCGTTCCTTGGGGGCGGTGTCGAGATGCCTGCCTCGGGGTGGCACCCGTCGCTGGCATGTCGTTTCCGGCGTCCCGCCGGAAACGCTGGCGTACGAAGCACCAAAAGCTTCCCCAATCATTATACCTCGGCCACCCCGGCCTGGGCGGGCCGTCCAAGCCGGTCCACCAGAGGTAATCAGCACGTGCACCTGTTCCAAATTCGGTTTTGTGCCTGCGCGTGCCTCCTTGTGGTCAAAAAACAAAACCGCCCGCAGCGGGCTCGGATGAGCGGACGCAGCGGGCGGTAAAGAGTGCCCCACCATTGCCGTGTGAAAACCGTTCCTGTTGAACTGCGATAGAAACAGGTGGGACCGAATCAGCGACTTTTGCCTTCCAGTGAAGGCCTGACAGCCGCCGTTGAAGTTAAGGTCCCAAGATTTGTTAACTTACGGTTCAAGGACTTGGTCTCCGAAGCACGCACAGGGCAGGGCAAATCGGAAAATTGTTTTTAAAAGAACCGGCGTCCGTCACTTTTTAGCACCGTCGCCGTCGACGAGGTAAGTATCGCCTGAACCCGTTTTTCCTCAAGGGATTTAGTTTTTATTGAGCGGATATTTTCGCCCGATTTTTGGTCCGCTGGCAAAGTTAATGCCTTCACACACACCGGAGCGCGACTGGGTCGCGGAGACCAACCGCAGCAGCTGCCCTGGCCAGAGACGTTGCGGCGTTCCACCGCCAGCACCTCGAAGTTCCTACGGCTGATCCCCATGCGCGCCGGGTAGCGTGATTCGCGGGTCACCCTCGACCTTGGACTTTGGACTTTGGACTTTGGACTTTGGACTTTGGACTTTGGACTTTGGACTTTATCCTTCCGCCATGGATAAAGAGCAAGTCGCCGTCGTGCTCACCGAGATTGGCACGCTGTTGGAACTCAAGGGTGAGAACCCCTTCAAGACCCGCGCCTACCATAATGCCGCGCGCACGCTGGAAGGCCTCTCCGAGCCGCTCGATAAAATCGTCGCCGAAGGCCGGCTCGGCGAGATCAAGGGCTTCGGCGACGCGCTGGTGGACAAGATCACCAAGCTCGTCACCACCGGCCAGCTCCCCTACTACGACGAACTGAAGGCGTCCGTAGCGCCCGGTCTCGTGGAGATGCTCGGCATCCCCACACTGGGGCCCAAGAAGGTGAAGAAACTCCACGACGAACTGGGCGTGGAAACCATCGCGGCGCTCGAAGCCGCCTGCCAGGCCGGAAAGGTCGCCGTGCTCGAAGGCTTCGGCGAGAAGACGCAGACCAAGATCCTCGAAGGCATCGCCTTCAAGCGCCAGTTCGCCAGCAAGCACCACCTGCACAAGGCCCTCGCCGTCGCCCAGCCCATCCTGGAAAACCTGCGCCTGCATCCCGCCGTCACGCGGTGCAGCACCGCCGGCAGCCTGCGCCGGTGGAAGGAAACCATCGGGGACATTGATTTTCTCGTGTCGTCCCGCAAACCCGCCGAGGTCATCGAGTTCTTCGTCACCCAGCCCGGCGTGCTCAGCGTCAGCGCCCAGGGCGATACCAAGGCCAGCGTGATTTTCGAAGGCGGCATCCAGGCCGACCTCCGCGTGGTGAGTGACGCCGAGTATCCCTTCGCCCTCGCCTACTTCACCGGCAGCAAGGAGCACAACATCGTCATGCGGCAGCGGGCCATTGCCCGCGGCCTACGGCTGAACGAATACGGCCTCTTCCGGTCCACGGAGGAAACGCGCGATCCCGCACTGCGCCTGCCCTGCTACACCGAGGAGGACATCTTCCGCGAACTCGATCTCACGTACGTCGAGCCCGAACTCCGCGAGGATCACGGCGAATTCGCCGCCGCTGAGGCCGGCCAGCTCCCGCGCCTGCTCGAATGGACCGACCTGCGCGGCTCCCTGCACAACCACTCGAACTGGAGCGACGGCCACGACACGCTCGAACAGATCGCCGAACGCGCCGAGGAACTGGGCCTCGCCTACTGGGCCATCACGGACCATTCGCGCGCGAGCTTCCAGGCCAACGGCCTCGATCCCGAGCGCCTCACCCGCCAGCTTGCCGACATCGCCGAGGTAAACCGGAAACTCGCCGACACGGACACCGACTTCCGCCTGCTTACCGGCACCGAGGTGGACATCCTCAAGGAACGCCTCGATTTCCCGGACGACGTCCTCGCGCAGCTTGATGTGGTCGTGGCCAGCCTGCACGTCGCGGGCAGCGATGAGGCGGACAACACCAAGCGCCTCATCCGCGCGGCGGAGAACCCGTACGTCCACATGCTCGGCCACCTCACCGGCCGCCTGCTGCTGGAGCGCAACCCGTATCCCGTGAACCAGCAGGCCGTGATCGACGCCTGCGCGGCCACCGGCACCTGGATCGAACTGAACGCCAGCCCGTGGCGCTTCGATCTCGACTGGCGGCTCTGGCACTACGCGCGGACCAAGGGCGTAAAATGCGTGGTCAACTGCGACGCCCACCGCCTCGACCATTTTAACTACCTCCGCCTCGGCACCGGCGTCGCCCGCAAAGGTTGGCTGACGAAAGGCGATGTGGTGAACACGCTGTCGCTGGGGGAGCTGAGGAAGGCGCTGAAGGGGAAACGCCACTGAACCCTGTCTCGTGGCATGATTCGCAACGCAACTCCCACGGACATTGAACGTATTGCCAATGACCTCTGGAGTGTTCGTCAACACCTCAAGGCACTCCAGATTGCCACGCCCTTGAGTGGTTCTACACGCGAAGCCCTAGCCAGAGAAATCAGCCTTGAAATGGATCAATGGCTGGTATGTGAGTCGTCAAAGTTAGAGAAAATGGGCTACTTCAAAGTAGGGCCTCTTGGACATCTTAAGAATTTTAAGCGGTTCCGCTTTCCAGAGCACAGCATCCAAATCGGACCATTCGCTTGTCTCCTCAAAGGCGAGGTGTTGCTTCCCCAATTTGAACAACTTGTAGCACACTTGCCTGAAAAAAGCATTTTGGTCTGCATCTCTTCTCCATTGCGTGACGCCTATTGGGCAGCGTTGAAAGCGGGTTTTAAGCTTTTGGGGGAGTCTTCGATGATCGTTGGAACTTACGCCTGGTTGTATTTCGACCGAGAGCAGAGACACGAGGAGATTCAAAATAAGCTACGGCGGTCACGCATTATCTCACGGTGATTCGTCGCCCAAGAGTCGCAACCCTCTCGTTGCGCCTCAGGCCCTGTGGCGGCGGGCATCCTGCCTGTCGTAGAGCCTGGCGTCCCGCCCGGCGGAAGGAAAGCCACCCAAGGGCAAGACCATTTGAACTTCGTTGCCCTGCCCCCTCTCGTTGCGTTCCCTCCGGGCGGCAGGATGCCACCCTCTACGTCAGGCGGGACGCCTGACGCCACCTTACCGCATAACCGCTTCGCTCTTCTTCCGGTATGATGCGCTGGGCTTGTAGCTCGCACCGGGCAGTTGCTCCCACGGCACGACGCCCACTTCATCCGCCCAGGTCTGCCACGCGGCGGCGAGGGTCTTCACTTTCGCGGGCTGTTGCGCGGCGAGGTTGTTCATCTCGGCGCGGTCGGTGCGGAGGTCGTAGAGTTCCCAGGCTCCCTTGAAACCGGCGACGAGCTTCCAATCGCCCACGCGCACAGCGCGATTGCCTTCGTGTTCCCAGGCGAGGGTGCGTTCACCCAGGGGCTTGCCTTGCAGCGCAGGGACGAGGCTCTTGCCGGGCAACGGCGTGAGCGCACGGTCCTGAAACTGCGCCGGATACTTCGCCCCGGCGAGTTCGAGGAAGGTGGGCTGTAGATCGATAACGTGGCCAGGCTCGTCGCAGAGCGTGCCAGCATTGGCAGGCCGGGTTTTTCTCACCGCGTCGCCCGACGGCGCGCTGGGGCCGGCGCGCCCTACCTGGCCTGCCGGCCAGCGCACGATGAGCGGCGTGCTGATGCCGCCTTCGTGGTCCCACATCTTGTGCTCGCGGAAGGGCGTGTTCCCCGCGTTGGCCCAGCCGACTTCGAGGCACTTGTGCGAGTCGCGCGAACCGATCTCGCTGCCGGGCTTGTGACCACGCCCCGGATTCGGCCATGAGTCGAGGAACTCCGCGCTCGCGCCGTTGTCCGAGAGGAACAGCACGAGGGTGTTTGGTTCAGCACCGAGCTTCTTCACGGTATCGAGTACGCGGCCGATGCCGTGATCCATGCAGTCAATCATGCCGGCGTACACGGCCATGCGCAGGTCCCAGTCATCGCGCTCGGCGGCGGACAGGTCGGCCCAGGCCTTCGCCTCGGGATCGCGCGTCGAGAGCCGGGCGTCGGTCGGGAAGAGGCCGAGTTCCTTCTGCTTCGCGAACCGCCGCTCGCGCTCAGCATCCCAACCGTGGGCGAACTTGCCGCGATACTTCGCGATGTCCGCCGGCTTGGCGTGGAGCGGGAAGTGCGGTGCGGTGTAGCAGAGGTGGAGAAAGAACGGTTTGTCCTTCTGCTCGCGTGCGTGGTCTTCGAGAAACTTTACGGCGTAGTCCGTGAAGGCATCGGTGGCGTAGAAGTTTTCGCCGGGCTGGATTTTTTGGCGGTCGAGGTAGAGCGGGGTAAGCGCGAAGTAATTGCCGCCGCCGCCGGAGCCGTAGGCGTGGTCGAAGCCCCGGTTCATGGGATGATTGCGGGCGGCCGGGGCGTTGGGTGCGAGGTTGCCGCCTACGCCGCCGACGTGCCATTTGCCGATGTGGTAGGTGCGATAGCCCGCGTCGCGCAGCAGCTCGGCGAGGGTGGCGGTGTTCTCGCCGAGACCGGTGTTGTAACTGGGCGGCCGCCACGCCTGGAGCATGTGGCCAACGCCTGCCTGGTGCGGGTAAAGCCCGGTGAGCAGGGCCGCGCGCGTGGGACAGCACCGGGCGGCGTTGTAGAACTGCGTGAAGCGCAGCCCGTCCGCCGCGAGCCGGTCGAGGTTCGGCGTGGCGATGCTGGAGCCGTAACAGCCGAGGTCGGAGTAGCCGAGGTCGTCGGCGAGGATGAGCAGGATGTTCGGGCGCGGAGC
>RFSE01000011.1 GCA_009924135.1 Pseudomonadota bacterium | reverse complement strand
CTGCCCCCGAGGGACGAAATCTTCCGGAGCGCGGCTGTGTCGCGGAGACCAGCCGCAGCGGCTGCGCCTGGCAGGAGGCGGTTGATGCGTTCCACCCCCCTCGGTATTCCAACGTTGCTGCGGCTGATCCCGCGCCGAGCGGGACACAGCCGCGCTCCGGGGGCAGTGCCAAGATGCGCCCTGCGACGACGACGCCCTCGTCCCGATTGATCTAAATCACTGCGCCAGCTCAGTCAGACGCTTGAGAATGCGCTTGTGGGCGCTGGTAAAGGGGAGGCGGTGCAGCTCGGCCGGCGGCAGCCAGTGCAGGCCCGCCCGTTCTGGCAGACGCTTCCCCGACAAGGTGACGCGAAACACCCGCTGCGTGATGCGGTACCGGGTGATGGTGTGCTTGATCTCACCCCACGGCTCAGGGTGGGCGCGGAGCTGTAGCAAGGTGTGCAGCGACTCTGCCGGCGTCGCGGGCCCGCCCGTGACTTCCACGTTCGGAAACTCCCACAAGCCCGCATTCACTCCGCCGCTGGGCCTTTGTGTCACAGGCAACTTTCCGTCACAGTTCACAACGAAGGCATGAAACTCCCGGCTCGTGGTCGCGGTGCGCGGCCCGAGGTTTGGCAGTTCGCCGACGCGGCCCTCCCGGTGCGCGGCGCAATGGGGGCGTACCGGGCACAGCAGGCACTGCGGGCTTTGCGGCGTGCAGACCGTCGCGCCCAACTCCATGAGCGACTGGTTCAGCGCCGAACACGCTCCGGAAACGACCAGCCCCGCGATGCGTAATTCGTAATTCGTAATTCGAGCGGCGGCCTGCACCAGTTGCGTGGCGAGGTGCCAGAGCTGTTCGTTCGTCGCCTTGTCGCGCGGATTTTCCCCGATGGCAAAGAGGCGGGTGAGCACGCGGATGACGTTCCCGTCCACGATGGGTGCGGGCTGGTTCAAGGCGATGCTGGCAATCGCGCCGGCCGTGTAGCGGCCCACGCCGGGCAATTCCAAAATGGCGTCAAACGCGTGCGGGAAGCGGCCTCCGTGAGTGCTCACGACCTGCTGCGCGGCCTTCTGCAAATTGCGGGCGCGCGTGTAATAGCCCAGGCCTTCCCAGAGCTTGAGCACGCGTTGCTCCGGCGCGGCGGCGAGGGCGGCGGCGTCCGGCAATTCACGCAGCCAGCGTTCCCAGTACGGGATGACGGTCTTCACCTGCGTCTGTTGCAGCATGATCTCGCTGATCCAGATGGCGTAGGGGTCCAGCGTGCGTCGCCAGGGCAGGTCGCGTGCGGCGGCGGCGAACCAACCGAGCAGGGCAGGGACGAGGGAAGGTGGAATGCGGAATGCGGAATGCGGAATGGCGGAAGCTGCGCTGCGTGTGGCCAGTGCGCGCCCGGCAGGCTGCGATTTTGGACTTTGGACTTTGGACTTTGGACTAAATCTCAAGCGGGTGAAGTTTGCACTCGAAACCGGAAACACCAAACCCGAAACTCCGCGCCGTGAAACCGCTGACCATGCACACCTGCAAGCTGACGGACGCGCAGGCGACCCAGTTGGACGCCCACCTGCGCGAGCACGGCTTCAAGCCCCGCACCGTCCCCTACGCGCGGTTCGCCGGTGAGAAGGACAAACTCAACGTCGTCTTCTACGACAGTGGCAAGCTCGTCGTGCAGGGCAAGGGCACGCAGGAATTCGTCGAGTTCGTGCTGGAGCCGGAGATATTGAAGCAGGCTGAACTGGGCTACGAAGAGGTGTTGCACCCGGAGATGTTCACCGCCCGCATCGGCGTGGACGAATCGGGCAAGGGCGATTTCTTCGGCCCCCTGTGTGTGGCAGCGGTTTACGTGAACGAAGAGGTGGTGCGCGCGTGGAAGGATGCCGGCATCCAGGATTCAAAGAACATCGGCAGTGACCGGCGCATTGCCGACCTCGCCAAGCTTATCCGCGAAACGCCCGGCTGTCATAGCGAAGTCCTCGCCCTCGGCGGCGTGAATTACAACCAGCGGTACCGCGAGGAACGCAGCCTCAACCCCCTGCTTGCCAAGGGCCACGTCAGTTCCATCCTGGCCCTGCTGGCCCCGGCGCATCATCTGAACCCGCCGCCCGCCCACGCGATCATCGACCAGTTCGCCGCCACCGAGAGCACCGTCGCCCGGGAAGCCAAGGCGCGCGGACTGAAGCTGAAGCTCGTGCAGCGGCACAAGGCCGAAGAAGACCTCGCCGTGGCCGCCGCCTCGATCCTCGCCCGGCACGAGTTTGTGACCCGGCTCGCGGCCATGGGCCGGGACCTGGGCATCGAACTGCCCAAAGGCGCGTCCGCTGCGGTGGACAAGGTGGCCAAGCAGATCTTCGAGCAACACGGCGTGGCCGGGCTGGCCCGCGTGGGAAAGATGCACTTCCGCACCGCCCTCCGGGCCCAGGGACTGCCCGAACCACCGAAGATCGAATGGCGGCGGAAGTAAGCTCGCGACGGGCCAACGCGCACGCCGGGTAAACGTTGAATTGGTCCTATTCTTGCACCCCTGCGACCATGCCTGCTTCCGTTGACCGGGGTGAAGTTTCGTGTATCCTTCGTGCATGGCATTCAAGATCATCACCATCGACGAGACGGCGTATGGGTTGCTCGCGGACCTGAAGCAGCCGGGCGACTCCTTCAGCAAGGTCATTCGCCACCATGTGCGCAAGCCGTGTGCGAATGCCGGGGAGTTGATTGATGAGATTTGGGCCAGCCCGGCTCCCGAGCTGGATGAAGCGGCTCTGAAGGCGTTGCGCGCGGGCCGGGGCCGGAGGAGCCAGCGGAAGTGATTGCGGACACCACCTTCGTCTCCGATCTCATTCAAGAGCGGCGACGGGACCAAGCGGGACCGGCCACGCAATTTTTCCACGCACAGCGGGCTCAACGCATCCGGCTCACGATTATCACGGCGGGAGAAGTGTGGGTGTTATTCCAAACGTCTGCGGCGGCGCGGTATTGGCTGGCGCGCTGGGAGATTTACCCGTTGCACATGGGAGTGGTGGAGGCCGCTGGCGAGATTGACCGTGCTATGATAGCAAGCGGTCGGCGGTCGGGGAGAACGACAACTGGATTGCCGGTTTTGCGCGCTACTATCGTGAGCCGGTCATCAGCCGGGATGTGGCCTTTGATCGGGCACCGGGTGTGCGGCGACTTGCCTATTGAATCTGCCGCCTTACTTGGGCAGTTGCAGGGAAGGCGGGCCTTGCTTTCGCGGACATAGCTTCGTTGAGACAGCGGATGACAGCCAAGCCTCCCGGCAGTCTCATCCCGCATGTCCGCTAATTACAGCGGGCAGCTGCTCAATCCCGCGTGATGCCGAGCGACTTCTCGAAGTCCGCCGAAAAGGAGCGCATCTGCGTGATGATCTTGTCCGGCTGCTGGGAGATGCTCTCAATCATGCGCGGGGCCAGCTCGGGCTTGCGGCGCAGCAGCTCGACCGCCGCCACGATGAGCGAGAGGTTGTTGTTGATGTCGTGCCGCAGGGTGGCGAGTTTTTCGTTCAACTCGGCCACCTGCTCCGGCGTCAACGTGACAGGGGTCTGCGGCAAGGCCATGCGTAAGGGATGGTGACGATGGGCCGCGCAAAGGCAAGCCCGGTTCCGCTGGATTACAGCTTGTGGTCGGCGGGCTTCACGCCCTTCTTGAAACCGCCGAAGCCGTACGCCGTCGGCTTGTATTCCCCAACAATGTCCACTTCCGCCTTGGCGGGCACGGGCATCCCAAGCAATTGGTAGGTGGCGTTGACGAGCAGGCGGCGCAAGGCCTCGTTCTCGAGGTCGGTCGAGGAACCCATCGTGGTGGTGAAGGCCTTGCCGGGCTTGCCCTCGGGCAACTGGTAGCTCTTGGTCCAGACGATGGGCATCATGGGATCGTTTTTCTTGCCCTCGACCGGCTCATTGTCGGTGGGCCGCAGACCGAAGTTTTTGTCGTCCTTCTCCGCCGGGCCCTTGCGCTTCACCACCTGGCCGAGCACGAGGGGCTTGGAATCGCCGGGCAGCGGCAGGCGCACGCCATAGACATCGGTCGCGCCCCAGATTTCACCGTCCTTGATGCCGTTAAGCAGCGGGTTGCCCTGGGCGTCCGGCGCGAAGAGGCCGCGCGTGGATTCGCCCTTGTGGGAGCCGTGGTGGCTGATCCACTGCTCGCCGAGCACGAGCCGGCCGAAGCCATCCGCCCATTCCTTCGGCTCGCCCTTGTAGCCGTTGTTGTAACGGGCGAATTCGCCCTTCATGCCGTTGAAGGCGTGGGTGGCGGTGCGCAGGCCGATGACGGGCTTGCCCGCCTTGAGGAAGGCGTCAACGGGCTTCATCTGCTCGTCGGGCAGGTTCCGGAAGCGGGTGAGGATGATGAGCAGGTCGGCGCTGTTGAGGGCCTCGGTGCCGGGGATGTTGTTGCCCTTGTTGGGGGCGATTTCGCCGGTGGCGGGGTCCACGGCGAAGAGCACGGTGCATTTGAAGCCGTGCCGCTGGGACAGAATCTTGCCGAGCTGGGGCAGGCCTTCTTCGCTGCGATACTCCTCGTCACCCGACATGAGGACGATGTGCTTGCCGGCTCCGGGACCGGCCTTGGGTTCGTACGTGACCCAGGTGGGTTCGGCGGAGCGGGAGGTGGTGACGGCGGCTCCGAGGAGCAGGCTGGCGAAGAAACGGGTGATCAGTTTCATTTGTTATAGTCGGCGCTTTGGACGTGGGCGGGACTCTAGGGCTTCGCTCAATTCCTGCAATGCTCTTTACCCACGCTCTGGCCGGGGCTAAACATGGGCCAGCCGTGAATCCAACGCTGCCGCCGGAAATCCGCGTCGAGCCGGGCGCGCACTCGACCCGTTACCTCCTGCCACCGCGTGAGACCGGGCCGCTCAAGGTCATGGCCGTCTTCCTCATCGGTTTCGGCTGTGTCTTTGCCGGGTTCGCGGGGTTTTGGATGCTCGGTGTGCTGGGCATGACCCAGGGCGGCGGATTTCAAATTGGCGGTGCGCTCTTGGCGCTGTTTGGTCTGCCTTTCCTTGCAGCCGGGTTGAGTGTCATCGGCCTTGGCGTGTTTGCGTTGTGCGGCCGTTGCGAAATCGAGGTGCACCCGGGCGAACTTATCGCGTGCGAGCGGGGCGGACCGTTCTGGTGGACCCGCCGGATTTCCCTCAAGGACATCCGCTGCTTCACGCTGGCGTCGGATGCGTTGCGCGTCAACGGCCAGCCGGTTACGGCTGGCCCGCTGTCGGATGTTGGGTTCCTCGGAGCCGAAGTCGGCGCGGCGAAACCCCGCGTTGTCCTGCTCGGTTATCCGCGCGTCTGGACGGAAGCCCTCGCTGCGCGTCTGACTGCGGACCTTGCTTCCCTGACCGGAGTTGCTCCGCTGCCCACGACCGTCATGCAGCGAAACCTGGTCACCGGGACCAAGGCCGTAGCCGCCGACGTTTACGACCCGCCGGCCGGCACCAAGGTCCGCATCATGGAGCAGGCGGGCGGCCTCGTGGTGGTGATCCCGCGATCCGGCTTCAAGGGCGCGTCGCGCCTTATGCTCGGTTTCGCCGCGTGCTGGTTGATTATTTCCATCGTCGTGGCCGCCGGATTCATCGGGGCGGCGCTGGACGGGCGCAGCAGCCGGCCGCCGTGGTTTGCGTTCTTATTTGTCGGGGTGTTCGTCCTCATCGGGCTGGGCATGTTGGCGAACGCCGTGAACCTGGCCTTTCGCAAGGCGTCGATCCGCGCCTCACGCGACGAACTCATCATCGTGCAGCAATCCTTCTTGGGCACGAAGACCTTCAAACGCACCCGGAGTGAGCTCGCTGCCATCCGGGTCGGCGACAGCGGGGTGGAAATCAACCACGTGCCGGTGCAGGAAATCCAAGTCCACACCCTGTACCAGCAGCAGCATGGGTTTTGCAGCAACCTGTCCATCGACGAGCTGCTGTGGCTCGCGACGCGCCTCCGCGACGCCACCGGGCTCGTTGAAACCGCCGGTGAGTCATGCGAGCCGCCGATCCTGGCTAAGTGATTCAGTGCCGGGATCGAGCTTCCCGTTGCTTGCCTTTGCAAACACGCTCGCCATACTCGCACCCGCTTTTCACATGAGCACATTGAACATCGCCATCATCGGCACCGGCGGCATTACGTTGCAGAACCATCTTCCCGGCCTCGCCCTGTGCAAGGACGTGAAGGTCCACGCGTTGTGCGACGCCAATCCCGCCACCTTGGAAACTGCCCGTCAGCAAACCGGTGCGCCCGTCGTCACCACCAACTGGGAAGACATCGTCAAACGCGACGATGTGCACGCGCTCATCATCGCCACGCCGAACGCGTTTCACCCGCCCGTGGCCATCGCCGCTGCGCGGTCCGGCAAACACGTCCTCTCCGAGAAGCCGCTCGCGCTGAATGCTACGGATGCCCACGCGATGGCTGATGCCGCCGAGCAGGCCAACGTGCGCCACATGACGGCATTCACCTACCGCTTCGTGCCGGCCATGCGTTACCTGAAACATCTCGTAGATCAGGGCGAGCTGGGTCGCCCGTATCACTACCGTTCCTGCCGTCTCCAGGACTGGGGCACCCGCAATGTCGGCTGGCGGCAGCAGAAGAAGCTCGCGGGCACGGGCGAGATTGGCGACATGCTCTCGCACCGCATTGATTTTGCGCATCATCTGATCGGGCCAATGGCCCGGCTGGTGGCGAACCTAAAAAACCTCACCCCTGTGCGCGGTGGAGCTCCCAATGACACGGATGATTGGGTGGCCATTCTCGCGGAATTCCAAAACGGTGCCAGCGGCGTGCTGGAAAGCTCGAAACTCGCCAGCGGTACCAACGAAAGCTGGCGCAGCCCGGATCGCGTGGAGTTGAACGGCAGCGAGGCCAGCTTTAGCTTCACCACGGGCACCTGGAATGAGTTGCAGTTCGGCAAGGTCGGCGGCCCCGGTCTCAAGGCCCTGCCCATTCCGCGTGAGTTTTACACCTGGCCCGGTTCGCCGCGCGATCCCGGCGTGGGCGATCCGCTGGTGAGCTTCCGCTATGACCAGGCGGTCGAATTTATCAACGCCATCCGCGAACAGCGTCCGTGCAGCGTGACGTTCCACGATGGCGCGCGGATGCAGGATGTGACGGACGCGGCGTTAAAGTCAGCCGAGACCCGGCAGTGGGTGGATCTGGCCTAATGGCCCTAGCCCGTGGGTTTTTGATTGAGGCGGCGAGCTGGCCGCAGTAACAATGACCGTTGTTCTCAGTGCCGGGTTGTCGGGACGCAAGCGAAACGGACCATGAAAGACATTCTGCAACGCTTCAGCTTGGAAAGCGTGAAGATTAACAGCCAGACGATCAGCATCGCTGTGCTGCTCTATCTGATTACGCTGGGCTGTGTCATTTGGAGCATCAACCAGCAGCCTTTCGACAAGAAGCGGCGTTCGCTGTGGACGATGCTGGTCATCATGTTCGGGCCGTTCGCCATCTTTCCATATCTGGCGATCGCCTGGAAAAATGCCGCCACCGGTTCACTTTCCTTCTGGCGCAAGCCCAAGCGGGCGCAACGATAACCCCCTTCCGTCCCGGTGATGCGTTCCCTGAGCTGTCGCTCGAAGTTCCTCTTGGGCGGCGCGCTCTCGCTGGCCTGCGTGGCCTCGGCCTCAGCGCAGGTATCCAGTCAGGCCACCGGTGCGGCCAGCGCCACCCTCCGGCCCGGCGGCCTCCGCGAGGGCCTCACTACCACGACACTCAGCGAAAAGGCGGACGCCGAAGTGGGCGGGGCGGGTACGACGGAGCCGAGCCTGGTGCGGGATGCGGATGCGGCACAGCAGGGCTTTTTCCGCACCTTTCAGGATGGCATCATCCGGGTGCCCAAGATCGGTTACGGCGAGGGGCAGTTTCGCGTCGCCGCCCCGCTCGGGCCCACGGCCGGGCTGCCGCTTTTCGGTTTTGCCAGCCGTCCGGAGGAGGCCCAGTTCAAGCTGGGAAATTTCTATCTGCAGGTGTTCTCCCTCAGCACCTCCGCCTTGGTCAGCGATAACATCAACCTCGTCCAGGTTGGTCGGAAGACCGATGAGATTGCCATTGTGCGGTTGCAGACTGGCGTCATTTACCAGGTCAATGAGGCGATGCGGCTCTCGGCGGCCGGCACGGCAATCTGGCTGCCGTTGAAGGGAGAAGTCGGCTTCCGCGATCCGCTGGCGGACTATTCCTTCAGCCTCGCGCCCTTGTTTCAGACCCAGTTTACCTACGATATCCCCATGAATCACCTGGATTTCCAGGTGTTGGAGGATTTCACCGTGCAGAGTGGAGGGTTCGGAACCGGGCGGGCGTTTGACTTGTTGGATCGTCAGGCCAACGACCTGCAGGACACGGCCGGTCGGTATTCGTACCGGGATACGCAGGCGCAGGGGGCGACGGACCGACGCTTCCGTTCGGCTCCATCCTTTCGGAACGTCATTGGTGCCAATGCGAGCACGGTCCTGCCGACCGTCACGCGCTTCACCGCTGGCTACACGCACGAGAACATCTAGCAGGCCCGCGACAGTCTCGGGCAGCCAAGCAGCGCGGATTCGTTCGTCGCCGAGTTGCGTTCGGAACGTGAAAACCTGCGGTTCAAACCGTTTTTCAGCTACACGGCACGGCATCAGGAAGGCCGGTCTGGTTATGATGCGGCGACCCGGGGAGGCTTCATCGGCCCGATCACGCCCTATCTCGATCTCAGCGCCGACATGGGATACTTCCTGGCGGGGGATTCATCCAGCGAGGGCTATGTATGGTCGGTGCGGCTGATCAACCGGCCCCGGGAACGCTTCGAACACGAGCTGGATTACCTGCGCACCATCACGTACCCGGATCGGTCCATCGTGACGCTGGTTGGCTATCACGCCCAGCTCCAGGCCAGCCCGGACATCATTCTCGAGGCGGCCGTGCAGGAACAGAACGTGGAGCCGATTGATAACCCGAACAACTCCTTCGGGGGCAAGCAATTCCGGACGGAAGGCCGGTTCAACTATCGGGCACTCGACCGCTTTATCACCCGGTTCGGGTACGCGTGGACGCACAGCGTTGGCCGCGAGGGGACCCCCCCCGATCCGCTTCGATCTGCATACGATCCGGTGTGAACTGGTGTTTGCTCATACGCCGACGTTTGAGACCTCGATCCTGCTGCAAAACGAGCGGCGCGAATCGAATTTCTTCCTGGATAGCTATGTGGAAAACGTCGCTTCAATCACGTTGACCAAGAAATTTTAACCTGCAACCGCAAAGAATGTTTTTGCATACCGGACTTGTGCTGTGGCATCAAAGGGCGCTAGTTGAGACGAGGTTGAGCTATTTGATGTCGGCAGAACGTAGTCTGCCTAAACCGATGACCAGTCACTTTGTGCGTGTGGGGTGTGCCCTGCTGCTGCTGCTCCTGGCGGGTACCCGTCAGGCTGCCGCTGCCGAGCCGGCGGCGCCGCCATCGCCTGGCAGCGAGCCGGTTTCGACCTTTTTCTCCGCCCCGCCCGGCGGTGCGGAGTCGCCGCCGGCCAGCGCGTCTTCAGTTTTCACGCCGCCGTCCGGAGCAAATTCGACGACGGTTTCAACCCCTTCAGCCGCCCCGTTCACGCCCACGCCGAAACCAGCGCCTTCCGCTGCGGCCAAATCGTTCACCGCTCCCAAAGCCGGCAGCCGGTCAATGACACTTGCGACCAGCAACAGTGCTGCGGGCCTCAACCCGTCCGGGACCGCAAGCCTCACCTTCACGCCTTCTGCTCCGGTAGTTGCTTCTCCCCCGCCGGTTGCCATTCCGGCCGTCCCGGCCCTGACCGCCGAGGAACCGCGGCCGGCCGATCTTCCGCCGGCCGTGATTGAACTGCGGGCCGCCCAGGCGGAGCTTAACAAGCTCGAGGAGTTCCGCATGACGGAAAGCCTCAGCACCCGGCGCAGCGCGACAACGGCTTTCGAGCCTTCGCGGGCGAGCAGCGTGCCTCCGCCGGCGGCGGTCATGGCTCCGGCCTCCATTCCGCCCACCGGGATTTCCACGACTACTCCGACGGTCAACCTCGCTGGAGCCCCGGAGGAACTGCGGCGCACGCTGGATGACATGACGCGGCGCAAGTCGGAATTGCAGCTCGAAGCCGAGCGCCTCTCCAAGGACTCGGCCGACTGGGAGGCTCGCTACAACGCCGCGAAAGCCGAACTGGCGCGGCTGGAAGCGGAAAACAAGAGCCGGGACCGGCTGCAGACCATCCGGACCGAAATCACCAAACTGGATGCTGATTCCACCCGTCTGATGCAGGAAATCGAGGCGAATCGTGCGGAGCAGGAGCGGCGCGCGCGAGAGATGCTCACCCAAACCAGAGTTGTGGCCAGCTTGACCCCCGCAATGCCGGACCGGCCTGCGACAATGGCGTCCACTGGCAACCAGAACCCGGCGGCACCGGCGGCGACGGATCGCAAAAGCCCGCCCCGGTTTTTGTCCGTGGGCAGTTCCCGGCCGGCACCAATGGTGGGCGAGGGTGGCATCCTCCGTACGGGACGTTCCGGAGGGGACAGCGCCGCCATCCAGAAGGATTTGGACAAGCTTACCGAAAAACGCGAGATCATCCTCCGTGAAATTGATGAGGTGCAGCTAAAATCCAACCTGGCCCGTCGTGAACTGGATGCGGCTGGTCGCGTTGGGAACCCGCAGGACATGGAGCGCTGGACGAAGGAAATCGCCGCCTTGGACACGCGTTACAAGGTTGCCACGGAGGAACTTAATCGCATTGGGGCCGAGACCGAGAGCAAGATTGCGGCGATGAAAGGCGCGGTATCCGGTGGCGATCCCGACGCGGTGAATCCTGGTGACTCCGTCCGTCTCATCGTCGCCGAAGACGATTCCTATAATGCCATCTATCGGGTGCAACGGGACGGCACCATTACCGTCAAGAATTTGGGCCGCGTGGTAGTTGGCGGCAAGAAAATCGGTGATGCTGAAGCGGTCATCAAGGCGAAATTGGAAGAGACCCAGTTGACGAAGGCCACGGTTACGTTGGAGTTCGGACCTGACACTCCGAACCGGCGGCAGGATCCTCGCGACGATGGTCGGTTGCCCACGGAAGCCACCATCATCTATCTCGCCGGTGAGTTTATTACGCCGGGGCCGCTGAAGATCCCCGATGGCGTCACGCCCACGCTAATCACCACGATCATTCGTTCCGGCGGCATCACCCCGTCCGGCGATCTAACGCGTACGAAACTCCTGCGCATCGACAACGGCATGGGCGCGGTCGAGGAAATCAACGTGGCCGCCATCCTGTCCGGCAGCATCCCTCCGATGGACATCGCGCTGAACCCCGGGGACATCATCATGATCCCGGCCTTCGCACCGGTCGTTTACGTCACGGGCAACGTGACGAAGCCCGGCACCCTGCGTTTGTTCCAGGATGAGACGTTGACTGCCTATGCGGCCATCTTGCGTGCCGGTGGTTTTTCCCGCTTCGCGAACCTCAAGAAATGCTACGTGGTCCGCGATCTGGGCAACGGCGAGAAAATGCAGATGCCGCTCAACGTGAAGGAAATCCAGCGCGGCCTGGCTCCGGACATTGTCCTGCAGGGCAAGGACATCGTGGTGGTACCTGAGAGTTTCTTCAGTTTCTGAGCTGTGCCGGTGACATGAATGACTGACCGATGATTCCGGGCGCACAAAAACGCAAAGCAGATTTCACGGACGTGGTGATGTATGTCGCCATCGCCACGAAACATGCGCGCCTGATCATCCTGCTCATGACGCTCTCGCTGGCGGCAGGGCTGGTCTTCTACATCTTCAGCCGGCCGGTTTATTCCTCCAAGAGCCGCATCCGCTACACGGCCATCGGGTCCGCCACGCCCGACATGGACACCACGTTCAAGGGAGACGATGCCCGCCGCTTTTCCGACGACAAGTTTCTAAAGGAGTTCGAGGCCGAGCATATCGTGGCCCGGACGGTGGTCCGGTTGAGCGGATTGACGAACTTGGTGGCTGATTTTGACACCGATAAGTTGACCCTGAGGGAGCTGCGGGAACGGATCGACAAGGAACGTAAAATCAAGGCCAAGGATGCCAAGGATGCGAAAAGACGGGCCAAGAACGGTCAGCCGGCTCCGGTTGCCCCTGACGACGAAACCCGCCCGGTTGGGTCGATGACGACCGTGGATCTGCCCAAGAAGGACACCCTGAAGCAAGCACGGGCGACCTGGGATTCAGAGCATAACATTGAGTCGATGGTCTTTGCCTACTCACCGGAGTGGGTGCGCACCTTCCCTCCCGCCATGGTGGAGGAGTTCCTCAAGGACCGCATCGAAAAAGCCGAGTATGCCTACGAGGCGACGACCAACAAGTACATCCCACAAATTGAGGAGTGGGAGACTCGTTGGAAAAAGCAGATCGAGGAGGAGAACCGGGACAATGCGCGCGTCAACCCTGAACAATTGAAAAATGAGCTGGAGCAATTACGGGACGTTCCCAAGTTGCTGGAAAATTACAAGAAACGGCTGGAACGCTGGGAGTATGTCAATCGGAAGATCAACGAGCACCCGGAATACACCGAACTCGAACGGCTGAACTTCTACTTCTCGATTGATTACCGGGATGGTGGTGGCTTTGTTGAATTTGACCGGGAATCCAAACAAAACCTGCCGCAAGCTCAACGGCCCTCCAACGGTACGGTGGTGCTCCCTAAACAAGGGGGGCGGGCCAGCATGGACGACTGGCGTGAACTGGAACGGACCAAGTTCACCCTGGAGAACAAATGGACGGAGTTGAGTGCCACCTACCGGCCGGGACACCAGAAGATGAAGGAGCTGGCCGCGCAGATTGCCGCCGTGGATCGCAAGCTGAAGGATGCGACGATGGATTCGCGAGGGAAATTTTTAATTGAAGGCCGTTGGTTGCAGCAGGAAATCCGCCGTTTGCAGGAGGAGTTGCCCACGATTGAAAAGCGGCAGAAGGAGTACGAGAAATACACCCGCGAACGGATGCTGGCCGACAAGAGCCGCATTGACTACCAGGCTCGAATTGCCGAGTTGAAAACGGAGATGGAAAAGCTCGAGGTGGCGCTCAACCATCAGCGGGTTGATCTGCAATTCATCGGTTTTTCGACCGTCCGCGACGAAATTCCCGTTTCCCCCAACCGGCTTAAAATCGTCCTCATGTCCCTCGGCATTGGCCTGGCCCTCTCCTTGGGCATACCTTTCCTCCTCGAGTTCATGGATCAGACGGTTACGAACATGGAGAAGATGGAAGAGACCACGAACATGCGTGGCCTCGGACTGGTGCCGGATTTCGAGGACGAGATCGCCGAGGCCTATCCGCTCATCTTCAGCGATGGCGTGGCCAACCCCGATTTCATCGAAAACTTCCGGGTGATCCGTACCAATCTGCTGTCCAGTGCGGCTTCCTCGAAGTTCCCGCAGGTCGTGATGGTCACGAGCACCTCACCCAAAGAGGGCAAGACGGTGGTGGCTTCAAACCTCGCCATGTCCTTTGCCCACATGGGGGAGAAGACCCTGATCATCGATGGCAACCTCCGGCGCGGCATCCTGCACCATCTCTTTGGCAGCCGTTCCTCGCCGGGTTTGAGCAACGTGCTCGTCGAGAAATACGACGTGGAAGATGCCTGCCGTCCGACCACGATGGAGAATCTGCACATCCTGCCGTGCGGCGACCAGTTGGAAGGCGACATCGAACAGCTGGGTTCTCCGCATTTCATCGCCATCATCGACAAGCTGCGCAAGCGTTACCAGCGCATCATCGTGGATGCCACGCCAGTGCTGGGCCTGGCGGAGACCAGCGTCATGCAGCCGGCGATGGACGGTGTCATCCTCGTCATCTGGACCGGCCAGACGCCCACCCGTGCCGTGCGTACGGCGATTGACATCCTCAACGACAATCACGCCAATTTCTACGGCTTCGTGCTCAACCGCCTCGACCTGATGGCGACAATGAACCGGTTCCACTACTACTACTACACGAACCATTACTACAACCGGTATCAGACCCTCACCCGAGCGAAGGATCAGAACCAGCCCCGTTGAAGCCTGTCCCGCATGAGTGAGTCGCCGCATCCGGCCACCGCTTCCACGCCTCCCGGCGTATCGGTAGTCATCCCCGCCTACAACTACGCCCGTTTCCTCCCTTCGGCTGTCGAGTCGTGTCTCAAACAGGACTATCCGAACTTCGAAGTCGTGGTGATTGATGACGGTTCCAAGGACAACACCCGCGAGGTGATGGCGAACTACGGTCCGCCCGTCCGCTACGTTCACCAAACCAACGCCGGCCTGTCCGCCGCCCGCAACACCGGCATCCGCGAGGCAAAATTTGAGTTCGTCGCCTTTCTTGACGCCGATGACTTGCTGCTGCCCACCCACCTGAGCGACAGCATGGCCGCTTTTGCGAAGTTGCCTACGGAGTATGCGCTGGTGGCTTGCGACGACATGCTGGTGGATGTGGACGAAAAACCGCTGCCCTTCACCGTGCACGTACCCGTGCTGCCCCGTGAAATCACCGTGAAGGACATCCTCATGCGTACGCGCTTCTCGCCCACGGGGGCCGTCGCCCGCAAGGAAGTCTTCACCCAGTGCGGCGGCTTTGACACGACGCTGCGCAGCACCGAGGACCGCGACATGTGGATCCGCATCGCCGCGCGTCGTCGCATCTGGCATCAGGGCAAGGTGCTCGTGCAAATCCGCAAGCACGGCAACAACATGAGCAACAACGCCGACCGCATGAAGAACAACATGGCGGCCGTGCTCAAGAAATCGTACGCCGCCCAAGTTTGGCCCAAGGCGGACGTTTGCTTCTGGCTCCAGGTCTTCAGCTATTGGCGCTATCAGACCTCGCTCATCTACAACGGCATCAAACAGCCGGCGCGGGCGTTCCGTGATCTGTTTATCTCCGTGCTGCTCTGGCCGTTTTTCCTGAACCCGGCGGCGAACGGCAACAAACCGCTCTTCCGCCTGCGATCCTTCCTTCGCTACACCCTTAACGCCATCCGGGGCGAAGTGAAGACCTGACGGGGCATCGTGTCGCGCCGGCTCAAAATCCTCCACGTCGTCTTCTCGCTCGAACCGGGCGGAATGGAAAATGGCGTGGTGAACGTGGCGCGCGGACTGCCCCCGGACGAATTTGAGGTCCACGTCTGCTGTCTCGAACGCGGCGGGGCCTTTGTCGAACGGCTGCCGCACCCGGAGAACGTCGTCGTTCTCAACAAACCGCCCGGCTTTTCCGTGCCGGCCGCCTTGGGCGTCGCACGTCACGCCCAGCGCATTGGAGCGCACCTGCTGCACCCGCACAACCTCGGTCCGCTCACCTACGCCGCGCTCGGCTCCGGCTGGGGGATGTGGAAGCCGGTTTTGCAAGGCGAGCACGGAGTTTTTCAGGGCGACCAGGCTGGTCCGGCGCGGCTTCGCCAGCGGCAGCGGCTTTATCGCGCCTGCCGGAAGGTCCATACGGTTTCCGAGTCCTTGCGGCGTTACTTGATCGAGCACGGGTTCCCGGCGGAAAAGATCACCGCCATTTTGAATGGCGTGGACACGGGGCGGTTTCAGCCGGTGGACAAGGCGGCAGTTCGCACGCACCTTGGCTTGCCGGCGCAGGGCCAGTACATCGGCATCGTCGGGCGCTTCGATCCGAACAAGAAGCATCTGCTGCTCATTGAGGCCTTCAACCGCGTTGCGGCTCAACTGCCCGGTGCGCGGCTCGTGATCGTCGGTGACAAGGGGGCGGAGAAGGAAAAGATTCACGCCGCCGCGTTGGCCAGTCCAGTGCGCGACCGCATCCATCTGGCCGGATTTCAGGCGAACCCGACCCCATGGTATCAGGCGCTGGACCTGCTCGCCGCGCCGTCCATCTTCGAGGGTTTGTCGAACGCCGTGCTCGAAGCCATGGCCTGTGGCGTGCCGTGCCTGGCCCACACCGCCTGTGGCAACGCGGAGGTCATCACGAGCGGGAGCGATGGGTTTCTCGCTGCGCTGGATTCCGTGGAGCTGCTGGCCGCAGAACTACACCGCGTGCTGGCTGATCCAGCGGAACTGGCCGCTGTGGGGCAGCGGGCCCGCGCGCGGGTGATGCGCGACTTCTCGATGGAGGCCATGGTGCGAAACTACGCCCGGATTTACCGCGAGGTGGCGGGTTTTTCGCCCTGACGACACGCCATTTTGAACAATCCTTCTTCCGGCCAGTCCATACCCGAGACCGTCTGCCTGTCGGAGCCGCCGGATTTCCGGTTGATTCCGCCCCGCTCTCGGGCAAGTTTCCGGCAACACATATGAAACGAATCCTCTCTGCAAGCCTGGCAATGGCATTGATCACGAGCGCAACGCTTGGGGTCGAGTTTACGCGGGAACAGGCAGGCCGGATTGCGCAGGCGGTAGGTGATCTGCTCGACCAGGGGCATTACAAGCGCGCGCGCCTTGATGAGAAGGTCGCCGAGGTGCATCTGAAGAATTATTTCGACGCGCTGGATTTCAATCACATGGTGTTCCTCCAGACCGATGTGGATGAGTTCACGGCGAAGTACGGCAAGACCCTGGAAAATCAGACCAAGGCCCGCAGCGCCGCGCCGGCTTACGAGATTTTCGAACGGTATCTGAAGCGGTTGGATGGCTGCGTGGCACGGGTGGGAACCCTGGTGAAGGACCAGCACGATTTCACCAAGGAGGAGAAGTTTATCGCGCAACGCAACAAGCTGCCCTGGCCGAAGGACGAACAGGAATCGCAGGAGCTTTGGCGGCAGCGGGTAAAATTCGAGCTGTTGAACGGCAAGCTGGTGGACGAAAAACCGGAGAAGACCGTCGAAAAGATCACCCGCCGGTATGCCCGTTTGCAGAAGAACATGAAGCAGTTCGATACCAGCGAAGTGTTGCAGACTTACCTCTCGGCCTTGGGCCATGCCTTCGATCCGCACTCGGATTACATGGCTCCTGAGGACGCCAAGAATTTCGACATCCATAACGTGAAGCTCAAGCTCAACGGCATCGGCGCGCTGCTCCGGCAGGACCCCGAGGATGACGACTACACCAAGATCGTAAGCCTCACCCCAGGCGGACCGGCGGAACTGGGCAAGCAACTCAAGCCCGGCGACAAGATCATCGCCGTGGCGCAGGGCACGGCCGAGCCGGTGGACTGTGTCGGGATGAAATTGAGCGAGGTGGTGGACAAAATTCGCGGCCAGAAGGGCACCGAAGTACGGCTGACGATCATTCCGGCGGACTCGGTCAGCTCCTCCCAGCGCAAGGAAATCCGCATTATCCGCGATGAGATCAAGTTGACGGAACAATATGCCTTTGCGCGCATCATCGATCACGTCACCGCCGACGGAAAGAAACTGCGGCTGGGCGTGATTGACCTGCCTCAATTTTATCAGAAATGCGCCGCTGATTGCGGAAAGCTGCTCGTCCGGCTCCAAAAGGAAAAGGTGAACGGGGTGATTCTGGACCTGCGCCGCAATGGCGGCGGGCTGCTCAACGAAGCCGTCGAGTTGACAGGCCTGTTCATCAAGAAAGGCCCGGTCGTCCAGGTGCGGAACCCGCGCCAGATCGAGGTGCTCGAGGATGAGGACGGGCGGGTGGCCTACGACGGCCCGCTGATCGTGCTGGTGGGGCACCACAGTGCGTCCGCCTCGGAAATCGTTGCGGCGGCGTTGCAGGACTACGGGCGTGCCTTGATCGTTGGTGACCAGTCCACGCATGGCAAGGGCACCGTGCAGACCCTTTATCCGCTGGCGCAGTTCATGGGCACGCGGCAGGTGTCGGACCCCGGCCAGCTCAAGTTCACCATCTCCAAGTTCTACCGCATCGCCGGCGGCACCACCCAGAAGCAGGGGGTTACGCCGGATGTCATCCTGCCCAACGTGCTGGATTATTTGGAAACCGGTGAAGCCTTCCTGCCGAATGTGCTGGAGGCCGACAACATCCCGGCGGCGAAATACCAGCGCGCCGACCGCATCAACGGCGGCCTGGAGGAACTCCGCAAGAATTCCTCCGCCCGGCTCGCCAAGGACAAGGACTTCGCCTACATCCGCGAGGACATCGAACTGGTAAAGAAGCAGAAGGCTGACAAAACCATTTCCCTGAACGAGGCCCAGCGGATTCGCGAGAAGAAGGAGGCCGAGGCGCGGACCGAAGCCCGCAAGAAGGAGCAGGACGCGCGTCCGCCCGCGGGTGACAAGGTGTTTCTCGTAAAGACCGAGACGGTGGACAAGAACCTGCCGGTCATCGCTGTGCAGGCCCCCAAGCCGAAGGACAAGTCCGCCGAGAAGAAGCCGGCCGCCAAACCTTCCGGTGAAGAAGACGAAGAACCGCCCGACACCGACGCGAGCAAGGCCATCATCGATGTGTACCTGCGCGAAACGTTGAACGTCCTCTCCGATTACACCGTTCAGCAAGCCAAGCTCGGTCACGGGGAGATCGTCGCCGTCCCACGCGCCAAGTAAGCTCAATCGGACAGGTGGATTTCGGTCTGGCTTAGCCTACGATGCAGTTGCGCCACGGATGGAACACGGATTAAACACGGAGCCAACGGTGCCGGGACCGCTCCGCACCGCTGCATGACCCGCACCGCTTGGTGCCGGCAGGCAACTGCGACAGAATGCGTGCTCAGCTCGTCCCCATCCGTGTTCCGTCCGTGTTTCATCCGTGGCGAATGAATCGGTCCGGCTAAGGCCTTTCCCTGAGGCAATTCCTTTGCCCCGGACGCAACTTTTCCCTATTCTCGCCGTTCAAGCCTTCGAAGCTGAATGGCCTTTGTTTCCATCAAGAACGTATTTGCCCGTGCCGCCCTGGCGACACCGGAGCAGTTTGACGCATGGTCCAAGCTCTGGCGCGCGGCCTCCGAAGGCGGCTCGACCGAGACGCTGCTGGACTTCATGGCCCGGGAGGCCGGGCTGACCGAGGAGGCGTTTCTGGAGAAACTGGCGGTCGCTCTGGCGTGGCCGTTCGTCAATCTCAAGCTGCTGGAAATTCCGGTCGAGGCGCGGGGCCGCATTTCCACCAAGGTCGCGTTCCAGCACGGCGTCATTCCCACGAGCTTCACCGAGGGCGTGCTGACCGTCGCCGTGAGCAACCCCTTCGATACCGCGCTGCTTAATGCCGTGCAGTTCGACGCGCATTGTCCCGTACGGTTCGCGCTGGCACCGCGCACCGAGGTGGAAAAGGCGTTGAAGAAGTATTTCGGCGTCGGAGCCGAGACTCTGGACGAGATGTCCGAGAACGAGCCGATGGAACTCGAACTCGCCAGTGACAAGGAAATCACCGAGGGCGATCAGGAGGCCAGCGTCATCAAGTTCGTCAACCAGATCGTCTGGGAAGCGTTCAAGGCCCGCGCCACGGACATTCACTTCGAGCCGGCGGAGGATGAGTTGCGCATCCGCAACCGTATCGACGGCATCCTGCACCAGATTCCGCTGCCCCCGCAGCTCAAGCGCTTCCAGGCCGCGATCATCTCGCGCATCAAGGTGATGTCCGGGATGAACATCTCTGAGAAACGCCTGCCGCAGGACGGTCGTATCAACGTGCGGATCAAGGGCGAGGAAATCGACATCCGCGTCTCGACCGTGCCGACCGTTTATGGCGAAAGCGTCTCGCTGCGGCTGCTGCTGCGCGGGAAGATTTTCCTCAGCCTGGACAAGCTGGGTTTTACGCCGAAGGAGGAAACGGCCATCCGCGACATCATTTACAAGCCGCACGGCATCATGCTTGTCACCGGGCCGACCGGCTCGGGCAAGTCCACCACGCTCTACGCGTTCCTCAGCTCCATCAACTCGGTGCACAAGCGCATCATTACGATCGAGGAGCCGGTGGAATATGAACTCAAGGGCATCAACCAGATTGCCGTGCGCGCGGACATCGGCCTGACCTTCGCGATGGGCTTGCGCCACATTTTGCGCCAGGACCCGAACGTCGTGATGGTCGGCGAAATCCGCGACCAGGAGACGGCGGAAATCGCCATTCGTGCCGCCCTTACCGGCCACTTGGTCTTCAGCACGCTGCACACCAACGATGCGCCCAGCGCCTTCACGCGCTTGATTGACATGGGCATCGAGCCCTTCCTCGTCGCTTCCTCAGTCGAAGCGATCATGGCGCAACGTCTGGTTCGCACCATCTGTTCGAAGTGCAAGATCGAGCAGGTCGTGGACACCGCCTACCTCAACCGGGTGGGCTTTCCGGCAGATGAGATCGCCACCAGCCGGTTCTGGAAGGGCGCCGGCTGCGAGGACTGCCGGCTGCTCGGCTATCAGGGCCGGCAGGGCATCCATGAACTTCTCCTGGTCACCGAGGCCTTGCGTCCCCTGATCATGAACCGTTCACCAGCCACCACCATCGCCTCTTGGGCCATCGAGGACGGGATGCGCACCCTCCGTCAGGACGGCTGGGAGAAGGTGAAGGCCGGCGTCACCACCATCGAGGAAGTCCTGCGCGTCACCCAGACCGAAGAACACCTGAAATCCCTCGTCGAGGACTCCGGGACGACGTTTATTTCGAAGACTTCAAGAAGGACCCCGTGAAGCCCTCGCCTCCCAACGCCTGCAACATCCTGGAGCTCACCGCCGACCGGCGGCAGCTCTGGTGTTTCGATGTCTCCAGTAATGGGGCGGCTGAACTGGACGAGGAGTTCGGGGGGTTGCCCGGCGACGCCCTCCCGGCCAAGCAGGTGGCCAAGGACTGGCGGGCGCTCTTCAGCAGCCGGCTCAACATCGCCTGGCTGCCCGCCGGCAGCGTGTTTCTGCGGGTGGCGCAATTTCCCAAATGTGATCGCGCCGAACTGTTGTCCATGGTCGAGCTGTCATTGGAGAAAGTGTCTCCCCTGCCGGTCGCCCAGATTGTCTGGACCGTTGAGACCGTGCCGTCGCGTAGTTCCCTGCCCAGCGAGATGCAGACGGTCATCGTGCTCGTCGCGATGCGGCACGAGGTGGAGAAATTTCTCGGCACGCTGCAGGGGCGCGGTTTTCTGGCGGACCGGCTGGAGGTTCCGCAGTTGCATCAGGTGCTCGCCACCAAGGTGGACGGCGATGGTACGTGGGTTTATCCCGGCTCGGGAGCCGATTTGAATTCCTGCCTCATTGCGTGGTGGTACGGCGGTGAGTTGCGCAGCATCACCCTGGTGAAGCTCACCGGCCCGGAACACTGGCAGCGGGAACTGGGCGAAGTGCTGACCAAATCCGCGTGGGCGGGCGAACTGGAAGGCTGGCTCACCGGCCCGCCGCGTTACCGGCTGGTGTCCGTGCCCGAGGATCAGGAGGTCTGGCTGCGCGTGCTGCGGGAACTCGCCGATGGCCTCGTGGATGTCACCAAGCCCTGCGATGCCGCCGCCTTGGCGACGCTGGCCGCCCAACGTGCAGCGCGCGGCGAGAGCCAGGCGAATCTGCTCCCGCCGGAGTTTGCCACCCGCTACCGCCAGCAGTTTGTGGACAGCGTGTGGATGCGTGGCCTGGGAGCCCTGGTCGCCCTTTACATGCTCGGGGTGGCCGGTTACTTCGTGGTGCTTCAGCAGGCGCAGCAGCAGCAGGCGGATTTGCAGAAACAGGCCGGCAACCTCTCCGGGTCCTACACCAACGCCCTGGTCACCAAGGCGCGCATCCAGGTGTTGCAGGAGCAGATCGCCTTGAAATACGCGGCCATCGAGAGTCTCAAGGCCGTCTCCGCCAAGCTGCCCGAGGGAATGCAGCTCACGGACTTCTCGTTTCAGCGCGGCCAGAAAGTCGCGTTGCGCGGCACGGTGGCGGCGGCGGAGATCGGCAAGCTCACCGACTACAGCAGCGCGCTCCAATCGGCCACGCTTAATGGGCTCCCGTTGTTCAAGAGCGTCAGTGCGCCCACGTCACAGAGCAGCGGTGCGGCGGCGAGCCAGTTCAGCTGGACCCTGGCCTGCGAACTGAGGGGGCCCGAACTCGAATGAAATCGATCTTCGACAAGCTGAACCTCGGCGCGCTGGAGCGCCGCATCGTTGTGGGTGCGATGCTTGTGCTTTTCGTGGTGGTCAATGCCATGTTCGTCTGGCCGCACTTTCAGGACTGGAACAAGGTGCAACTGGAGATCGCCAAGGCGCAGAAGCTGCTCGCCGATTATCAGAAGGAAGTGGACCAGCTTCCCAAGCTGGAGAAGAAAGAAACCGAACTGAAGGGCGTGGGCGGCGCGCAACTCGCCTCGAGCGAGATGGCGCTCGCGCTCATGCGCACGGTGGATGCCAAGGCGAGCGCCTCGGGCATCGTCGTGGTCAACCGCATCCCCGGCCAGTCCGGTGGCCAGAACGCCAACTCCTACTTCGACGAACAGACGTTGCGCATCAGCTTTCAAAACACCGGTGACGCCGAACTGGTCAAGTTCATGGTGTCGCTGGGCGAGAACAATTCCACCATCCGCATCCGTGACCTGACCGTGAAGCCCGATCCTTCCCAGATGAAGTTGATGGGTGAGTTGACCATGGTCGCGAGCTATCAGAAGCCCGCGCCCGTCGCCAAGCAATCGTCTCCTGCAACCCCCAAACGTCCATGAAAACCAAGCTGGCGTGCCTTATCCTCCTCGCCGTCGCGATTGTGCTCTGCGCGCAAGTGCCACCAGCGCCACCAGGGCCGCCGGGCCCCACGCCGAGCAAGACCCGCATTTCGGAGCCCGTGCGGCCGATTTTTCCCAACGCGCCTTCCGCCGTCAGCGCGGTGACGAACACCGCCACGGGGGTGTCCACGACGAAACCGAACACCGCGGCTCCGGCGCAATTCACCCCGCCACCGCCCGCAGCCGGTAGCAATCCGACCGCCAAACCCTTCCCAGCCTTTCCGGCTTTTCCGACCCTGCCCGCAGCCGAGCCGGCAGTGAGCACGGCTCGGGCGGCCACCACGAATGCTCCCGGGACAAATGGCCTCGCCAGGCCAGTCACCGCCGGCAAGGACGATGAGGATGAAGTCTTCCTGCCGGATCAAATTCTGGATGAGGCGGTAACGCAATTTCAGGCGGCCCCGCTCGACCAAGTACTGGAGGTTTATTCCAAACTGACCCGGCGAACGGTGTTGAAACCGGCTTCACTGCCGGCGGCCCAGATCACGTTGAAGGCCCAGACCAAACTTACGGTGAAGGAAACCTTGCAGGCGATCGACAGCGTGCTTTCCCTCAATGGCATTGCGGTGATTTACACCGGTGAGAAGTTCCTCACCGTGGTGCCCACCGCCACGGCCGGCCAGGAAGGTGCGATGTTCAATACCAACAGTTCGAAAGATCTGCCGGAGGCGGGCCAGTACATCACCAAAATCGTCGAGGTGAAATACGCCAAGCCCAGCGAGGTAGTGTCGGCCTTGCAGCCGTTTGCAAAATTGCCCGGCGGCTTGCTGCCCATTGATGCGACCGGGGTGCTCGTCATGCGCGACAACGCCATCAACATCAAACGTATGATGGAGGTCCTCGAGAAGATTGACAAATCGGTCCCCACGGACGAGCAGTTCAAGGTCATCCCCATCAACTACGCTCTCGCGGCGGACGTCGCCCAGGTGCTCGGCAGTCTGACCTCCGGCGGGGCGGCCGGCGGCGGCACGGGCGCGCGTGGCGGAACCACGGGATCGACCCGGCGAACGACGGGCACCGGTACCGGAACCACTCCGTTTGGTGGCACGAGCGGAATACCGGGATCGGCTGGCTTTGGCGGGGCGCAGCCTTTTGGGACACAGCCGGGCGGCGCGACTCCAGGCGTGCCGGGCGTGGCGACCCCGGGCACGGCCAGCTCTGCATTTCAAAACCGTTTGAACGCGATCGTCAGCAACATCACCGGCGGTCGTTCCGGTTCCGCGCCACTGCTGGGCGAGGCCCGCATCATCCCCTATGACCGCAGCAACTCGCTGCTCGTGCTCGCCACCACCAACGAACTCGCCATGCTCACGAAGCTGCTCAAGGAAATCGATGTTCCGCAGCAGCAGGTGCTGATCGAGGCTTTGATCTTTGAAACGGACATTTCCCACCAGTTGGATGTCAACTTCGGGGTCGGACAGCAAACGGCCAAAGCCGGAAACCAATTTGCGGGCAAGGGCGGCATCAACTCCGTCATCAACTTCTCCACCAACACCACGGTGCTGGGCGTGGGTGCCGCCACCGGCGGGTTTGGCTATCTGGCGTCAATCGGTGCGAACTGGGCGGCGGCCATTCAATTGCTCGAGAGTGACAACAAGACGGAAGTGCTTTCCCGACCGCGCATTCAGACTTCGCACGCCGAGGCGGCCACCATCTTCTCCGGCGGCACCACGCCTTACGTGACGGGAACGACCTTCGGTGTCGGTGTCGGCTCGCAGAACCAGATCCAGCAGCTCCAGATCGGTATCAACATGTCGGTCATGCCGCTGATCACGGCGGACGGTCTCGTGGTGTTGGATATCAACCAGACCATTGAAGGTGAGAACGGCACGGTGGCCATCGATGCCAACCTGAAGGTGCCCAAGACCGTCCGGCATACGGCCCAGTCCAAGGTGGCGGTGAAGGACGGCGAGACGATCGTCCTTGGCGGCCTCATTCGCACGGCCAACACGAAGAGCGTTACCGGCGTGCCGGTGCTCAAGGACATTCCGGGCCTGGGCGCACTATTTCGCTCCACGAGCGAGAATCCGACCCGCAAGGAACTCATCGTACTGATCCGTCCTACGGTGTTGAAAACTCCCCAAGCCGCTTCGCTCAGTGCCCAGGCTGAGCGGGAGCACTCGCCTACCATCCGGGCCGTGGAGAACTCGGTGGCTGAATCTGATCGTAAGGAGGCATTAAAGGTTCGCAAGGAAGAGGCTGATAACAAGAAGCGTGCCGCGGACGATGCGGCCAGGGAGAAGAAGCGCCTGGAGGACGAGGCGGCCAAGGAAAAGAAACGCATCGAGGCCGAAGAGATCGAAGCGACCCGAAAATACCTGCTGGAGGAGCTACGCAAATCCAAGCTTCCCCAGAGCACCCCAGCGACACCCGCTCCCGTGCCTGTGCCCGTGCCGGACACACAACTAAAATCACCCGACATTTTCGAGGTGCCGAAGACTACCAACCCATAGTCTCTGGCTGTGGACTTCCTGCGATTCATTGCGTGCGCGTGGTTGCTCGGCGTGGTCACCGTTCGGGCGCAGGGCCAGCCGGCCGTTACGTTTGACAAGTCCTTCGAGGGCGCTTCGATCGGCAAGATCGAGAAGCTTGACGACACCACGTTCCGCCTGCACGTCGAGGGGCAATACGACGAACGCGGACGCAACCGGCAGACGACGTGGTTTTCCTTCCGCATGGACAACGTCGCCGCACGCGAACTGACCCTGACGTTCACGGACTGGGTGGGCGAATACAACGACAAGCCCGGCGCGTGCCCGATGGGTCCGACGCTCCGGCCGGTCTTCAGCGACGATGGCGAGACCTGGCATCACTGCGAAGACGTCGTTTGGGATGACGTCAGGAAGGAGTCCACGCTCAAACTCAAGCCGGCGCAAAACACCGTCTGGCTTGCGCATGTGCCGCCATACCCACATGCGAAGTTGCTCAAGCTGCTCGCCGAACTGGACCGTCCGCCACACACGCGGGTCGAAGTCATCGGCAAGACCGTTCTGGGCCGGGACCTTCACCTGGTTACGGTAACGAATTTCGAGCGGCCCGATGAGGCGAAGAAAACCGTCTGGCTCCAGGCCCGTCAACATGCGTGGGAGGCCGGCACCTCGTTTGTCATGGAAGGGGCGCTCCGCTTCATCACCTCGGACGGTCCGCAGGCCCGGGCGTTGCGCGACCAGGTGATTTTCAAATTTACGCCGATGCTCGATCCCGATGGCTGCGCGCTGGGCAAGGTGCGTTTCAATGCGCATGGCTGGGACGTGAACCGCCACTGGGACGAGGTCGATCTGCGTGACCCGCGCTGGCTGCGGCTCATGCCCGAGATCTGGTACGCCAAGAAGGCCATCCTGGCCGCTCACGCCAGCCGTCCCATCGACGTCATGCTCAACCTTCACAACACCGAGACCGCCGAATACGTGGACACGATGGTGGACGACGAGGCTGAGCAGGCGAAGTTTCAGCGGCTGTTTGCCAGGCTGGTCGCTGACACGAGCTTCGACCCCTTGCGCAAGCTGGGCATCGTCCTCACTCCGTCGAACACGGCGAACGTCCTGTGGAAGGAGCGCCGGGTGCCCATCCTGCTCATGGAGCAGCGCATCAGTCCCGGCCCCAAGCTCAAGCGCCTGCCGACGACGGAGGACCGGCTGGCGTTTGGCCGGCAGTTGATCGTAAGCCTGGCCGGGACGGTGTTAACCCCGTGAAGTCCTCTTCCGCCCCGCCGCCGGGCGTGCTACGCTGCGCGGCACCATAAGTTGAAAGCACTCATCGCAGACCCCCACCACAAGGCCGAACGCGTCTTCCTCGTCGGCGTGGAATTAAAATCCGGCACCCCGTGGACCACGGCCGACTCGATGGCCGAGTTGACCGAGCTGGCGCGCACCGCCGGCTCGAACATCGTGGGCGAAGGCATCCAGAAGCTGGAGAACATCCATCCCGCCACGTTCATCGGCACCGGCAAGGCCCAGGAGTTCGCCGCGCACTGCCGCGAACAGAAGGTGGACACCATCATCTTCGACGACGAGCTGTCGCCCGCGCAGACGCGCAACCTGGAGAAGGTCTTCGAGGGCACGGTGATGGACCGCACCGCGCTGATTCTCGACATCTTCGCGCAGCGCGCCCGCACCCGCGAAGGCAAGCTGCAGGTCGAGTTGGCGCAGCTTCAGTACCTGCTCCCGCGGCTCACGCGCTACTGGACGCACCTTTCCCGTCAGCGCGGCGGCATGGGCGCCATCGGCGGCGAAGGCGAATCCCAGCTCGAAGCCGATCGCCGCAAAATCTCCGAGCGCATCGAGAAGCTGGATGAGGAACTCGACATCGTCCGCCGCCAGCGCGCCACGCAACGCGCGGGCCGTCAGCGGAACCAATGGCCGCTCGCCTCGATTGTCGGTTACACGAACGCCGGCAAGTCCACGCTCTTCAACAAGCTCACCGGAGCCGCCGTGCTCGCCGAAGACAAGCTCTTCGCCACGCTGGACCCCACGACGCGCCGCCTGCGCCTGCCGACGAACCAGAACGTGCTGTTGTCCGACACCGTGGGTTTCATCCGCAAGTTGCCGCACCGCCTCGTCGAGGCTTTCAAGGCCACGTTGGAAGAAGTGGTCGAAGCGGACCTGCTCCTGCATGTGGTGGACTGCACGCACCCGCAGGCCGAGGACCACATCCGCGCCGTCAACGATGTACTCGAGGAAATCCACGCCGGGGACAAGCCGACGATGCTGGTGTTGAACAAGATTGATCACGCGCCGCCGGACTTGGTGGCCCGTTGGCTGATGGCACATCCGCGCGCCGTTGCGGTGTCGGCCCGCACCGGCGAAGGTTTCACGGGTTTGATGAGCGAGCTGGGCACCGCGCTGCGGCCCGTGCGCAATTTTGTCGAACTGGCCATTCCGCACACGGAAGCCGGAGTCATGGCCAAGCTGCATGAGGTGGCGCAAATCGTCGAACGCGATTACAGCGGGGAGAACGCGCTGTTCAAGGCCCGCATCCCGCCGCACCTGCACGCGGAGTTTGCCGCGTTTGTCGTGAAGGAACTATGAGTCCTCAGCGGCCAGTCTTCGTCGGCCTGTGTGCCGCTTCGAACTTTGGGGATTTCCTCTCCCTCTCCCCCAATGGGGGAGAGGGAATTCACCGACGGTCGCTTTTCGGTGCAAGCCAGCCATGAGCAGCGTCCGCATCAAGGACATCCCCGCGAACGAGCGGCCGCGCGAGCGGCTCGCCGCCGGCGGCGCGGATGCGCTCGGCAATTCGGAACTCATCGCGATTCTCCTGCGCACCGGCTTGCAGGGTAAATCCGCCTTGGTGATCGGGCAGGAATTACTCGCGAAGTTTCAGACGCTGGACCGGCTTTCGCAGGCCTCCGTGAAGGAGCTTTGCGAAGTGAAAGGCATCGGGCGCGACAAGGCCGTGACGTTGCAGGCCGCATTCACGCTGGCACGGCGCATGGCTGCCGAGATCCGCGCCGAATCCCCGTTGCTGAATTCGCCCGAACTTATCGCCAGCCTCGTGCGCGAAGAGGCCCGTGGTTACGAGGTGGAGCATTTGATTGTGTTGCTCCTTAACACCCGCCTCCGGCTCATTCGCATGGAGCACCTTTCGCACGGGACGCTCGATTCCGTCCATGTCCACGCGCGCGACGTGTTCAAGCACGCCATCCTCGCGAATGCCTCCTCGATCGTGCTGGTCCACAACCACCCCAGCGGTGATCCCACGCCCAGCGAAGAAGACATCCGGATCACCCGCGACCTGATCCGCGCCGGGCGGTTGCTCAAGATCGAGGTTGCCGACCATGTGATCATCGGCCATCGGACGACCGAGCGGCCGAGGGATTTTGTGTCATTGCGGGAGCTGGGACTTTTCTATGTGTGAGTTTTCAGTTTTCAGTTTTCAGTTTTCAGTTTTCAGTTTTGAGTCCACTCCGACGGCTGTCGGCGTCTGCGATGACTGAAAACTGAACACTGATTACTGAACACTTTCCCCCCGTGATCCACCCTACCGCCCTCATCGCCCCCACCGCCCAGCTCGCCTCCGACGTGCAGGTCGGTCCCTACGCCGTGATTGAGGGGCACGTCACGCTGGGCCCCGGCTGTGTCGTCGGCCCGTTTGTGCATCTCACCGGCCATACGACTCTCGGGGCGCGGAACCGCATCCACGCCGGAGCCGTGGTGGGCGACACGCCGCAGGATGTGAAGTACAAGGGCGAACCGACGCGCCTGGTCATCGGCGATGACAACATCATCCGCGAGCACGCCACCATCCATTGCTCCACGAAGGAAGACACCGCCACGACCATCGGCTCGCACTGCTTTATCATGGGCAATGCGCACATCGGCCACGACGTGCAGGTGAAGGATTACGCGATTCTCTGCAACGGCATTGCCATCGCCGGCTTCGCGGTGATCGGCGAGCGTGCGTTCCTCTCGGCGAACTCACTGGTGCATCAGTTCTGCCGCGTTGGTCCGCTGGCGTTGCTGCAAGGCGGCGCGGCGGTGAGCAAGGACGTGCCGCCTTTCTGCATCGCCACGGGGATCAACATGATCTGTGGCTTGAACACCATCGGCCTGCGGCGGAGCGGTTTCGCTGCGGAGCAGCGCACGGAGCTCAAGCGCCTTTACCATCTGCTCTTCCTCAGTGGCAAACTGCGCCGGGACGCGCTGGCCGAAGCGGAGGCGACCGTCACCGGTGCCGCAGCCCGGCAACTGCTCGATTTTGTGGCCACCACCAAGCGGGGCGTGTGCAGCCATTCTGCTGGAGTGCACGCGGAGGAGTAGCCCGCCGGCCGTGGTCAATTTTCCAGTTGAAGGCCCCCGATGCGAGCGTAGCTTGCGGTCATGAAATCCGCCGCTTCTCCCTTCCGCTCCAGCTTGCTCGTGCTGCTGTCCGTCTTGTGCACCGCCTTGGCCATGCCCGCGCTGGCCCAGAAGAAGGCCGGCAGCCTCGCCGGTTTCCCGTTGTGGACGGCGAAGAAGAACCCGGTCGCCGGGCCCTTCGTCCCCGGTCTGAACGCCGCCTTGCTCCTCACCGACGAGCAGAAGGCGAAGCTCCATGCTGCGCGCGAAGAAACGCTGGGCAACCCGGAACTGCAAAAGCTCGGGGCCTCCCTCAAGCAAAACCCGAACGCCTCCGAGGCGGATCGGGCGGCTGCGACCAAGGCGTTTGAAGAGGCGCGCGGCCAGTTCAAAGATCGCGTGGACACCATCCTAACTGCGGATCAACGCAAGCTGATCGCCAGCATCAGCGCCCTCTTCGAAGAGGTGTCCGTCGCCACCGGCGAGGCCTATCGCGATCGGTTCGCCCAGTTGAAGGGCGACAAGGCCAGCGCCGCGGAAGTTTACAAGGAAGCGAGCGAGAAGAACACGAAGGATTTTAAAGGCCGCCTCGAAGGGTTGCTGTCCAAGGACCAATGGGCCGCGCTCACCAAGGCTGCCGAGGACGAGGAAGCCGCCGCGAAGAACGCGGTAAAGGTGAAGAAGCCGTGATGGACACAAACAACTTGGCTACGGGTTCGCATCGAACTTTCAACTTGGGAGATTCCGCTGTGGGGTTGCGTCTGTGGAAGTGGTGTTTTGCTTTGCTCCTGGCTGCCGGGGGGATCGTTCTCCTTTCCACTTGGGGTGCCAAACACCGCGCTGCGCGGCGGTTTGAGTTTGGACCGCCGCTGCCGGCAGGACGCGTGCAGCCACAACTTTCTGCCGGCGGAACTGGCGATACCATGGCGTTGCTCGCCCCGGACGGTTCGCTGTGGGCATGGGGTGGGACTGTTTACAATTTGGAAGGCATCTTTCCTGGTCACAGCACGCGATCAACTGTGCCCGTACGGATCGGCTCTGAATCAGACTGGCTACGAGTCGCAGTTGCAGACCAGCGCGTACTGGCTCTGAAGACAAACGGCACCCTGTGGGGCTGGGGGTATTCGCATGCTGGCGAATTGCTTTCGGGACTAGAATTTAGAATCGTTACGCCTGCACAACTTTCGACTGATACTGACTGGGCGGACGTGTGTTTCAGCTACCATCATGTGCTGGCCTTGAAGCGGAATGGCTCACTGTGGGCTTGGGGTTTCAATAAAGATGGCCAGGTGGGAAATGGGTCCCGCACGAACGTCGCCGTAGTCACGCAGGTAACACCGGGTCGCACTTGGAAATCGGTGGTGGGTGGTGGCTTTAGTAGTTATGGCATCCAAACCGACGGAACTCTCTGGGGTTGGGGGAAAGACATGGACCCCGAGCCAGCGCAGCTTGATTCCGGTACGAACTGGGTCGTTTTAGCCGGCCTCAGCAGCGGGGTTCTTGCCTTGAAAACTGATGGCACGTTGTGGGTCTCTGGTCGATTAGCTGGCATATTCGGGGGCGGTCGCGCCAGCGCTTATCCTGGTTTGGTGCAAATCGAGAAAGATACCGACTGGCGCGAAATTTACGCCGGGATGGCCTGCTTCCTCGCCCGCAAAGCCGACGGCACCTGGTGGGGCGGCGGCGGGAATGATCAAGGACAGCTCGGGCTGGGATTCGTGAGCACCGAGGCGGTGCAGCCGCCCAGGCGTCTTCCCCAACAGTTTGAACCGTGGGCATTTCTTGCTGCTGGGAGAAATACTACTGTGATGCTTGGGCGAGACGGCACGGTTTGGTCTTGGGGGATCAGGGCCGGTGAGCCGGAGAGTCTTTCGCTCGTCGATCGACTGCGCTATTGGTGGTATCTTCGGTCCCTTACTGGTCGAGCAGGCGGTTTCGATTGCACGCCCGTCTTTGTACATGACAGAAAGCCTCACTTCGTTTGGGAGCTGCCTGCGAGCGTGAAGAGTGAGTTGCGTACCAATACATCGGCGTCGGCAAAGGCGGGGCCATGAGGGAGATCGGTACTGCGGATTAGCTTGGCATGGTTCTCAGCTAGCTATCCTCCCACCGTTTCGCCCGGTCCAGGGCCTTGTCCCACCCGGCCGTGAGCCGCTTGCGCTCGGCGGGTTTCATGGTGGCGGAGAAGCGGCGGTCCACCAGCCATTGCGCGGCGATTTCCTGCTGATTCTTCCAGTAACCCACGGCGAGGCCGGCGAGATAGGCCGCGCCGAGCGCGGTCGTCTCGGAGACGCGCGGGCGCACGACTGGCACGCCGAGGAGGTCGGACTGAAACTGCATGAGCAGGTTGTTGGTGCTCGCCCCGCCGTCCACGCGGAGTTCCTTCAGCTTGATCTTCGCGTCCGCTTCCATCGCGCGGAGCACGTCGGCGACCTGATAGGCAATGCCTTCGAGGGCTGCGCGGGCAATGTGCGCGGCGGTCGTGCCGCGCGTGAGACCGGCCATCAATCCGCGTGCGTATTGATCCCAGTGCGGCGCGCCAAGGCCGGCAAACGCCGGGACCAGATAAACCCCGTGCGTGTCCGGCACCTGAGCCGCGAGGGCTTCCACATCGCGGGACGATTTGATGATGCCTAGGCCGTCGCGGAGCCATTGCACGACCGCCCCGGCGATGAAGATGCTGCCTTCGAGCGCGTACTCCGTGCGGTTGCCGATGCGCCAAGCGACCGTCGTGAGCAAATTGTTTTTCGAGGCCACGGGCTTGGAGCCGGTGTGCATCAACATGAAGCAGCCGGTGCCGTAGGTATTCTTCACCATGCCGGGCCGTGTGCAGGCCTGGCCGAACAGCGCCGCCTGTTGATCGCCTGCGATGCCCGCAATGGGAACGGGTGCGCCGAAATGTGTCGTCTCACCATACACCTCGGACGACGCGCGCACCTGCGGCAGTACGCCGCGCGGAATGCCGAAGAGCGCGAGCAGCTCGTCGTCCCAATCGCCGGTGTGGATGTTGAAGAGCATGGTGCGCGAGGCGTTGCTCGGGTCGGTGACGTGGACGCGACCACCGGTGAGCTGCCACACGAGCCAAGTGTCAATCGTGCCGAAGGCGAGTTCGCCGCGCTTGGCCCGGGCCTTCGCGCCAGGGATGTTTTGCAACAGCCACTGGAGCTTCGTGGCGGAAAAGTAGGCGTCCAGCACCAGGCCGGTTTTGCGGCGGATGAGCGCGGCTTTTCCGGCGCGCTTCAGTTTGTCACACGCGGCGGCGGTGCGGCGGTCCTGCCAGACGATGGCGTTGGCAATGGGCCGGCCGGTGGCGCGCTCCCACGCGACGGTCGTTTCACGCTGATTGGTGATGCCGACGGCGGCGATTTCATTAGCGGTGAGGCCGGCCTTCTGGATCGCGTCGGCCGCGACGTTCGATTGCGATGCCCAGATTTCATTGGCGTCGTGCTCCACCCAGCCGGGCCGGGGGAAAATCTGCCGGAACTCCTGCTGCGCCACGGAGACGATGGAGCCGGCGTGGTCGAAGACAATGGCGCGCGAACTGGTGGTGCCTTGGTCGAGGGCGAGGATGTGTTTCATGGGAAGGTTGAGAGTTAAAGGTTGAAAGTTGAGAATGGGAGGCTGGTGCCGTTCGTCGTCAGGTGAGCTTCGCCTAAGTTGGGACGATGCAGTTGAGCCACGGATGGAACACGGATTAAACACGGAGCCAACGGTGCCGGGGCCGCGTTGCCCCGCTGTTTGACCCGCACCGTTTGGTCCAGGCAGGCAACTGCGACAATACGCGTGCTCCGCTCGTCCCCATCCGTGTTCCGTCCGTGTTTCATCTGTGGCTAATGATCGGGCCGGCTAGGTGCATGGCGTGGTGCGGCGGTTCGTTCGGGAACTGGCGGCAAATTAGCCGATCAGTTTTGTGGCGCAACCTGTTTGCCGATGGCTCCTGGCATCGCCCTGTTGACTCGCTTCTGCGTCAGGTCGCCCGCAAAGGGGAATAACCCATTGACCCCGAACTTTGGAGGCGTAGTGTCACCCCCATGAACCCGAAACCCTTCGCCGTGCAACCCATAGTTCAACCCCAGCCCATGAACTCAAACCGCAGACTTCAGACCTGCCCGGAATGTTCTGAAACCGTCACGCCGACGAACGGGCTCGCCCGACGCGACTTCATCCGGGCCGTGGCCGGCGGGGCCGCGAGCGTGGCGGCGGGCGCGACGTTGCTTCCCAAGGTTGCCACGGCGGATGCGCCGCGTCCGGCGAAACCAGCGGAAGCCTTGGTGCGCGAGTTTTTCGCCACTCTCACGGACGAGCAGAAAAGGGCGATGGTCCGTCCGTGGGATGACGGTGCGGAAAAGGGTGGCACGCCGACGCGGCTCAAGACCCACAACGCCGCTCCGCTCGGCAAGAAGCTGGGCGAGCAGTTTACCAAGCCGCAGCAGGACCTGATCCGCATGACTTTCAAGGCGATCCTCTCGGGCGAGGAGGCTTTCGAGCGGATCAGCCGCAACGGAAAATGGGATACCTCCGGTTCGTTCGAAGGCAACGGCGTCGCCATCTTCGGCGATCCCTCGGGCAAGGAACGCTTCTCCTGGGTCTTCGCCGGGCATCACCTGACCTTGCGTTGCGACGGCAACTCCCAGCCCAACGCTGCGTTCGGCGGGCCGATGTATTACGGCCACTCCGCCAATGGTCACAGCGAGGCCAACGTTTACAACTACCAGACCCGGCAGGTGATGAGCGCGTTTGACATGCTCAACGCGCAGCAGCAGAAGCAGGCCGTGATCGTTGGCGATCCCGGTGACGGCGCGGCGGCGCTCCGGCCCAAGCTTGTGCAGCAACCTCCGGCCGGCATCGGTTACGCCGAGCTGGACGCATCGCAGCAAGCCTTGGTCACGGGCGTCATGCGCACGTTGATCAGCCCCTTCCGGCAGGAGGATGGCGACGAGGTGATGCAGCTTATCAAGAGCAACGGCGGCATGGAGAAAGTGCGCCTCGCCTTCTACAAGGAGAACGCGGAGAAGGGCAACGACCGCTGGGATTACTGGCGGCTCGAAGGTCCCGGCTTCATCTGGAACTACCGCGTTCTGCCGCACGTGCATTGCTTCGTGAATGTCGTCGGCCAGGCGTAGTCTTCCCGGCGGGCCGGCGATGCGTTCTCTCCTTCTAGCCATTCTTGGCGGGCTGATGATTTGCGGCCTGCCGGGGCTCGCCGCCGGAGCGGATGACCAGCCGGACGGACCCGTGGATTTCCAACGGGACGTGCTGCCCATTTTCGAGGCGAAGTGTCTTCGTTGCCATGGGGCGAAGAAGCGCGATGCCAAACTGGACATGCGGACGTTGGAAGCGCTGCTGGCGGGCGGCGTGACCAGTCCCGCCATCAAGCCGGGGAACGCCCAGAAGAGTTTGTTGATCGAGTTGCTGCACTACAACGAGATGCCCCCAAAAAAGGAAACACCCCGCGTCACCAAGGAGGAACTTGCCCTCCTGCGGAAATGGATCAACGCCATGCCCGCCCGCGCTACTACGGCGCCAAACCACTAACCCTATGAAAACCACCACCTGTCTCGCGTTCCTGCTCACCCTCCTGCCGTTGGCGGCCCTGGCCCAGACGAACGAGCCGCCCGCCGCCTTTCGAGATCTCTTCAACGGCAAGGACCTCACCGGTTGGGTGGACGTGAACACCAGCAAGGAGACCTGGAAGGTGCGGGATGGGTTGCTCGTGTGCACCGGCCTGCCCATCGGTGTGATGCGGTCGGAAAAGCAGTACGAGAACTTCATCCTCCATATCGAATGGCGGCACATGGAGGCCGGTGGAAACTCCGGCGTGTTCATCTGGAGCGAGGGCACGGTGCCGCCGGGCCGGAACCTGCCCAAGGGCATGGAGGTGCAGATGCTGGAACTCCAATGGCCGTTTCTGAACCCGGACAAGGACGGCAAGCCACGGTCCCTGGGTTACGTCTCGGGTGAGTTGTTCGGGGCGAACGGCCTCAAGACCACGCCGGACAATCCCCGGGGCACCCGCAGTCAGGGAGCCGAAATGCGCTGCAAGGGCAAGGGCGAATGGAACGTGTACGACGCGGTCTGTGTGGATGGCGTGGTGAAGCTCTCGATCAACGGGAAGTTCGTCAACGGGATCAGCCAGGCTTCGGTGCGGAAGGGCTACCTCTGCCTGGAGTCCGAAGGCGCGGAGATTCACTTCCGCAACATCCGCATCCTGGAACTCCCGCCCGGCCTCGCCACGCCGGAGCAGACCGCGCCTGAGGTGAAAAAGTAGCACCGGACCGGCCTGCACGCTTGGCTTGCTTCACAGCCGGGCGGGGGCTTCAATCCGGCAAAGACAAACCATGCCCTATCTCACCTTCAGCCACATTACGAAGCGCTTTCCCGGTGTGCTGGCCTTGGACGATGTGAGCTTCACCGTCGAGCGTGGTGAGTGTCACGCGCTCATGGGCGAGAACGGTGCCGGCAAGAGCACGCTGGGCAAAATCCTCGCCGGGGTCCACAACGCTGACAGCGGGGAAATCCGCCTCGAAGGCGACCCCATCCAGCCCACGGACCCGCTCCGGGCGCGGGAGCTGGGCATCGCAATGGTGCACCAGGAACTTGCGTTTTGTCCCAACCTCACCATCGCGGAGAATCTCTGCCTCGGCGACTTGCCGAAGAAGTTTGGCGTGGTCAACCGCGAGGAGATGCGCCGCAAGGCCCGGGTGATGCTTGCGGAAATCGAGTGCGACCTGGACGTCAACCTCCCCATCAGCCGCCTCAGCACGGCGCAGGAGCAGCTCGTGCAGATTGCCGGTGCGGTGGGCACGGGCGCCCGCATCATCGTGATGGACGAGCCGACCAGCTCGCTGTCCGTCGCCGAGAGCGAGCACCTCTTCAAGCTGCTGGGCCAGCTCAAGCAGCGCGGCATCACCGTCATTTACGTTTCGCACCGGATGGAGGAAATCTTCCGCCTCTGCGACACCATCACCGTGCTGCGTGATGGCCGGCATGTCGCCACGGAACGCATCGCCTACACGAATCACGACCGGCTCGTGCACCAGATGGTCGGACGCGAGGTTGAGTTCAAGACGCCGGACCATGTGGCGCTGGCGCTGGGCGAGGAGGTGTTGCGCGTGGAGAAGCTGTCGTCACGCGGCAAGTTCAAGGACATCAATTTCACCATCCGCAGTGGCGAGGTGGTTGGCATCGCGGGCCTGGTCGGTGCGGGCCGCACGGAGATTGCGCAGGCCATCTTTGGGCTGGACCCGGCGGCGACGGGCAAGGTCTTCGTCAACGGTCAGCCGGTGAAGCTCCGTTCCGTCTCAAAGATGCTGGCGGCGGGCGTGGGCATGGTGCCCGAGGACCGGAAGCGTCAGGGTCTCGTGCTCTCGATGAACTGCCGCGAGAACGCCTCGCTGGCCGCACTGGAGCGCATGACCTGGCCGCTGGGCATCATCAAGCGCGGCGACGAACGGGCCGTCACGCACAACTTCCTCTCCCGGCTCAAGACGCGCATGGGGAGCATCGAGTCGCCGGTCGCCACGCTCAGCGGTGGCAACCAGCAGAAAGTCGCGCTGGCCAAGTGGCTCGCGCGCGACTCCGCCGCGCTCATCGTGGACGAGCCGACCCGCGGAGTGGACGTGGGCGCGAAAGCGGAGATCCACAAGATCCTCGACGAGCTGGCCTGTGCGAAGATGGGCCTGCTGGTCATCTCCTCGGAACTGCCGGAACTGATCAATCTCTGCCGCCGCATCATCGTGCTGCGCGAGGGTGAGCAGGTGGGCGAACTGGACCGCGACAACTTCTCGCAGACCGTGCTGCTGCGGATGATGGCCGGGGTGGCTGTGCCGGTGGGGTGAGTGGTGGCGCATCTCGACACTGCCCCCGAGGAACGAAAACTTCCGGAGCGCGGCTGTGTCGCGGAGACCAGCCGCAGCGGCTGCGCCTGACCGGAGTTGGTGCAGCGTTCCGCTCCCGCTCGGCCTTCTGACGTTGCTGCGGCTGATCCCGCGCCGAGCGGGACACAGCCGCGCTCCGGGGCGGTGCCAAGATGCACCCGGTAAGTGGTGGTTTGAAGATTACCGGTTTCCAACCACACCGGGTTTACCAGTTTGAAGGTGGGTGCGCGCATTCATTGGGCTAACTTTTGAATGCTGCCATCGGTCAGTTCGACAACCACATCTCCGCTGGGCAGCCGCACGCGAATCAAAATCAGGTCTGGACGTGTCACGTCCACCTTGGTGGCAAACGTAACATCCATGTCGCTGAATGGTGCAGTTGCTTCGGCCCGTATAAATCCGGTGGAAACAAGTTCACGAAGGGAAACCATGTTCGCAATCGTCCGGTTTTGAGCATTCTGTGTCTTTACGAACCCTTCAATGGCTGAAACAACATGTTCCCGTGGCAGGCTTTGCAGAGCGCTAATCGCACGATCCCATTCTGAACGGCGGTGGAAATTGGGAATGATCGAGACGGCGTAGGCGATGATCAATGCAGCGAGCACGCGGAAGATGATGATATGGTTTCTCTTCATCGTTCATGCGATGCGCTGAGCGGTTGATGGACGGCTTTTGGATTATTTCCCCAGCACCCCCGCTGCCGTCTCCTGAAATACCTTGCGGATTTCGGAGCCGTCGCCGTTGGGCAGTTTCGCGCGCTGGATCATGAGGATGTAAACCGTCCCGCTCTTCGGGTCCGCCCAGCTCTGCGTCGCGTAGGCGCCGCCGTGGCCATAGGTGCCCGGAGCGAGCATCGCCGTGACGCCCTGCGGCTCCTTCACCACTTGGAAACCAAAGCCCCAGCTCATCCCCTCCGTGAAACCTGTCTTGATGTTGCCCGACTGGGTGGTCGTGAGCTGCTGGTGTGCGGCCTTCGAGAGGTAGCGCCGGCCGTTGGCCTCGCCGCCGTTCAGCATCATCAGGTAGAACTTCGCCAGGTCCGGGGCCGTGGAGTAAAGGCCGCCCGCTGGAATCGGCGTGCGCCAGCGCGCGGTCAGCGGCAGGCCCTTGAGAAAGTAATTGTCCACTTCCACCAGTCCCTTGTTGTCCGGGCCGGGCTGGTAGGCCTTCGCCACGCGCCGCGCCTGCGCTTCGGAGGGCCAGAAGGTCGTGTCCTTCATGCCGAGGGGTTTGAAAAGGCGGGCGTCGAGGAAGTCCGCGAAGTTCTGGCCCGACACCACCTCCACGATGCGGCCCAGCGTGTTGATGCCGGGGTTGCTGTAACTCCACTTGCTGCCCGGCTCGAAGGACAACGGCTGGAGCGCATAGGCCAGCGTGCGCTCGCCGAGCATCAGGTCGCGGCCCGTTTCCGGCACGTCGCTGTTCAGGCCGGCGGTGTGCGTGAGCAGGTCGCGGATGGTGATGCGTCGGCCGGGCTTCTTGAGCACGGTGGCCTCGGCATTCTTGGTCACGAGCATCATCTGCCCCTTGAACTCCGGCAGGAACTTCTCCACCTCGTCGTCCACCGAGAGCTTGCCCTGATCCTGCAACATCAGGATGGCGGTGCCCGTGATGGGCTTGGTCATGGAGGCGATCCAGAACAAATCATCCGTGCGCATCGGCTTTTTGGCTTTGAGGTCGGAATAACCCACCGCGTCCAGCGCCACGACCTTGCCGTTTTGCGCCACGAGCGTCACCGCGCCGGAGACATACTGACGGTCCACGAACTCCTGCATCCGCTGCGGGATGGCCTTGAGCTTTTCGGCGGCGGGATCGGATTTGGATGCGGCGAAGGTGGAGGAAACCAGCAGGCCGGTGAGTACGGCGGCCAGGGCAAATTGACGCAGGGCGAATTTCATGCGGCTGTTTTAAAGACCGGGGCCGGGGTGGGCCAGCGGAAATTGGGCGCGGGGCGAAGGCAAAAGGAAAAAGTAAAAAGGTAAAAGGGACGGTCTCGCGCTGGTTTTCCTCGGCACCAATCGTCTGCATCGCAATTTCAGGAGCCGAACTTATGGCAGGAAGATTTTGGGCAGGAATATTGGAGGAAGCTTTTAGTCCAAACAGCCCCGGGCAATTCAAAAATCGACGGGTTGAAGTCGCCGGAATTCGAGGTTCGTTGAGCTCCTCCAGGGGTGGAGCGGAAGCGTTTCCAGGGTGCTCTGGAAACGCTTCCGCGTGAGCGGCCCACGGTGTGCATTCGGAACGTGGACTTCACGCGCAGAGATTGTGTGATCGCCCTGTCTTGGAGGTAATCGATAAGAGTTGGGGGTGCCATCGTTTCAATCGATGGTCGTATGGATCGCCGGGTTTTTGCTGCTTGTGGCAGGTGGACTCCGCTGTGCGGGTCAGCTTGCCCGTTAATTTGACTTGGCCCCTTCTCCGCCTAGCTTTGCGCCCGGCGTGAAATCATTTCTTGTTCGATGGCAGTGGCGTGTCTGGCTCGCGGGTTTGGTGCTGAGCTTGAGCGGGGCGGGGAGTCTGGCCGCAGTGCCGGACTGGCCGCAGTGGCGCGGGCCGGCGCGCGACGGGTACACGAGCGGTCCCGCTTGGCCGGCGGATCTGAAGCCCGAGCATCTGGCCATGCGCTGGCGGGTCGAACTGGGGCCGGGTTACTCCACGCCGCTGGTCGTGGGTGACCGGGTGTTCGTCACCGAGACGGTGGACCGGAAGCACGAGGTAGTGCGGGCGCTGAACCGGGCGACGGGCAAGGAGCTGTGGCGGGCGCAATGGGAAGGGGCGTTGTCCGTCCCGTTCTTCGCGAAGTCCAACGGCGACTGGATTCGCGCCACCCCGGCTTGTGATGGCGAGAGTTTGTACGTTGCGGGGATACGCGATGTCCTCGTGTGCCTGGAAGCGGCCACGGGCAAGGTGCGTTGGCGCGTGGATTTCCCGGCGGAGGCCAAGGCTCCCGTGCCGGCGTTTGGTTATGTGTCTTCCCCGCTCGTGGACGGCGAGTTTGTTTACACGCAGGCCGGGGCGGCGGTCGTGTGCCTCGACAAGCGCGCGGGCAAGCAGCGTTGGCGGAGTCTCGCCGATGAGGGCGGGATGTGGGGCAGCGTGTTTTCATCGCCGGTCATCGCCACCCTGGGTGGCAAGCGCCAGCTCGTGGTGCAGACGCGGCAGTTGCTGGCCGGGTTGGAGCTGGAGACCGGCAAGGCGCTGTGGACGCAGCCGGTCGAGGCGTTTCGCGGGATGAACATCCTGACGCCCATCGTGCAGGACGACTTGGTCTTCACCAGCACCTACGGCGGGAAAACCGTCGCGTTCCGGGTGATCGAGGCGGCGGGGCGGTTCCGGCTCGAACCCGCGTGGACGCATAAGGCACAAGGCTACATGTCCACTCCCGTGCTCGTGAACGGGCACATTTACGAGCATCTCAAGAGCCAGCGCATCACGTGCTTCGAGCTGAAGACGGGCAAGGAGTGCTGGGTGAGTGACAAAAGTTTTGGCAAATACTGGAGCCTCGTGGCCAACGCGGACCGGTTGCTCGCGCTGGACGAGCGGGGAACGTTGTTCCTGCTACAGGCCACGCCGGAGAAGTTCAACGTGATCGACTCGCGCAAGGTTGCGGAAGCGGAAGCGTGGGCGCATGTCGTCGTAAGTGGTGAGGAGGTGTTTGTGCGTGATCTCAAGGGTTTGACGCAGTGGCGTTGGAGCAATACGCCCGCGGTGACGCCGGCGGCGGGGAAGAAGGACTGAGCGGGTGCAATCCCGCTGCCGTAGTCGCAGGCTTCAGCCCTAACGCCGAAGTCGGGAGGGCCATCCATTGTAGCGCAGACTTGCAGTCTGCTGTTTCGCCGGCTTGTAGCCGGCAGGGCGTCTTGCGCACCGAGCGGCCCGTAAAAGTGGGTGCCGTCAGCGGGTTGAAAACCCGCGAAACAGCAGGCTGCAAGCCTGCGCTACCTGCATCGGTTTACCGCGCTGCTTCGGATTTTGGGTTCAACCCGCGCGCGAGCAGCGTCTGACCGCCGCAACCTGAAGGCTTCGGCTACGGAGGGAGTTAGGGCCGGCGAAACGCGCCGGGTCGGAGAGCGGCGCTCCGGCTACTTGAGCTTCGCGAGCATTTCCAGGAGCGCGGTCACGATTTGTACGGAGGCCTGCTCTTCCAGGCGGTTGGTCCCCAGCCAGGTTTCGTAGCCGCCGAGCCGATGTTGCTCGGGCGTGGGCAGGTAGCCGTAGTAGCCGTTCGCGATGGAGTGCGTGAAACTTGGCTTGAACGGGTTGCGGGCCTTCAGCTCCAGACCGGTCTCGACGAACGTTTCGCACGGGATGCCCGTGATGCCGACGTCGCCCACGCGCAGGGCCTGAATGGGGATGTTGAGGCGCGCGGGATAGGCGGCCATGCCGAGAGTGCGTTCGGCGTAAATCTCTTCGAGGGTCGCCGCGCGCGGGAGAGTCTTGGGGCGGGCGAGGACGTCTTTTGCGTGGCTGACCTGCTCGGGAGTCGGGCGGCGGGTGCCTACTTCGAGTTCGCGCAACTGCCCGCCGAGCGGCACCCAGTCGCTGTAGGTGATGTCTTCGAGCGATTTGAAGGCGGTTTGCGCGAGGTCGTTGGCCACGAGCCGCATCTGCGCGTAGTTCTCCTGCTTCACGCCGGGCTTGGTGAAATCGATGTTGTTGATGTTGCCACTGGTGCCATTGGCGAGCAGGCCGACAAAGGCGGGTGTCTGCCGGTCAGCCCCGAGCAACTGCTGCAGGCGGTCGCAAAACATCGCATAGTAATCCGCCGAGATGTGGCCGGTGCCGACGCCGCCAACGTAGTGCAACGAGTAGTTCGCGAGCACCGCGATCGGCCGGCCTTCCGGGGTTTGGACGCTGAGGAGACAGACTTCGGGGTCCGTCGGACCGGCGGGATGATCGAGGTCCTTGCTCGCGCGGCCGGGATTCATTTTCACGAGATCATTGGTGCTGCCAAAGGGGTTCATCGGCATCGTGCCGGGCTTGAGATACCATCGGCGGTTGAACACGTGCCTCGGTTCACTGCCCGTGGCCCAGCCGATGCGGGCCGGGGCGAGGTGGTTGATCGCGCGGCGCACGCCGTCGGCGATGCGGCGCGCAACGAAGGCCTGGTAGTCGTCGAGCGGGTTGTTGATCTTGAACCGGTTGGTGCCCAGGGCGCTGGTGGCCGAGTGCGTGTGCGTGGCGGACATGAACAGGTGCGCGCCGGGCAGACCGGTCTCCTCGGTTACCAGCCGCCGCGCCTCGTCGAAGACCTCGCGCGAGGCGCCGAGCAGGTCGCACACGACGAGCGCAAGGCGCGTCTCGCCGTTGTCGAGGACGAGACAGCGCACATTCAGCTCGTCGTGAATGTGCGTGGAGGGGAACGGATGAAAGCCGCCAATTATCGCACCGCCGATCGGGGGCGTGATGTTGCTCGTGGCGGCCCCGGCACGGAACACCTTGGTCTTCGCCGCCGGGGCAGGGGACGTTTGTGCGCGGGCCTGGGTGAGCGTTACCAAGCCAACGACGAGATACGCGAAGAGACGGAGAAACTGGGCGTTCATTTTTTGGCGGGCTTCACCGGATTTTCAGACTGTTTGAGTTCCAGAACGGCAGGTTCGACGCCCACGGGCACGCCGTCCTTCGGGATGGGTTGGCCCAGTGTCCACAGCACGCCCTGGGTGACGAGCCGCTGGTAGTCCGCACGCCCCCAGTGGACGTGAAAGTGAATGCCCACATAACCAAAGGACCGCCCGCCGTCAGGCCGTTGCCAGGCCCAGCTTGCGACTTCGTCCCCGTCGTCCACGCGCGCGGTGAGCAGCGGCGTGAAGCCTGGCGCGCCGGTCTTGAGGTCGAGCCGGTAGTAAAACTCGTCGTGCACCCGGAAGTTCCCAATGCCCGCCACCACCGGATGGTCCTTCGTGACGACGGTCACATCGGTTTCGAGCACCTTGTATTTGCGTTGGGTGCCGCCGCGGGTCCCGCCGAGCAAGTCGAGCTGGCCTTGGATGAACTGGGCGTCCTTTGCCCCCACGGCCCAGTGCAAGGCCACGATGCCGCCTTGCCGCGCGGCGAGCCGCTTGAACGCCCCATATCGTTCCGGGGTCATCTGCATGAACTGTGCGCCCTGCGTCACCAGCAGCACGACGCCATCGGCATGGTCCAGCAACGCCGGGCCATCGGTCCAAGGCTCGTCCGCGCGCACGATGGTTGCGTGGACGGCAGGGAAGGGTTTGAGCAGGCGCTCCACGATCCGCGCGCCGGGCATGAACTCATGCGTGCCCGGCGGATGGCCGTCCGGACCCTGCCCGAGGATCAGCAAGCGTTTGGGCTCCGCCGCCGTGGCGGTCGTCACGGTCAGGAGGAATGCAAGGCCCAGCCACCGATAGCTGTAACCAAACCAGGCGAGGAAGGGTCCATTCATGGCAACAATATGTTCAGTGCTTACGTCCCCATGAAACGCCGCTCCGCCATCCTTGTCACGCCCGCAGTCCTGGCCCTGCTGCTCGTCGTCACCGCGCGTGCCGACGTGAAGCTCCCGGCCATTTTTGGCGATCACATGGTTCTTCAGCGCGACTCCGCCGTGCCGGTCTGGGGTACCGCCGCACCGGGTGAGGAAGTCACCGTCACCATCGCCGGCCAAAGTGCTTCCACGAAGGCTGGGCCCGATGGCAAGTGGTCCGTGAAACTCACCAAGCTCTCCGCCGCCGGTCCGCAGACGCTCACCGTGAAGGGCGCGAACACGCTCACTTATTCCGACGTGCTCATCGGGGAAGTGTGGCTGGGTTCCGGGCAATCGAACATGGCCATGCAGGTCAGCCGGGCGAAGGATTACGAGCAGGAGCAGGCTGCGGCGAAGTATCCGTTCATCCGCATGTTCACCGAAGGTTCCCCCGCCGCGAACACTGCGCAGACCGTGGGCAAGGGCGAGTGGGTCATCTGCTCGCCGGAGAGCGTCGGGCGCTTCTCCGCCACGGCGTACTTCTTCGGCCGGGAGATTCACAAATCGCTGAATGTCCCGGTCGGCCTCATCAACTCTTCGGTGGGTGGCACGCCAATTGAATCGTGGATTGCGCCCGAAACGCAGCAGGCCGCCCCGGAACTCAAGGCTTTCCTAGACACGGCCAAAAAGCCGGCCAAGCCTGTGGACCCCGAGCAGGCCAAGGCGAAGTATGAAACTGACGTTGCCAAATGGAAGGAAGCCGGCGCCAAGGCCAAGGCCGAAGGCAGGCCCGCGCCGCGGCGTCCCATCGACCCCGCCAGCGTGGCCGAGCGTAAAGGCAATCTCGGCGGCCTCTTCAACGGCAAGATTGCTCCGCTTATTCCCTACGCCATCCGGGGCGCGTTGTGGTATCAGGGCGAGGCCAACTCCACTCCGGAGAGAGCCGGCTTCTACCACCACCAGCTTTCCCTGCTGGTCACTGACTGGCGTAAACGCTGGGGCTACGATTTCCCCTTCGCCTGGGTGCAGCTCCCGAACTTTGGAGCTGTCGGTCGTGACTGGCCCGGCGTGCGTGAAGCCATGTTGCAGACGCTCAAATTGAAGGACACCGGCATGGCCATCACCATCGACGTCGGTGAGGAAAAGGACATCCACCCGAAGAACAAACAAGAGGTGGGACGCCGCCTCGCCGTCTGGGCGCTGGGCAGCGTGTACGGTCAAAAGGTCGCCACCAGCGGACCCCTGCCGGCCGGCCATGAAGTGAAGGGCAGCGAAGTGGTGCTGCGCTTCACGCACACCGACGGCGGATTGGTCGCCAAGGGCGGTGAGTTGAAAGGCTTTGTCGTCGCCGGGGCAGACAACCAGTGGAAGCCCGCCCAGGCCCGGATCGTAGGCGACACGGTCATCGTCTCGCACCCGGACGTGAAAGCGCCCGTGGCGGCGCGTTACGCGTGGGAGAACTGGCCGACGTGCAATCTCTACAACGGCGCGGGTCTGCCAGCGTCACCGTTTCGAACGGACAAGTAGTCTGGGAAGGCACGCAGTTGGAACGCGGACGCCCACGTCCGCAGCGGCGGGAATGAGCAGTATGTGTCACTGATTACCCCGGTGCGTAACCTGCGACTTTGACCGACGCACAGGCTGAAACCTGCGACTACGGAAGTTACACTTTCGCCAGTTCCGGCCAGAGCCGCGCGCTCATGCGCATGCCGGCGTGGAAGCAGTCGAGGTCGAACTTCTCGTTCGGCGAATGCGCGTTGTCATCGGGGAGCGAGAGGCCCAGGAGCAGCGTCTCGACACCGAGGATGCGCTTGAAATCGTTCACGATGGGGATGGAGCCGCCCTCGCGCATGAGCACCGGTTCGCAGCCGAAGGCGTCCCGGAGAGCCCGCAACGCGGCCTGCGCACGCGGACTGTCCGGTTGGACGAGATAGGGTTCGCCCGCGTGACCGGCATCCACCGTCAGCTTGCAACTGGGCGGACACAGCGACTTGAGGTGCGCTACGATGGCCTTCTGAAGTTTTTTCGGGTCCATGTCCGGTACGAGGCGGAAGGTCAGCTTGGCCCGGGCCCAGGCGGGCACAATGGTCTTGCTGCCCTCGCCCTGATAACCGCTGGTGAGGCCGTTGATCTCGCAGGTCGGACGCGCGGTGCGGCGTTCAGTGCTGGTGAAACCCTGCTCGCCGAACAGCTCCGGCACCCCGACCAGTTTGCGGAAAGTCGTTTCGTTGCCCGGCAGTTTGGCCAGCATCGCCCGCTCGTATTTGGAGAGCGGCGCGACGTCGTCGTAGAAGCCCGGGACGGTCACGCGACCGTTTTTGTCGCGGAGTTTGGCGAGCATCTGTGCGAGAGCCATGGCCGGATTGTCCACCGCGCCGCCAAAGAGGCCGGAGTGCAGGTCGCGGTTCGGCCCGTCGAGGCGGATTTCCACGGCGAGAATGCCGCGCAGCGCGTAGGTGAGCGCGGGGTGCTTCTTGCTGGGCAGGCCGTTATCGGAAATGACGAAGGCTTCACAACGCAGGTCTTTCTTTCTGGCCCGCAGGAAGGGCGCGAGGTTTTCGCAGCCGATTTCCTCTTCGCCCTCGATAAGGAATGTGAGGTCGCACGGCAGCTCGGTGCCGGTCTTCAAATAGGCTTCGACCGCCTTCAAGTGGGCGAAGTGCTGGCCCTTGTTATCGCAGGAACCGCGGGCGAAGAGGTTGCAGCCGTCGATGCGCGGCTCGAACGGTGGCGACTTCCAGAGTTCGAGCGGCTCGGGCGGCTGGACGTCGTAGTGACCATAGACGACATAGTGCGGCTTGCGCGTGCCGGCGCGGCGCGGCGTGCGGGCCAGGACGATCGGGTTGCCAGGCGTGGGACACACCTCGACTGCGAGGCCGATGGCGCGGCAGTGGTCTGCGATCCAGGCGGCGCAGCGTTCCAGATCGGGCTTGTGCTGCGGCTGGGCGGACACGCTGGGGAAGCGGAGGTAGTCGCAGAGTTCGCTCAGGAAGCGTGCTTCGTTGGCGGTGAGGTAATCGAGGACCGGTTGCATGGCGGAGAGGAAAGCGGAGCCGGGCGAAGAAGGCAATCGCGGTCCGCTATTTTTGCCGCAGATGGACTCAGATTGAACACAGATGGAAAGGGTTAAGTCCGGGACCGGGGGAATTAAGCCTTGGCGCGGTCAATCATTACGTGTAGGTAACAACCCGTTTTCCGACTGCAACACTGCGCCGCTCATGAGCTCAACCAATACCGCTGCCGCGACTTCCACCAGCCCGTGGTGGAAAGACCTTACCCCGTATCACTGGTTCGTGTTCACCATGGCCTGCCTGGCCTGGCTGTTCGACTGTCTGGATCAGCAGCTCTTCCTGCTCGCGCGGCAGGGGGCGATGAAGGCACTGCTGCCGGCCGGCTATGACGTGAAGGAGTACTCCGGCTACGCGACGGCGATCTTCGTGGCGGGCTGGGCGACGGGGGGGTTGATCTTCGGGGCAGTGGGCGACCGCATTGGTCGTGCAAAGACGCTGACGTTGACGGTTTTAATCTACTCGGTATGCACGGGATTGTCCGCGTTTTCGACCGGCTGGATCGATTTCGCGTGCTATCGCTTTCTTACAGGGCTCGGCGTGGGCGGGGTTTTCGGTCTGGCGGTGGCGCTGGTGGCGGATGGCCTGCCGGAACGTTCCCGTACGGGTGCGCTGGGCACGCTGCAGGCACTTTCGGCCGTGGGCAACATCAGCGCCGGCCTCATCAGCATGGGCATGGGCAAACTCGGGTCTGCCGGGCATATCAATCCTGCCAACGCGTGGAAGTACATGTTCCTCATCGGCGCGCTGCCGGCGTTCCTGTGCGTGTTCCTGCAAGTCCGCCTCAAGGAACCGGAGAAATGGGTGAAGGCCCGCGAGGAAGGCCGGCTCACTGGAGCGAAGTTTGGCTCCTACGCGTCGCTCTTTGGCGAGGAGCGCTGGCGTACGCCGGCGTTGCTCGGCATGATGTTGTGCGTATCAGGTGTGGTCGGCTTGTGGGGCGTGGGCTTTTTCAGTCCGGAGCTGGTCGGCGACGTGATCGGGAACTCGCTGAAGGCGAAGGGTCTGCCGGATGCACAGATCGCCAGCGAGAAAACCTACTGGGTGGGTGTAAACAGCATCATCCAGAACCTCGGGGCGTTCTTTGGCATGATGGCCTTCACGCATTTTGCCCAGAAGTTCGGCCGCAAACCGGCGTTCACGGTTGCGTTCCTCAGCGCGTTTGCCGCCACGGTCGGTTACTTTCAATTGTTCAACGGCACGGGCGACATCTGGATGAGCTTCGTGATGGGCTTCTGCCAGCTCGCGCTGTTTGCCGGGTTCGCGATTTATCTGCCGGAGCTGTTTCCCACCCGCCTGCGGAGCACCGGAGTGAGCTTCTGCTACAACGTGGGGCGGTTCATTGCCGCCAGCGGACCGTTTACGATGGGGTTGCTGGCCAAGTCGCTCGCGGCTGGCGCGACCACGCCGGAGGCGAAGCTGGCCGCTTTCCGGGCGGCGTGCTGCTGGGTCAGCGCGGTGTTCCTTCTGGGGTTGGTCGCCATGGCGTTCATGCCCGAGACCAAGGGACGTCCGATGCCGGAGGATGCGCCACCGGCGAAGTGAAACCGCTGCCGGGCAGCATCGGCTGGCCTGGATGATGGTTTTCCCTCAGCTTTCCGTGAATGGGAGAGGTCTCCCGGTTCCGAAATTTACCCCGGGTTCAAGGAACGAGGGGCATGACGCTTCGAAGGAGCGCGGACGCCCAAGTCCGCAGTAGTGGTGGGGTAACAGCAATTTGCTGCGGCCGTGGGCGTCCGAGCTCCGAGGCTGCAAGTTCATGCCCAAGGCCCGCAAATCCCGAACTCCGAAATTGAAACCGCAGATTTCGCGGATGACACGGATGGGAAGGGCTTTTCAGCGCTGGATTGGGTTACTCATTCAGCGGCAGCCAGCTTGCTTAACTAATTTTTCATCCGCGCCATCCGCGTCATCCGCGGTTTCCCGTCGGACTTCGGGCAAATTGGACTGTGCACCGTACCGGCGGCTTGCAGTCGCCGTGTTGAGTCAACTCAGACAGAGAAGAAGTCCTGCATCTTCTTGAGGAAGTCGTTGGCGTATTCCTCCTGGCTCTTGGGCACCACTTTCTTGCTGCGCTGAGTCTCGGACTCCGCGAGAATGACCTCGGTTTCCAGGCGGCGGAGGGCGAGGATTTCACTAAGCCGTTCCACGAGTTCGGGTGATTCGCGGAGGATCTCGGCCATGCGTTCGCGGGGGATGAGCACCACTTCGCAATCCTTCGTGGCCTGGACGGAGGCGCTCAGTTTTTCACCGGTCAGCAGGGAGAACTCGCCGAGACATTCGCCGCTGCGGACCACGTTCACGCGGGTCGAGTGGCCGTCCGACTCGACAAACACATCCGCCTCGCCATCTGCGACGACGTAGAGGGCGTTGCCTTCCTCACCTTGCCGGAAGATGCGTTCGCCCTTGCCGAAAAGCTGCTTGTGTGCGCCGACTACCAGCTTCTGGCGCTGGGAGTCACTCAGGACGCTGAATATCATGTTGCGGCCGAGCATGTCGGCGATATGCCGGGCCTGGGCGTCGGAGTCATCCTTGGGCCGCAGGTATTGAACTACCCGCTGCGGGAACGGCATCGTGAGGCCTGCGCGGCGCAGCTCGTACCAGGCATCGGTGCGGATGCCGTCGGCGATACGGTCGTGTTCGGAGTCTTTTTCAATCCAGACGCGGATTTCGTAGATGATGGTGCTGTCCGCAAATTCCTTCAGGTAAACCTCGGGCGCCGGATCCTTCAACACCCCGGAGACGTCTTCGGTCGAGCGGAGCAGTATCGCACGAACCTTGTTGGGCGGGGCCTCATATTCCACCGGCACCGTGACGCGCATGGCATGATGCGGCGTCGGGTAGCTGTAGTTCTGAAGGTGGACGTTGACGAGGTCCACGTTCGGAATCTCGATGTAGGTGTGGTCAATCGTGCGCAGCCGCGTGGTGCGCCAGTTGAGTTCCATCACCTCGGCCAGGCGGCTGTCGATGTAAAGCCAGTCGCCTTGCTTGAGCGGCTTGCCCATCTGGATGGTCAGGCCGGCGGTGAGATTCGAGATGACGGGCCGCAACGCAAGACCGACGGCGAGACCCAGGCCGCCGATGCTCGCGATCAAGCCGGGGACACGGACATCGAACACAAACTGAAGAATCAGCACCGCCGTCGCCGTCATGCCGATGAGGCGCGTGGCATGGGTGAAGAAGCGGGGCGGAACCATGTTCCGCTTCTTGGCGAAATACCCCTCCCAGTAGAACCGGTTGAAGAGCGTCAGCAGGAGGATGGAGTCCAGCATGAACGCGGCCGCCATGATCACCCGGTGCTTGTCCCGTTCCGCCGCCACGCTCACGTCGAGGATGAAGTAGGAAGCCGCCAAGACGGCATTTGCGATGCAGATGAAGTGGTATGGCGCTCCCATCCGCAGGTTCCACCGGCGGCGTAACTGCCGCCCGAGCACGACCATGACCACGTACACGGGCAGCCCGACGAGCATTATGTAGAAGAGATTGTTCATGCCTGCGTGGCCATTTTGGAAAACCGTTACGGTGACTGCAACCTGGAAATCGTCATCCGCAGGGAGTCAGCGCTATTTTGCCAGATTGAAACACACCAGCTTGTCTTCGCTGCGGAGGTAAAGCCGTTTGTGCGAAAGCACCGGTGCGCACCAAGTCGGGTAGCCGAGCATCGGTACCTGCCAGCGGGACAATTCTTCGGGTTGCTTGGCATTCGGCTTGAAGATGCCGAGCAGGCCGGCCTCGCCGAGCACGAACAGCTTCCCATCGGCGAGAATGGCCGAGCCCCGTCCGAAGACCGGGAATTGCGTGCCATGGGGCGGATGCTTCTGCCAGCGCTCGTCGCGGCTCCAGGCGACTTTGCCCGTCTTGAATTCCACGCAACGGAACGAGGCATCCGGCTCGTCCCGGCCGCTGAACGCGTAGAGGTGTCCGTCCAGCAGAATGGGCGTGTTCCAATGCAATTCGAGCGCGGGCACCTTCCAGCGGCTCGTCGCGGGGTCGCGGTCGGCGGGGTCGAAGGGATGCCGCGCCGGGTCACGCCAGACTTCGTCATAGGATTTGCCGTCCGGCTTCACGCGCAGCAGCACCGCGCCCATGCGGTAGTAGGCGGCGGAAATCAGCACGAGGTCGTCCTGCACGACGGGGTTCATGGCGTTAACGGAGTCGTTGGCCAGGGACTGGAACCAGCGGCTGAAGTTGATCGCGCCGTTGGTCGGATTCACGGACACCAGGCCCTGGCGCATGAGGCAAAAAATGTGGCGTTGCCCGTGGATGGTGGCGGCGACCGGCGAGGCGTAGCTGGCGACCTTCTCGAAGCCGGTCCATTCGTAGGGGACTTCATTGCGCCAGCCCAACGTGATGACGCCGGACCAGTTCGTCTTGCCGACGTTCTGCCAGAGGGTCTTGCCGGTCGTGGCGTCCAAGGCAGCCATGCCGGCGTTCGGCTGGCCGCCGACCATGACGATCAGCTTGCCGTCCTCGAGGAGCGGTGTGGAGCCGACGCCGAAGAAGGCCTCGGGGACATTGAAATCCTTGGCCGTGTTCCGCTCCCAGACGAGCTTGCCGGACTTGAGTTCGAGGCACAGCAGCTTGCCCTCGGCTCCGAAGGTGTAGCAACGGTCGGCGGTGAGCAAAGGTGTGCAACGCGGGCCGTTGTTGTAACCGTAGGGGTCCTGGTAACGGCTCGGGTAGGCGTAGCGCCACACAGATTTGCCCGTCGCCGGATTCATCGCCTCGACGACTTCCTCCTCCTTCACGCGATGATGCAACACGAGCAGGTCGCCGCGCACGGAAGGCGCGCTGTAGCCGGCCCCGATTTCGTGCTGCCACACCACGGGCGGGCCGTCTTTGGGGAATTTGTCGAGCAGGCCGGTCTCCTGCGAAGTGTTGTTGCCCCGCAGGCCGAGGAACTGCGGCCAGTCTTCGAGGACTTCGGCGGCGCGGAGGGAGCCGGCGGCCAGCATCACGGCGAACAAGAGACAACGTGCATTCATGCGGGTGCCGCAGAGGTTCCCGTCCCGCCGCTGGCGGCGCAAGTGAAAGATTCCGGGAAGGTGCAATTGAATGCCAAGGGTACAGGGTGGAAGAACAGGCAGCTATCTTGCCTGTGTGATCGTTGTGTCCTTTCGCGGCGAAGTCATGGTTGGCCTGCTCGCGACGTTCCGAAAGGCTAACACCGGCGGCGATGAAGCTCATCAACCTGAATGAGGTTCGGCCCTCTGCCCATGGCGTTCTTCACGGAGGATGACAGCGGCAATGATTGCGAGCAGGACGTGTGGTATCTTGAAGGCCCTGCGGGGGTTTGAAATTTCCGGGGCACACTCCGCGTCAACACCCGGGTGCATGTATGCGCGTACGCGTCTGAGGGACCGGTCTTGGTGAGTTGAGTGGCTGGCGGTCCTGAGATTGAATTTATGTGGCTGATACGATGGTTTACCTTTCGGCGATGCCGGCTGTTGATGGTAGTTGGATGCACTTACATTTGCTTATGGTTGGTCACTGCGTATCTCGGCGGGCCACAGGTGCAGAAAATCGTCTTAAGCTCGATGCACATCCCTGAGTCTAGCATGGATGTCTCCGGGGCAGGAGGTGGCCGGCAAGGGAGCAAAGCGCCGGTCCCATACCATTGGTGCGTGACGCGCGCCTACGCCCCTTTCCTGGTGATTTCCGATTCTGGAGTTGTCAGAGGTGGCTTGAACGCAGAGGGATCCAGAACAACGTATCTTTGGCTGTTCGGCTTCATGGCGAAGGTTTGGGATAGGTGGTGGGTATCTTGAACGATCATGGCCGTCATTTTGTTAGTGCCGGTCGCCCTCGCCGCCGGAAAGAGGAGACTTGAGACGCTCCGTGTTGTCGCTATACCGCTTTTTAAGCCCGCTAACGGTGTCAAGCAGCCCTTCAGCAACAACGTAAGGTTTGAAGGTTAATGCGGCTAGCTAGCCCTCACACTTCCCTCTTCGTGTCCTCGTTCAGGCCGGCGCTGTCGATCATGGCCAGCCGCTTGAGGGCCTTGCCGCCGGCCTGGGTTTCCGGGTAGTCCACGGCGAGGCGTTGAAGGATTTTCAGCGCGGTCTGCGGCTGGGCAAGCTTGCCGGAGTAAATGTTGGCCAGGCGGATGGCGATCCAGCCCCACTGCTCGGCCGGCAGGGGCTTTTCCAGCAGTTTCTCGTATTGCTGTGCGGCCCGGGGGAAGTCCTGCAGGTCCTTGTCATAGAGTTCCGCAATGCGCAGGAGGGAGTGGGTGTGGTCCGGGTGTTTGACCAGGATGGCCTGGAGCAGCTTGATGGCTTCGTGATGCTGGCCCCGCATGGCGACTTGCTCGGCCTGCTCATACGCCGCCGCGCGGGCCGCCTTGTCGTTCACGTACGAAACTTCCTTGCCGAAGCCGTGTTTGAGCAGGTGGCCAAAGTCCTGCGCCGCCACCAAGCCCAAACCCAGAAATGATACGGCCAGCCCGAAGGTATAACCCACCAGATGAACGTAAAGGCTGCTGACGCGCCGGCTGAGATGGATGGAGGCAGTCTCTTCGGTTTCCTCGCTGGCCGTCTCCGGTTTTGCGCTCGCCGCCTTCTTGGCCGCCTTCGCTTTGGCCGGCGGGGCGTTGGTGGTGGCGGGTGTGGGGTCCGGTTTGGCGACGGCGGGATCGGCGGCCGGGTCGGCCGGTTCTTCGGTGGATTTGGCAGGCTTGGCGCGACTACGGCGGGCCAGCTCGGCGCCGTCGTCCATCATCAGGAGCGAGTAGTCCCGGTGCGCGCTGAACCCGGACCAGTAGCCCAGGGCCAGCAAGCCCGCGTAAAGCATTGCTCGTAGGACGGCACGCATGAAGTTGGCGGTCAGTTGCACCCGGTGCGCGGCACGACCCCGCTGCATAACTCGGGCGACAGGTTATTGGTAACAAAAGAACCTGCCGGTGGGTAGCACGAATTAGTTCGTCGTCCCGAGGCTGGACATTGGGGCCGGTTCCTCGTTTTCTCTCGCGACGCACATGGCACCCTGGCCGCAAAACTACCACCCGCTCGGAAACCCCTGGCTTTCAACGCTCGTTGCCGCCCTCCCGGTGGTGGTGCTGCTGGGGGCCATCGCCTGGTTGGAAATCAAAATCCACCTCGCTGCGTTGCTCGGTTTGGGCGTGGCCCTGGCGGTGGCGTTGCTGGCGTTTCGGATGCCTGCGGATGCCGCGCTTGCGACGGCCGGTCTGGGCGCGGCATATGGTTTATTTCCCATCGGATGGATCATTCTGAACCTGATTTTCCTTTACCAGCTCACGGTGGACAAAGGCTTGTTTGCGGTCCTGCGTGGGAGCCTCGCGGACTTGGCACCTGACCCACGGGTGCAATTGGTGCTCATCGCGTTCAGCTTCGGCGCGTTCTTCGAGGGGGCGGCGGGTTTCGGCACGCCCGTGGCCGTCACGGCGGCGATCCTGATGCAGCTGGGTTTCAAGCCCCTTCAGGCCGCCGGTCTTTCCCTCATCGCCAACACTGCGCCGGTGGCCTACGGCGCGTTGGGCACGCCGGTCATTGCGCTCGCTGGCGTTACCGGCCTCGACCTGCATGCCGTGTCGGCGATGATCGGCCGGCAACTGCCGGTCTTCTCGCTTATCGTCCCTTTCTGGGTCGTGTGGGCTTATGCTGGCTGGCGCGGGATGCTCGGCGTGTGGCCGGCCTGCCTGACGGCGGGCGTGAGTTTCGCGGTGCCGCAGTTTCTGGTTTCGAATTACCATGGTCCATGGCTGGTGGACATCGTTGCGGCGCTGTGCTCGCTCGGAGCCGTGGTGGCCCTGCTCAAGGTCTGGCAGCCGAAGGATGGGTGGGTGTCGGGAAATGTTCCAAGTTTGGAGTTGGGAGTTTCGGGTTCGGACGCCGCCGCGCAATCGAACAGCAACGCGCCAACTCGAAACTCGAAACTCGAACCCCCAAACGCATCACTGGTTCGCCGTGCCTGGGTGCCGTGGCTGCTGCTCAGCGTGCTGGTTTTCCTCTGGGGCGTGCCGATGATGAAACAGCGGCTGGATGCCTTGTCGTCCCCGAAATGGGAAATTCCCCGTTTGCACAACGCCACGGTTCGGACGTTCCCCGTGGTGCCGCAGCCCACTCCGGAAAAGCCCACCAAACCCGAGGCGGCCGAGTTTAAGTTCAACTGGCTCTCGGCTACCGGCACCGGAATCCTCGTGGCCGCGATCCTCGCCGGGTTTTACATGGGATTCTCGCTGATGGAACTGGTACGGGTCTATCGCCGTACTTTGTGGAACGTGCGCTTTTCGCTCATCACGATCGCCGCGATGCTCGCCCTCGGTTACGTCACCAAATACTCCGGCACGGATGCCACGCTTGGCCTGGCGCTGGCCAAAACCGGTTCGCTCTATCCGTTCTTTGGCACGCTGCTGGGCTGGCTGGGCGTGGCGCTGACGGGCAGTGACACCGCGAGCAACGTGCTCTTCGGGAGCCTCCAGCGGATCACGGCGGAGCAGACGGGCATCAGCCCTGTGCTCATGGCCGCCGCGAACAGCTCCGGCGGCGTGATGGGGAAGATGGTGGACGCGCAAAGCATCGTCGTGGCGAGCACCGCGACGAACTGGTACGGCCACGAAGGCAGCATCCTGCGCTACGTCTTCTTCCACAGCCTTGCGCTGGCGACCCTCGTGGGAATCTTCGTCTATTTACAGGCCTACGTCCTGCCGTTCAGCGCCATGGTGGTGAAGTAGGTTCAGGGGAATCCGTCCCTGCCAACTTGTTCTGGAAACGCCCCGCCGCACTGGCGGTGGCTTCAGTAATCGTAAAGCCCGCTGTCCTGGGTGTAACCGCCGCCGCCGGCTCCGCCGGGGCCGCCTTCGCCGCCCATCAGATCGCCGAGCACGTCGCCCATGTCGGCCTCAATCTTCTCCGGGTCTTCGCCGGCTTCGAGACGCTTGATGGCGATGTCGAGCTCCTTGGGCATCGTGCCGGCGGGCATCATATCCTTCATCTTGCGCATCATGTGCGCCATGTGCTTCGGGTTGTTTTCGTCGAGATGTTCCATATCCCGTTCCATCTCGTTCATGGCCCGCATCACGCGGGGATCATCCATGTCGGGCATGGGCGGGCCACCCTCGGCGTCATCGCTGGGCGCAGCAGCAGCGGGTTCCTTGAGCCCTTTGGTCATGGCAAAGCGGCTCATCTGCTTGCGCATCTTCTTGTTACCGCACTTGGGGCAGGCCGGGGTGCGGTCGGGATTGATGCGCTGGGAGAAGAAGTTGAAAATCACCCGGCACTTCGGGCAGGCGAACTCGTAAATCGGCATAACGTATTCTTTCTAGCCACAGATGGGACACAGATGAAACACAGAAACATCCGCCGGACGATCAGTTTCGTGTTTTATTGGCGACAAACTACCTGGCTTCAAAAGCAAAAAGCCCCAGCCTGGCGGCTGGGGCTTCGGGAATCGATTTGCTATCGGTTTATTTCATCCGGTCGAAGTTCTTCTGGAGGATCTGCCAGTCGGGCAGGCTCGCGAACTTCTCGCGGTTGGTGCTGACGATCTTCGCTTCGTTGGCGTTCTTGGTCGGGCGGTTGACCTTGTAGAAGATGCCGAACTTGCCGGGCATGAGCTCCTCGGCGAGCTTGTAGGCGGCGTATTCGTCGGTCACGTCGTGGTCCTTGGGGACTTCGGGGAACTGGCCGCCTTTGCGGGGGTTCGCACCGTCGAAGGCTCCGGGATAGAACTCCACGCATTCGCTGAGGCACTCGATGAAGCTGAAGCCATCGTGATCCATCGCCGCTTCCATCATCTGGAGGACGTGGTTCGGATTCGTGTGCGTGGTGCGGGCGACAAAGGTCGCGCCGGCGGCGATGGCCTGCTTCATCGGGTTGATGGGCCGGTCACCGCTGCCCCAGGCGTCGGTCTTGGACTTGTAGCCCAGCGGCGAAGTGGGCGAGGTCTGGTTCTTGGTCAGGCCATAGACGTTGTTGTCCATGACGCCCGCGACGGTCGTGATCTTCTCGTGGTGCATCTTGCGCTTCTCGATGAGCTTGAAGTAGAGCGCGAGCACGGAGAAGTCACCGCAGCCGGGGCACCAAGTGGGGTGGTCGGCGGCGACTTCTTTCTTGGTCAGGCCCTTGCGCTCGCCCTCTGGGAGCGGCGGGACAGGCACGAGGTTGAGGTTCCCGGTACGGGTGAGCGATTCGAAGGGAAGAGCGAGTGAGGTCATGGTCTTAAGTCTGGGAAGGATTTAGGGGTTCACGCCTTGCCGTTTTGTACGGCGTCCGCCAGCGCCCGGGCGCGATCGAGGATTTCCTTCACCTTCCAGGTGAGGCCGTCGGACTTGTTGATGCCGCGAATCTTGGGATCGCAATACCGCGCCCGCAGCAGCTGGCCGAGCTGGCCATAGCCGTAGAAGCCCTCGTCGTTGAGTTCCACCACGAAGACGTGCCGGAAGCCCTGGAAGATCTCCTCCAAGCCATTGGGCAGGGGGTTGAGATTCTTGATGTGCAGGCCGGAAATGGCGTCACCAACACTGCGGCCACGACCAACGGCTTCGGTGATCGGACCGAGGGAGGAACCCCAGCCGACCAGCAGTATCTGGCCTTCATTCGGGCCGATGGTCTTGGGCGTGGGCAGGTCCGCGCCGAGCTTCTTGAGCTTGTTGCGGCGCTTGGCCGTCATCTGCACGTGAAGCTTCGGCGAGCCGGTCGGATGGCCGAGTTCATCGTGTTCGAGACCGGTGACCACGGGATACTTGCCGCTGGCGACCCGGGTGCCGGGGGCGAGATGGCGCGTGATGCCATCGGCGGCCGAGAGGTCGTAGGGCTTGTGATCCGCCACGGGCGTGAAGTCCGGCGTGATGTCCTGGCAAATCTTTTCCAAGTCAGGCATTTCAAAGGCCTCAATGCGGCTCGCGATGCCCTGGTCGGTGAGGATGATGACCGGCGTGCTGAATTTACGCGCGATGTTCACCGCTTCGATCGCCGTGTAAAAACAGTCTTCCACGCTGGCCGGGGCAATGACCACGCGGGGTGAATCGCCGTGGCCGCCAAAACAGGCGATGTTGAGGTCGGACTGCTCGACGTTCGTCGGCATGCCGGTCGAGGGACCGCCGCGTTGCACGTCCACCACGACCAACGGGATTTCCGCCATGACGGCCCAGCCGATGGCTTCGGTCTTGAGCGAGATGCCCGGTCCGGAGGAGCCGGTGACCGCCACCCGCCCGCCCCAACTGGCCCCGATGGCCATCGAAACGGAGGCGATTTCATCTTCGCACTGGATGAAGGACCCGCCGTATTTGGGGAGTTCCTTGCGCAGCAACTCCATGATGTCCGACCACGGAGTGATGGGGTAGCCGGCCCCAAACCGGACGCCCGCCGCGATCAGGCCGTAGGTGAGGGCTTCGTTGCCGTTCATCACCACCTGGGGACGGCTGCCCGGGGTCGGTTTCTTGCCTTCGGAAGCCTTGAACTGGTAGGTCTTGAGCAGGTTTTCCAGCGAGTGGCTATAGCCTGCGTTGAAGCAGGTGAGGGCGTTGGTCACAATGCTCGTATCCTTGCCGCTGAACCGCTCCTGGATGAGCTTCGTGATCTTGGGCACATCGAGATCATAAATCTTCGCCAGCAAGCCCATCGCGTAAATGTTCTTGCCCTTGTCCCGCCCGGTGCCGCCGATCGCCTCGACCGTCAAGCCCGAGATGGCGACGCCCACATGCCGGTAATTCTCCTGCCACTCCGGGTTCGGCGTCACGTGATCGGAATCGTACAACACGATGCCACCCAGCTTGATGGACTTGATATGGTCCTCGTAGCTGTGCTGGTAAAAGCACAAGAGCATGTCCGCCTCGTCACCCGCGCTGAGCACTTCACCAGTGCCGATGCGCACCTGGAAGATGGACGGGCCGCCGGAGATCGTGGAGGGAATGGTCATGAACGTCATGACCTCCTGCTCGCTGCGGCCGGCGAGGCGCGCGAGGAACCCGCCGATGGCCTGGATGCCGTCCTGCGAATTGCCCGCGATGCGGATGACCGCCTCGGAGATGTGGGTGACGAGGGGCGTGCCGCCTGCTTGCGCAGGAGCGGCCATAGAGGTGTCGCTCATTTTCAGAAATCGTTAGTCAGATTGTCGTACCGGGAGACAAAATCACCCGCTGTGCGCGGGTGGTTGCTCGCTTCAATTTGCCCGGCAGGCTAGCACCGGTCGGGGGTGTGTCAAATGATTATCGGTCAAGGAAAACACCCCCGGCCCGTGCCTGATAAGTCCGGCTAAATCAAGTCAGATACTTGGTTAAGCACGGCGAACGTTCCATCCCGTCTGCCCAGCCGCCTGCGGGCCGGGCTGGATCGGAATTTCCCCTTGCGCTGCGCCGGTCACTGTCTAAATCTCCGCCCCGCTTTATGAATTATCGCATTGCCGACCGTGCCAAAGTCCTCTCGCCCTCGCTCACCTTGGCCATTGATTCCAAGGCCAAGGCCATGAAGGCCGAAGGCATCGATGTAGTGGGCTTCGGCGCGGGCGAGCCGGATTTCGACACGCCGCAGCACATCAAAGACGCCTGCGCTAACGCGCTGGCCGCCGGCTTTACGAAATACACCCCCGCCGCCGGCATCCCCGAACTGCGCCAGGCCATCGCGGACAAGCACAAGCGCGAGAACGGCCTGACCTACAAGCCCTCGCAGATCATCGTCTCCTGCGGCGGCAAACACTCCTGCTACAACGTTATCCTTGCCACCTGCCAGGAAGGCGACGAAGTCATCATCCCGGCACCGTACTGGCTGAGCTACCCGGAGATGGTCAAACTCGCCAACGCCACGCCTGTCATCATCGAGACGAGCGACAAAACCGATTTCAAGGTCACCCCGGCCCAGCTCCGCGCCGCCATCACGCCGAACACCCGGCTGTTCATCCTCAACTCCCCGAGCAACCCCACCGGCACCGTTTACACGCCGGATGAAATCAAGGCGCTCGGCGATGTCTGCGTGGAAAAGGGCGTGCTCATCATGAGCGATGAGATTTACGAACACCTCACGTACGACGGCGCGGTGGTGAAGAGCGTCGCCAGCTTCAGCCAGGCGCACTTCGAGCACACCATCATCGTCCACGGTTTTGCCAAGGCGTGGTCCATGACCGGCTGGCGGCTGGGCTGGACGGCGGCCCCCGAGCCGATTGCCAAGGCCATCGACGCCATCCAGGGCCATAGCACGAGCAACCCGACGAGTTTTGCCCAGAAAGGTGCCGTCGCCGCCCTGAACGGTTCGCAGGAACACCTGCCCAAGTGGCTGGCCGAGTTCGCCAAGCGCCGGTCCTTCGCCCACGCCAAGCTCAACGCCATGCCCGGCGTCACCTGCGCCAATGCCAAGGGTGCGTTCTACCTCTTCCCGAACATCAGCGGCACCGGCCTTAAGTCCGCCGACTTCTGCGCCCGCCTCCTTGAACAGGAAAAGGTCGCCGCCGTGCCCGGCATCGCGTTTGGGGCCGATGACTACATCCGTCTCAGCTACGCCACCAGCCTCGCCAACATCGAAAAGGGGCTGGAGCGGATGGATCACTTCGTGCGCGGGTTGAAGAAGTAAGGGTTGTCCGGAGCCAGATGGGAGGGCGCAACTCAGTTATTGCAACTGGCGGACTTGCCGGGCTTGGGGTGGCACCCGCGTCTCGCGGGTCGGTTCGGGCGTCCCGCCCGAACCGCTGACGCGCGGAGTCCTGGTGAGTGCGGTTGCTACTGGTCGTTCGTACGACCAAGTTTTCGGCGGGACGCCGAAAACTACCCGCGAGACGCGGGTGCCACCCGAGGCCGACGAACGCGTTGGGTTATTGCAACGCCTTCCGGAGCGGGGTGAAATCCGTTGGGATTCGCCACCGCCCCGCCATTCAAGCGGCGGAGGTATGGGTGCTTGGTGGTAATTCCTCCCGAAGGGACGCTGGAAAATAGCCGGCGTTTCAACGCCGGGATCGAAGGGGAGCCAAGCCCAGTCCCGGAGGGACGACTGAACGGGCGCGCATCGGGGGTAATCGTTCAGCCGTCCCTTTGGGACGGGCCGCCGGTTCCGGCCCAACCCGGCGTTGTAACGCCGGGCTTAGGTCGCAAGTCCCTCCGGGACAGCCGAAGCCCGTTTGGATGCTGGCAAGAAAGTGAGCTGAGCCCGAGGAATTCATGGGCGGGGATGCAAGCTCGACAACCCCCAATTCCAACGCTAAATTGTCTCGAAACTGCAACCCAGATAAGCCGTAAATCTTCAGCCCAATACACTGTTATTGGCGGCACATGAACGCGCGTCTCCACACAATCATTTGCGTCTACGCTCTCCTGCGATGCATCTGTGCAGCACAAGTATCGCCGACGCCTCCGCGAAATTGGAAGAGCGCTGCTCCCATCGATCTCGGTTTGGGGTTCTCTCGTTTGAAGCTTTCACACAACAGCCCGGAGGCAGTTCGGCAAGAGATTATGGACACGAACACAATTCACTTCATCGCAAAGTCCAGCGGACTTACTGATGAGGACCTTGCGACAGTTCGAGTTGCCCAGGAGCCGGGTTACAGTTGGGTGCAGGTTTACCAGCTTGGGAATTCCGAAAGAGCATTCAAGGTTTTGAGCGACCAACTCAGGAACTACGCGCGAGCAAGAGAAGAAGGCCACACGAGAGCATTTCTTCTGGCTGCTCTCACGAATCGCGCGGCGCCTTCGACAATTGTGGACGGTGATCTGCGGGCAATTGCCACCAACCGAGCACTGTTGCCAGTATCGTGGCTGAAGAAAGCGGAGTCAGGCACGCGCACCAACAAAGCCGGTCAGGTCGTGAGCCACAAGGTTTCTACGACCTTCGTGAATGGCAGGACCGTGACCAACGAGACCACACACATCCCGCAAGTGGAGGAAGTATGCCGGTGGGTTTCATACACGCTCGTCGATGGGGAGATTGCCTGGCGGTATTTCGTGCAGTTCAAGGCCGATGGCGCGCTGGACTACATTCATGATAGCAAATACGACGCGAAGGAATACGATCCAAAATACCAGAAGATGATTAAGGATGTGGAAGATGAAGTTCGTGGAGAGATGAAGCGCGATGGTAGCTTCGGACGATTCGGTTCCGTTCACACTTTCTGGCATCTCAAGAAAGAAAAGCTGAGGGTTCGGGGAGTGGAATGGCGGTCGCCGTCCGAAGTGAATCCGAATACGAACTACGACTGAATGAGAATCCGATTGCCGCCTAACCAGGCGCTTCAGCGAACCCGGCCATCGTGTCACTGTTGCAATCGTGGCGTCCCGTGGGCCGGGTCGCTGAGCTTGGGCCGTGGGCCACTAGATGACACCACTTGCAATGAGCACCAACTGGCAACGTATCTGGGAGCACGTCACGCGCGAATTTAAGTGCGACCGTGACTCGGTCCACGGGCCGTCACACTGGCGTCGAGTTGAGCGCAACGGTTTGCTTGTAGCCACGCGCAGCGGAGCCGTTGAAGAGGTGGTCCGCTTGTTCGCAGTGTTCCACGATGCTCGCCGAATGCATGACGGTTGGGATGACACGCACGGCGCACGAGGTGCGGCCCATGCCGCGAGTCTTCGGGGTGTGTTGTTCGATATCAGTGACGAGTATTTCGAGCTTCTCCATTATGCTTGCACATGGCACACGCATGGCCGGTTGAGCGACGAGCCGACTATCGGCACTTGCTGGGATGCTGACCGTCTTGACCTCGGACGGGTTGGGACGCCGCCAGAAGCCGGATACATGAGCACCGAGTTTGGACGCGAGATTGCAGCGCATGGCCCTGTTCAGACATTCATTCGCAAAGCGCCGGAGCAGGTGCGGCTTAATCAGAGCGCTGCATCTGACCAGTCGCCGGTACCAACCGCCATTGGTACTGTCATTTCTGGTGATTCGAGGCGGCAACAGCTCAATTTTTGACAGTCACACTTAACCGCGTCACAACCTGCCTTCACCCATGTTCCACACACTGATCTTCCCGTTGGCCGTCGGGTTCGCGGGCCGTTTGCGGGACTCGTTTGGCGGACCGGACGTGGCGGCGCTGGCCGGTTCATTGATTCTGGTGGCGCTGATCGTGGGGCTGATTTGTGCGCTGCTGGGGGTGCTGCTCGCGGTTCACCTGTTCTATTGCTACTGCCTCAAGCGCATCTGCACCAAGGCGGGCTATGCGCCCGGCCCGCTGGTCTGGTTTCCGGTGCTCAACCTCTTTCCGCAGCTCGGCGCGGCCAAACTCTCGGGCTGGTTCTTCCTGCTTTACCTGGTCCCGGTGGTCAGCCTCGGCATCGCCATCGTCAACTGGGTGAAATTGTGCGAGGCGCGGGGCAAACCTGCGGTGCTGGGCATCCTCTACCTGCTCCCCTTTGGCCGGCTTGGTCTGGCTTGCTATCTTGCATTCTCGGACTGAACCATTCTTGCACCATGCCCACGCCAGCATCACAGGACACCTTCGAAGCCGGGGCCTTCCACCCCGACTACGGCACGCGCCGCGTCGCCGGCAGCCTGAACATCGACGGCGGCATGGCCACGTTTACGAGCGATGCGGGATTGTTTGCCTTCCCGTTGACCGGCCTGCAGATCAAGCTGGGCGGTGCGAGCGACCGCCTCGTTTTTCTCGAACACCCGAACTTTCCCAAGGTCTCCATCTTCACCAGCGATCACGCGATCCTCGACCATCCGTCGTTTGCCCAGGATCGCACGCTGACGCGCGCCCGTGACCGCATCCGCCGGCGCAAGCTCGTCGCGCGCTGCATCACGTTCGGCCTGCTCGCACTCCTGATCGGAGCAGTGGCCGGCGTGTGGTTTGCCAAGGACCCGATGGTCCGGGCCATCGCCCGCCAGGTGCCGGTCGAATGGGAGCAGCAACTCGGGGACACTGCCTTCCAGCAGATTTCCGCCCGGCACAAACTCATCACCGACCCGGCGGTGCAGCGCCAGTTGGACCTGCTCGCCAAGCCGCTCCTCGCCGTCGTGCCGCAAGACCGTTACCCGTTCACGCTCCACATCATCGAGGACGCCTCGCTGAACGCCTTCGCGCTGCCCGGCGGCAACGTGGCCATTCACAGCGGCCTGCTGCTCGCGGCGGACACGCCCGAGGAAGTGCTTGGCGTGCTCGGGCACGAGCTTTCCCACGTCACCTACCAGCACGGCATGCGGTCGATGATCCAGGGCGTGGGCCTCTTCGCCATCGTGCAGGCTTTTCTGGGGGATGCCACGGGACTGCTCGCGGTGCTGGCGAACAACGCGCCCTTCCTGCTCACGCAGAAATTCTCCCGCGATTTCGAGCGCGAGGCGGATGACCAGGGCTTTCGCTACCTGGAGGCTGCGAAATTGAACCCGCGCGGCATGATCAGCTTCTTCGAAAAGATGCGCCGCGAAGAGGAAAAGATGAAGGAACAGCTCCCCGGTGGCGAAGAACTGGAAGCTTTAAGTTTCCTAAGCACGCATCCCGCCACAGCCGAGCGCATGGCGCGGCTGGAGCAACTGTTGGCCAAATCGCCGCGCAAGGACGGTTTCACCAAGGTGAATGTGGATTTCAAGGAATTCCAACAGGCACTCCGGGCCAGTCTTTCCGCGCCGGAAAAGGGTAAGCGGCCGGCCAAGGTCGATCCCAAGTCCGGGAAGTGAATGCAGTTGCGGTCTCAGCTCCGGCAAAACGGCTTCGTTCTCCGTGTCATAGTGGGAGATTATTTGGCATGGCCGGATTTCACTGGCGTCCAATGCCGGTCCTGCAGTCGGTGCGGAAAATTATGATGCGGTTCATGAAGCAAAATGTCCTTTTCGTAGTGGTCTGGGCGATGGCCGGTGTCGCCGCCTCCCTGGCCGCTGAGCCCATCCCGGCCAAGTTCTTTTCGCAGCACTGCTACGAGTGCCACGACAAGGACACGAAGAAGGGCAACCTCGACCTGACCGCCCTGAAACCTGATTTCAGTGATCCGGACACCTTCGCACGCTGGGTGAAGGTCCACGACCGCATTACGGCGGGCGAGATGCCGCCGAAGAAGAAGGCACGTCCGTCGGCAGACGAGTCGCGCGCATGGCTCGGCGAACTGGATGCGAAGCTCGCGGCGGCGGATGCGGCGCGCGTGGCGCGGGAAGGTCGCGTGCGGATGCGGCGGATGACGCGCGCGGAGTTTGAGAACACGCTCGCCGACTTGCTCGCGCTGCCTAGACTCGACATCCAGGCGTTGCTCCCCGCCGATGGCACCGTCGGGGGCTTCGACAAAATTGCGAGCGGCCTCGACCTGTCGCCCGCGCATCTGGCGGCCTACGCGGAGGCGGCGGAGAAGGCGCTCGACGCCGGCGGCGGCTTTGAAGACAAAAAGGGATACGCAGGTGATGCGGGGCCGGACCTGGAGGAGCGGAAGCGTCTCTATAAAGACAACAAAGTTGCCCAAAGCCGGAGCGCGGTCGGTTTGCTGAATCCCAATCTCGCGGGCTATGAGGCGGCGATGAATGTGGCGCCCATTTTCGCGGGCCTGTATCGCATGCGGCTTTCGCTGTGGGGCTTTCAGTGGAACCAGGGCAAGCCGGAGCCTTGCGCCGCACCCCAGGCCGCCGTGCTGCGCGCGCACGAGGAAGGCAAGCAGCAGGAAGGCGGGCGACTGCTCAGCGCCTTCACCGCGCCGTCCCTGGAGTCGAACGAGCAGGAAATCACGACCTGGCTTGAGGCTCATGAGAGCATCGTGGTCGACCCCGTATCGGTGCCGTGGCTCGGACTGCGCATCGGGCAAATCGCGGGGCGCGCGGCGAAGCACGTCGGCCCCGGCGTCGCACTGGATTGGTTCGAGATTGAGGGGCCGCTGAATCCAACGTGGCCGCCCGA
>RFSE01000002.1 GCA_009924135.1 Pseudomonadota bacterium | reverse complement strand
CCGGAAGGTGTCTCACTTTTCGAGCGCCACCCGCCGCACTTTTCGACCGCCGCTTACAGCATCACAGCAGTCTCGACGGAATCCTCAGGCCGAGCGGCACGCAGACGTTCCAGAAGCCGCACCATGTCGGGAATCATCGGTACACGGCGCATCTCGCTATTCTTCGTACCGGTGTCCGCGTCACCCCGCACTAGTATTTCGCTCCGCTTAAAATCGCAGTCAGCCCAGGTGACATGCGACGCTTCCCCTTTACGAAACCCGCCATAGGCGAGAAACTCGACGAGGTCCGCGCTTGCGAGTCCCGGACCAAACGGCACGCTGCGAATCTCAGCCACCAGCGCGATGAATTGATCGTGTCCCGGCAAGGTGAGTTCCTTGGCCCTCACGCGCACCCGTTTCAAATCTGCTGCCGGGTTGCCGTAGCGAAGCCCGCGTTCAATCGCCAAGTCGAACATCCGACGTAGCAGGCCAATCGTGTTGTTGAAGCTCGATGGGCTGGCCTGCTTGGCATACTTCCCGGCCCATTGCTCACAATCCTGCGCGCTAACTTTTCGCACGTCCATTGCCGACAGGCTGGGCCAGCTTTTGAGCAGGGCAGCCAAGCGCTCCTCGTAATAGGTCTTGGTCCGAGGCTTCACTGAGTGGTCCGATTCCATCCGCTCGCGCCACAGGTTCACCAGTTCGCGAACAGCGGCATTGCCCTCCCCGAGCTTCGCTTGCGCCTCCAGGCTGGACCGCTCTTGTTTTTCCAAATCACCGAGGCGGAGCTTGGCGACGGAAAGCACTTCGGTCTTGAGGCTTTGGCGAATCAGCTTGCCGCCGACACGAATCCTCGCAAAATACGCGCCAGATGGAACGTAACGGATCAAGTTTGCATACGGCGTCTTCTGCCACGATTTCGACGCGGCAGGCGTTGCCGGGTTGCGCTCTGTGTGTTTCACGCAACCAGTATCAGATTGCAGTATCAAACGGTCAAGTTGAAGGTTCCATTTGCGACGTAAGTCGTTGTAGCTGAACGGCAGGAAGGGTGGCTGAGTGGTTAAAGGCACCTGACTCGAAATCAGGAGTAGGGGCAACCCTACCGGGGGTTCGAATCCCTCCCCTTCCGCCACTCGAAAATTACTGAAGGTTCACGTCGGCCTCCCTGCAGGTTCCATGTTTTCACCCGCATCTGAACATGGTCTGGAACGCCGTCGAGCCAGCCGTTCCTGCCAGTCACAGGTACCGAGGCGGAACAATTTCCTTTCAAACTGCAAAATCTCGGTTCGACCACGGATGAACACGGATGGGAAAGGCGAATTAGCCATCGTTTTCATCGGTGTTCATCGGTGTTTATCCGTGGTTCTTCGCTTCCGGAATCAAGGGTCAGTTGGCCGGCAAGGTGTCCGGCATGAGTCCACGCGTTGGAGGCGGTGAAGGATGCTTTTCCCCAGAACGGTGCTCCCGCGGCAGAGGTGGTTCGTTGCCCTGTTTTCCAAGGTAATTGCAGAGCATTCAGGTTTTTACTGTAGGTAAGCAGTTTTTCTGTTTCCTAAATCATTCCTTAACAAACAGCTGCCAAGTTCACGGCAATGAAAGTCGGTCCATCAACAAACACAAAACCTCCGTCTGTTATGAAACACCCGCTCCTATTCGTGGCCCGTTCCCTCGCTGTCGCGTTGCTGGTTGCCAGCAGCCTCCCGGCCTCCGCCCAGCTTCCTGCCCCCCGGCGCGGCGGCCCGCCGCCGCCGCCGCCGCTCGTGCCGCAGTTCGGCGATCCGCTGCCGGGGCTGTCGCTGACCGAGTTGCAGGTGTTCGTGGACGGACGCAACGATTTCGTGCAGCCCGAGACGATCGCCAGCGGGCTGGGGCCGGTGTTCAACAATGTCTCGTGCGTGGCGTGTCACCACGAGCCCGCCGTGGGGGGCAGCAGCCGGATCACGGTGACGCGGTACGGCCGCAGCGTGAACGGGGTGTTCGATCCGCTCACGGCAAAGGGCGGGACGCTGCTCCATCAGTTCTCGATCAATCCGGCCGTGCGTGAAGTGATCCCGCCCGAGGCCAACGTCATCGCGCACCGGCGCACCACGCCGTTGTTCGGGCTCGGGTTGATCGAAGCCATCCCGGACAGCGTCATCCGGCAGAATGCGCAGCTTGCCAAGCCGGACGGGGTGAAGGGCAAGATCGCCACCATCACGGATGTGGCCAGCGGCCAGCCCCGCGTGGGCCGGTTTGGCTGGAAGGCGCAGCATGCCACGCTGCTCTCGTTCGCGGCGGATGCGTACCTGAACGAAATGGGCATCACGAGCCGGTTCTTCCCGCATGACATCGCGCCCAACGGCAACACGAATGTGCTGCACCTCTTTGACACGGTGGCGGACCCGGAAGACGTGGTCGATGCGACCGGCAAGGGGGACGTGGATCGCGTGGCGGACTTCATGCGGTTGCTGGGCGCGCCGCCCGCGCTGGCTTTGACGGCGGCGGCGCAGGCGGGCCAGACCTTGTTCTCGCAGGCGGGCTGCGCGGTTTGTCACACGCCGTCGTTTACCACCGGCACCAGTCCGGTGGCCGCGCTCAACAACAAGACCGTGCCGCTCTATTCGGACCTGCTGTTGCACGACATGGGCACGCTCGGTGATGGCATCGCGCAGTCCGCCGCCGGCCCGCGGGAGATGAAGACCCCGCCGCTGTGGGGCCTGCGGGGCAACCCGTTCTTCCTGCACGACGGCCGGGCTGAAACGGTGGATCAGGCCATCCGCGCCCACGACGGCGAGGCCGCCGTCGCCAAGGGCCGCTACCTGCAACTGACGCCGGCGCAGAAACAGCAACTACTCGAATTCCTGCACTCGCTCTGAGTGTGGCCGGGTGAAGTGCGAGGAGCCAGGCTGCGGCGACGGCCTGGCTTCTGCCGTTGGATGGGGGATAAGCGATGAATCCTAACTCTTAATCGCAGCTTCCGCCCCACGACACGCTACTTCTTCCGCAACAATTCAGCGGACTGGGCTTGCACCTCTTTCCAGCGCCGGTCCCAGTCGTCCCAGTAGGCGGCCCATTCCTCGCCGGTGAATTGTTTGCGGGCCTTGGGCAGCAATTCGGCCAGGGCGTCGAGTTCGGGTTGCAGGAGCTTCTTCTCCTTCCACTCGATCCAGGTCTCGATGAGGTTGAGGCGGTTCTCGGGGAATTCCGGGGACAGTTCGAGGGCGCGTAGCAGGTGTTTGCGGGCTTTGGTACGATTACCCACGCTGATGGGCCAGCCGGGGGCGTCGCGGTAGAGCTGGCCGAGACAGCGGGCCGGGCCGGCGTAATCCAGCCGGGGTGCCATGCCATCGGCGAGTTCGAGGTTGCGCTCCAGTTCCTTGACGATGCCCAGGGCGTCGAGCCACTTGGTCCGGGCGAGCTGGCCGAGGTTCATGGCGAGGTAATAGTGGCCCTCGGGCAGGGCTGGGGCACTGATGACCAAGGGGCGGCAAACGGCGATGCCTTCGTTGGCCAGCCGGGCGCGTTCCTCGTCCGAGGCGGCAAACTCGCCCCGCCAGAAGCAGGCCTTGCCCAGCTCCCAGGCGGCGGTCACGACGTTGGTGTCAGCCTGATACTTCTTCCGGGCGGCGACGAGCTGGCGCTCGGCCGATTCGGCAAACTTGGGGGAGAACGAGGCCAGCGGAATGTCCCCCGGTGGCTTGGCGGGGGGCGGCGTCGCCGCGCGAGCCCCGTACGCGAGGCCCAACAGCAGCACGGCCAGTCCGCCGGCGAGGGCGGAAATAGGCGTTGCGATTCGGAGGACTTGCGCCATATATTGCTGCAATGCGTTTTAGTTGGAAACGGTCGCTGTTGGCAATCCTCCCGATGCTGGTCATCGGGACGGCTGGCTGCGGCGGTTTCCGTACTTCGCAGTCGGTATCGCCCGCCACGTTCCTGTTGCCGGGCGTTCCGAAGCTGCTCCAGACCGCCCCGCCTGTCCCTGCGGACGGGGCGATTCCGGGCCAGCTGAAGGTCTCACAGGTCGCCTCAGTCCAATAATCCCATGCGCTTCCCACTCGCGCTGACGGTCAAGATCGCCAGCCACATCGTCAAACACAAGATGATCAAGCGGGCTCCCAAGTTCGCCATGGTCCTCCAGTTGGAGCCGTTGCACACGTGCAACCTCACGTGCACCGGGTGCGGGCGCATCCGCGAGTATTCCACCTCGCTCAAGGACATGGTGCCGCTGGAGCAATGTCTCGGGGCTGCGCAGGATTGCGACGCACCGATGGTCTCCATCTGCGGCGGTGAGCCGTTGATCTACCCGAAGATCGAGGAGCTGGTGGCCGGGCTGCGCGAGCAGGGCCGCATCATTTACATCTGCACCAACGGCGTCTTCATGCGGAAAAAGATGCGCGAGTACTTTGCCACTGTTTACGACGCGGCGAATCCCGTGCACGAAAAGCGCATGCAGAAGCTGCTGGACGCCAAGCTCATCACCGAGAAGGAAGCCGAAGCCATCCGCCATGCCGATGCCGCCGCCAAGGCCAAGGTGGTCATCAAGCCCAGCAAGTGGATGTATTGGAACGTCCACGTGGACGGCCTGGAATTCACCCACGACCTCATCGTCGAGCGCGAGGGCGTCTTCAAGGAATGCGTCGCCGCCATCAAGATGGCCAAGATTCTCGGGTATCAGACCGCGACGAATACGACCGTTTACAAGGAAACCGACGTGCAGGAGCTGGAGGACATGTTCAAGTTCCTCAGCTCCCTCGACGTGGACGGCCACACGATTTCGCCCGGCTACGATTACGACGCCGCCAAGAAGGACATGGTCAAGCGCCTCGGCCGCGATCCCAAGGAGTTCTTCCTCACCCGCGACATGACGCGGAAGAAGTTCGCCAAGATCGAGGAATGGGGCCAGCTCTTCACCATCTTCGGCACGCCGGTGTATCAGGAGTTCCTCGCCGGCAAGCGCGAGCTGACCTGCACCGCGTGGGCCATCCCGACCTACAACGTCAAGGGCTGGAAAGCGCCGTGCTACCTGATGACCGACGGTCATTATCCGACCTACGCCGAGATGCTCGGCAAGGTGGTCTGGGAGAAGTACGGCGTGGTGGACGGCGTGGCACGCGACCCGCGTTGCGAGCACTGCATGGTCCACTGCGGCTACGATCCGAGCGGCGCGCTCAGCGACAAGCCGCGCGATAGCTGGATCAACATGAAGTACAACTTCGGCGCCCGGCCCAAGCCTTTCGCCGCGACCCCGGAGCTGGAGAAGCGCGCCTACAACGGCGTGACCATCGGCAAGGGGCACCTCGCCGAGGCCAAGGCCGCGATCAATCCCGCTGCCAGCGCCCGTGGTGCCTTCTCCCGCAAGGAAGAGGAACACACCCACGCCACCCCGGCCGCCGGTGGCGGCTGCGGCTCCGGTGACACTTCCCAGCGCGACGACCTGCTGGCCAAGATCAAGGCCAACGGCTCGGTCACGTCGAAGACGGAGTAGTCACTTCTGTGCGCGCGATGGACGCCGATGCCACCAACGAAGTGCGCCCGGCAGTCGTCCCGTCGGCCCCGGCGGGGACGCGTTTCCCGGCCTTGCACGACCCGCGCTATCCGGTGCATCGCATCGCGCATCGCGTGGAGCCGTACTTGAGCCATATCGTCGAGCGGTTTCATCCCCGGAAGATCATCATCTTCGGCAGCCAGATTTACGGTGAACCGCGCTGGGACAGCGACGTGGACATCCTCGTGGTCCGGGATGACATGCCCTCGGAGAACCGGGGCACAAAGGAGATTTTGCATTCGCTCTGGGATGTGCCAGCGGATCGCCCGGCCTTCACAATTCTGGCCAAGACCTCCGCCCGGATCGCTGAACGGGTTGCGGCGCATAGTCCTTTTTACGAAGAAATCATCGGCAAAGGGCTGGAAGTTTATGCAGCGTAAACAGTCCTCCGAAGCGGATCCGGCGGACTGGTTTTACCTTGCCGGGGACCGATTGAGAGCAGCTGATGTTCTCTGGTCCATGGAAGGCACCACCCCATCCGGGCTCGAATTACTACAAGAGGCGGCCGAGCGATACCTCATGGGCTATCTGATCGCACGTGGCTGGAAGCTTCAGAAAACTCACGATTTGGTCCACTTGCTAAAGGAAGCTATTGTTTATGGCCCGGCATTCATGCAGTTTCGAACCGTGTCCGACGATCTGACGCAGGAGTTTTTCGCTCAGCATTATCCGGGTGGCGATTGGACCGACTTGGGAGCCGATTACGACACGCATCGGCGTGATGTGGGACTGCTGATCGAACTCATTCAGCGAAGCCTCCCGTAGTTCTTCCCCGCGCCATCCGCCAATTGACTTCTAACTTCTGACTTCCGACTCCTGACTCCTTCCCAATGAGCACCCTCTTCCTCTCCCCGCCCTCCTTCGACGGCTTTGACGGTGGTGCCGGCGCGCGCTACCAGGCCCGGCGCGAGGTCACCAGCTACTGGTATCCCACCTGGCTCGCCCAGCCCGCCGCCCTCGTGCCCGGCTCGCGGCTGCTCGACTGCCCGCCCCACAACATCGGCGTCGAGGAATGCCTGCGCATCGCCAAGGGCTACGACCATGTCATCATCAACACTTCCACGCCCTCGCTGAAGAACGACTGCCGCGTCGCCGAGGCCATCAAGCAGCAGAAGCCCGCCACGAAGATCGGTTTCGTCGGCGCGCACGCGATGGTCCTGCCCGCCGAGACGCTCAAGGCCTCGTGGGCCATTGACTGGGTCGGGCGCAAGGAGTTCGACTTCACCTGCAAGGAAGTCGCCGAAGGCCGCGACCTCGCCAGCATCAAGGGCCTCTCCTACCGGGACGACGAAGGCAAAATCAAACACAACCCCGAACGCGAGATGATCGCCGACATGGACACCCTCCCGTGGGTGGCCGACGTGTACCAGCGCGACCTCGACATCGAGAAGTATTTCATCGGCTACCTCCAGCATCCCTACGTCAGCATGTACACGGGCCGGGGCTGCCCGGCGCAGTGCACCTTCTGCCTCTGGCCGCAGACCATCGGCGGGCACAAATACCGCGTCCGCAGCGCGCAAAACGTCGCGGACGAGATGGCCTACATGAAGAAGGTCTTCCCGCAGGTCCGGGAGTTCTTCTTCGATGACGACACCTTTACCGCCAACCTCCCGCGCGCCCGCGAGATCGCGAAGAAGCTCGGCCCGCTCAGCGTGGACTGGTCCTGCAACAGCCGCGCGAACCTCGATTACGACACCATCAAGAGCTTCAAGGACAACGGCCTCCGCCTCTTCCTCGTCGGCTACGAGAGCGGCAACGACGACACCCTCACGCGCATCAAGAAGGGCGTCACCACCGACGAGATGCGCCGCTTCACCAAGGACTGCCACAAGGCGGGCGTGGTGATTCACGGCACCTTCATCCTCGGCCTGCCCGTCGAGACGCGCGAAACCATCGAGCAGACCATCCGGTTCGCGGAGGAACTCGATGTCTTCAGCCTGCAAGTCTCCCTCGCCGCACCGTATCCCGGCACCGAACTCTACGAACAGGCCAAGCTCAACGGCTGGTTCGTGAAAAAGGACAAGACCGACCTCGTGGAAGACGACGGCCTCCAGCAGAGCACGCTGGCGTATCCCGGCTGTACGAAGGAGGAAATCTTCGAGAGCGTCGAGCGCTTCTACCACCGCTACTACCTGCGGACCAAGCCCGTCCTGCGCATCATTCAGACGATGCTGGAGGACAAGGACGTCTGCGTCCGCCGCGTCCGCGAAGGCTACGAGTTCTTCAAGAGCATGGCCGACCGCCGCAACGACCTCGCCGCCGCAAAAGCGACGGCGTAATACCCGCTCCCTTCAATACACGGAGGGCAGGGGGATGAAATCAAATGTGGGTAAAGCAATGAAAGCGTCCGGATGGATGGCGAGTGCGCCGGTTGGCGGGCGAATGCCACCGGCGGACGCCCCCTTCAACTTGGCCCTGTCCGCGTCGAGAGGTGAAGGGATTCGTCTCCGGGGGAGAGGCCGGCATCTGTCCGGGGAAACATTGTTATGGGTCCTGATGCTGCTGAACCTGCTGCCCGTTTCCGCCGCCACGCTCATCTACCGCACCGGATTCGAAGGGTTTGAGGGATACACCACGAACGCCCCGTTGAGCGGACAGAACAACTGGGTGCATGAAGGCACGGGTGGCAATGGCATCGTCACCAACTTCATCCCCGGGGCTGGACAGTCTGCCTTCATTGGCTTTACCCCGCCGGATGCCACCGAGTTCTTCAACGTCTGGCGGCCTGTGAACCTCGCGCCCGTGCCCACCAACCTGGCCGTGCTCACGTTCTCGGTGACAATGCTCGTGGCGGATTCCACCTCCACCAACCGCGACGACTTCCGCTGGAGCATCTACAACACGAACGGCGCGCGGCTCTTCACCCTGGACTTCGACAACTCGACCACCGGCATCAACTACAATCTGGATGACGCCCAGGGCTTCGTCGCGACCGGCTACCAGTTCACGCGCGGTGCCGTACACGAACTCGCCATCACCATGAACATCCGGCGCAACCGCTGGATGGCCGCGCTGGATGGCGTGTCGCTGACTGCGCCGCTCCCGCTGACCACCAAGACCAACGCACTGAACCTCGGGGACATCGACGCCGTCTGGGCCATCCGCACGGTGGGCAAGGCAGGGGACAATTACCTGGTCTTCGACAACTACCAGATCAGTGGCGAGGCCCCCGTGGGAGTGCCCGCTGTGCTCGCCGTCACGCGCCAGATAGACGGACAACTGCGCTTCCAAGTGCAGGCCGAACAAGCCACGAGCAACGCCATCGAAGTCTCGACGAATCTGACGCAGTGGACGTCCTTGGCAACGAACAGCGCGCCGGACGGTGCGTTTGACGTGCTGGACGCCGCGCCGCTCCCCTTGCCGCGTCGCTTTTATCGTGTGCGATTGGCCGAGCCGTAGCCCGCGCGGTTGGTTGGGAAAAAGCGTTCCGGATTCGCCCTCTGACAAGCACCGGAACCACGCCGGTTCGTAGTCGCGACCTTCAGGTTGCGAATCAAGTTGGGTTCTGCAATTGAAGCAGAAGGGCCGCCAGTTAAACCGCTGACCCGCACTAACCTGCACTGATCAGCAGCGCGCAGGGTCTTCACCCAGCGGGTGATGGCCGAGGGGAAAATCCGTTTGCTCCGAAGGGTGCCGTCGGCCGCGCGAATAACCGCGCCGTCCGCCCGTCCACTTTCCCAGCCAGTTTACCGCCATGCTCGACATCCAGCTCAATCCGAATCCGCACCGCTTTTGTAACGGCTGGGCGCGCCGGGACTTCCTGCGCGTCGGCGCGCTTGCGCCACTGGGTCTTTCGTTATCCTCGCTTCTCGCAGCGGAGCAGGCGGCCGGCACGGACAAGAAGGCCCGCGCCAAGTCCGTCGTGCTCGTCTATCTCGGCGGCGGACTCTCGCATCACGACAGCTTCGACCTGAAGCCGGAGGCTTCGTCCGAGGTGCGCGGCAAGTACACCGAAATTCCCACGAACGTCCCCGGCCTGCACGTGGGCGAGTTGCTGCCCAAGATGGCGAAGACGATGGACAAGCTCACGCTGGTCCGCTCCGGGGCGCACAACAACGACCACCATGAGACCGCCACCAACTGGGTGCTCTCGGGCCGGTTCGGCTCGGCCTTCGGCGATTATCCGGCGATGGGTGCCGTGGTGGCGCAGCGCACCGGTTTCAGCGGGGTGATGCCGCCCTACGTGGCGGTGCCGCGCAATCCCTCCTTCACCTGGGAACTGGGCAAGAGCGCGTTCCTCGGCGGTCGTTGCGAATCCTTCAAGGCCGGCGATCCGAACGCGGAGAACTTCAAGGTCCGCGACCTGGCGCTGCCCGCCGAGGTGAAGCGCGAGAACGCGGTGCGTCGCAAGTCCCTGCTGGCCGCCGTGGACAACCTTGCCAAACGCGTCGAGGGCAACGACCAGCTTGCCACCTACGGTGAGTTCCAGCAGCGCGCCGCCGAGATGGTGCTTTCCCGCGATGCGCAGGACGCCTTTGCCATCGAGCAGGAGACAGACAAACTGCGCGACGACTACGGACGCAACACCTTCGGCCAGAGCGTGTTGCTCGCACGCCGGCTGGTGCAGCACGGGGTCCGGTTCGTGACCGTGAATTACGGCGGCTGGGACCATCACGCGAAGATATTTACGAGCCTCGACAAGAAGCTGCCCGAGTTCGACCAGGGTTTCTCGACTTTCATCCATGACATGGATGCCCATGGTCTGCTGAAGGACACGCTGGTCGTGTGCATGGGCGAGTTCGGCCGGTCGCCGAAGATCAACAAGGACACCGGCCGCGATCACTGGGGCCAGGCGGCCAGCCTGCTCTTCGCGGGCGCGGGCGTCGCGCGTGGCAAGGTCGTGGGCGCAACGGACCGCACCGGGGCCTTCGTGACTGACACGCCGGTGAAGCCCGCCGATGTGGCGTGGACCATCTACGACAGTCTTGGCCTCGACCCGCGCGGTGAAATCCACACCCCGGACGGCCGCCCGGTGAGCATCCTCGACGAAGGGCGGCTCGTGACGGAGCTGTTCGGATGACGAAACGCGCGGGGTGTTTGCGAAACTTTTGAGTCGTTGGTTCGTGGGTGCATGAAGGCCAGTTCTCCTAGCTTTTTACTCAAGCAGATCGGACTCGCCATGCTTGCGTGCCTCGCTCCGTACGTCGCTCTCGCAGCAGAACTTCCGACCAAGGCGTTTTTCGCCGATCACTGCGTCCGTTGCCACGGGGAGAAGCAGGCGAAAGGGGACTTCCGGGTGGACCAACTGCCCGCCGATTTCGCCGGTCTCGCGAACGCGCAACGCTGGGGTGAGGTACTCTACCGCATCAACTCCCGCGAGATGCCGCCGAAGAAGGAACCCCAACCCACGTCCGCTGAACTGGGCAAGGCCGTCGATTGGATTTCCACCCGTCTCAATGAAGGTGAGGCGACGCGCATGGCCAAACGCGGGCCGGTGGCCCATTACCGACTGAGCCGGGACGAATACGCCCACACCGTCTCTGACCTTCTCGGGGTGCATTTCGACGTGAACCTGCCCGGGGCGTTCAACGAGGACCCGCGCTGGCACGGTTTCGAGCGGATCGGCTCGATGTTGTCGCTCTCACCTTCGCATGTGGACCGGTATTTCAAGGCGGCGGAGACGGTGCTGGAGCGGGCGTTTCCCGAGCAGCCGGTCAAAACCACGAAGATCCGGCGGGACGCCAACGAACGGCGCGAAAAGTGGATGGACGAACAAGGCGTTACCAACCGCGTGCGCTGGCCCATGTGGCCGGCCAACCGGCGGCACGCCATGACCACCACGCTGCCGGGGACATACCGCGTGCGCATCCAGTTGAGTGGGCTGCGCCCGCCCGGAGGGCGCACGCCGCACCTCTCGCTGTGGCATCAGCAGTTGAAGCGCTCGGTGTACGATCAGGACATCCTCGCACCCGAGGACCAGCCCATCGTGATCGAGTTCGAAGCCGACCTTTCACCGGGTGGGTACGACCTGGTGCATGAGGTGCCGCCGGTGTTCAGCGAGGTCGGCAACCACACGCTCAACGTGCTTAACGGGGGCGGCAGCGTTTTCACCAGCACGCGGGACATGCGCCGCCTGAACCCGACCGGCTACAAGTTGTTCGACGACGATCGTCAGCCGCTTTACCCGATGCTGATGGTGGATTGGGTCGAGTGGGAAGGTCCGCTTGTCAGCGAAGGCGATTTGAAGAAGCGCGATGGCTTGGTGCCCAAGAAGGACGGCGACCTTGCGGAAGCGCGCCTTTGTCTCCAGCGGCTGGCCACCCGTGCCTGGCGGAGGCCGGTGACCGAGGCCGAGTTGGAGCGGTATGTGAAGGTGATCGAGCGCGAACTGGCAGCCGGGGAGAAGTTCCGCGCGGCCTACCGTGCGGCCATGGTGGGCATCCTCACGTCCAAGAATTTCTATTACCTCGAAGAGGGCTCAGCCACGCAGCGGCGGGACCGGGTGAACGACTGGGAATTGGCCGCACGCTTGTCGTTCTTACTCTGGGGCTCACTGCCGGACGAGGAACTATTCACCACGGCGCAAGCGGGCAGGTTGCACGAACCGGACACCTTGCGTGCGCAGTTCAGGCGGATGTTGGCCGACCCCAAAATCAAGCGCTTTACCGGGGCGTTTCCGCGCCAGTGGTTGCAACTGCACAAGGTCGGGATGTTCCCGCCGGACCCGAAGTTGTATCCCGACTACGACAAATGGCTGGAGCAAAGCATGGTGCTGGAGTCGGTCGCCTTTTTCAGCGAAGTGTTCAACCAAAACCGGTCGCTGCGTGAGTTCCTGAGTTCTGACTGGACCATGGTCAACCCACGTCTGGCCGAGCACTACCAGCTTCCGCCGCTGAAGGCGTCGGGTTTCCAGCGCGTCGCGCTCCGGCCGGAGGATCATCGGGGCGGGTTGCTCACGCAGGCGGGCATCCTGATGCTCACCTCCGATGGCACGCGGCATCGGCCGGTGCATCGCGGCGTGTGGGTGTCGGAAGCCATCTTTGGCAAAACGCCGCCACCGCCGCCACCCAATGTCGACCCGCTCGAAACGACCCCCAGCGACAAACCGAAAGCCACCGTCCGCCAGCAGCTCGAAGCGCACGCGACGCACGCCACGTGTGCGGCATGCCATCAGCGGATTGACCCGTTGGGCTTCGCTTTCGACAACTACGATGCGGTTGGCCAATGGCGCACCGAGGAACGGGTGACGGCGGGCAAGGGAGCCAATCCACCGGTGAACGCCGGCGGGAAGCTGGTGGATGGCCGTGCCTACGACGGGCCGGAGGCGTTCAAACAACTGCTGGTGCAGGACCTGGACCGGTTCGCCGAGGCGTTTGTGGAGCAACTCGCCACGTTTGCTCTCCGCCGCGCGATGACCATTGACGATGCTGCTGCGTTGAAGGCCGTGGCTTCGGCTGCGGGCCGGAACGAATACAAACTCCAGGCCACGCTGGAAGCCTTCGTCCTGTCCGACTTTTTTCAGAAGCGCTAGCGTCCAACTCAGACAATATACTGCCATGAATGTTCCCCGCCAAAACTGGTTGCTTACCCGACGGCATGCGCTCAAGGGCCTCGGCGTCACGATGGCCCTGCCGTTTCTGGACTGCATGCAACCGCTCCGCGCGGCGACGGCAGACCCGGCGCTCAAGGCGCGGCGCAGTGTTTTCATCTATCTGCCCAACGGCGTCTGCACCGCCGACTACCAGATCAAGGAGGCCGGTCCCGACTACAAGTTATCCAAGCCGCTCGTATCGTTGGAGCCGCATCGTGACGTCGTCACGCCGTTCAGCGGCCTGCACCATCCCAACGGCCTGGGCAACCATCACAACTGCCAGAGCATCTGGCTGACGGGTGGCAAGATCGGGCAGTCGGTGCGCAACACCATTTCCGTCGATCAGCTCATGGCCCAGGTGACCGCGCCGATCACCCGTTATTCCTCCCTGGAACTGAGCAATCAGGGGGGCTCGCTGGCGGTGAATCCCGATGGCATCCAATTGCCGGCCACGTTCAGCCCCGGCCTGGCCTTCCGCGAGTTGTTCGAAGATCCGAAGGGTGGCATCGCCAAGCAACGCCGGGGTTATCAACGGCGCGGCAGCATCATTGACGCCGTTCTGGACGAGGCACGCAGTCTCAGCGGCCAGTTGGGCAACGAAGACAAGGGCCGGTTGGAACAATACCTCACCGCCGTGCGCGAGGTGGAAATCCGCACCGAACGTTCAGACAAGTGGCTCGATACGCCGCGCCCGAAGATCGAGCCGTCCATCCACTCGAAGCTCAACCGCGACATCTCACTCCAGATGCTCGGCGACTACCTCCGTACGATGTACGACATCATTGTGCTGGCGTTCCAGACGGACATGACGCGCGTGGCTACTTTTGCCACCGGCTTGGAAGGGCAGGGGCCGGCGGTGCCGGAAATCGGCATCAAGCAGGACCGCCACTCGCTTTCGCATCACAACGGCAACCCCGATCTGATGCGCCAGCTCATGGAGAGCGACGCGTTCAACATCGCGCAGTTCAGCTACTTCATCGGCCGTTTGAAGGAAGTGTCGGACGCCGACGGCCCGCTGATCAACACGACCATGGCGCTCTACGGCAGCGGCATGGCCTACGGGCACAGCCACGGCAACGCCAGCCTGCCGCTCATCCTCGCGGGCGGCACCAAGCTCGGGCTCAAACATGGACGGCATGTGGACTTCAACCTCGTGCCCGAGTTTAAAGGCTACGACAAACACCCGGCCATCCACTTCAAGCCGGTGAACGAAAAGGCGCGCCTGAGCAACCTGCTGTTGACGATGGCGCAAAAAATGAACGTGAAGACCGAGAAGTTCGCCGACAGCCTGGGCATCGTCTCGGAGGTGTCGGCTTGAGGGCGGTTGCTCAAGACCTGCGCTGCATTCTGACGTTCACGGTTTGTCTGCTCGCACATTATGCGGGCGGACAGGAGAAGTCTGAGTTCGTTCCGCAGCCCGGCCAGTTTCCCCCGCCGAATGTTGGCCATTATTTCGCCGGTGAACTGATCTCCGTGGATCACGTGAACCGCCGCGGGGCCATCCGGTTCGTGGGTGATGGCGTGGACGACCGGTATCACTCGGCACCATCACACCGCTTCGCGCTCCTGCCCTACGGCACGATCAGCCATCACGGCGCACCGGCGGAGCTGCGGGACATTCCCATCGGCACTTTGCTCCACGGGTATTTCGTCCTGCCGCCGGCAGATGACAAATCGATCCCGCCTCCGGAGAAGAATTCGCGGTATGGGGTCAAATACACCCATGCGCTCTCGCTGGAGGATGACTTCAGCTTTTATCTGCGACGCGGCCGGGCTTGGAAAATCACGTCGGCTGACGTGAAGGCGGGCAAGCTCAGGATCGTGGCGACGGGCAAGGCGGATGCCGACGGGTTAAAAGGCGAGCAGACTTTTGAAATGGACCGCTCCACCCGTGTGTGGAAGGGCCGGGCGGCGGGCGAACTGGAAGACCTCGCTGCGGACCAGTCCGTCCAGTTGAACTTCACGTGGGCTCCCGACTGGAAGAACGGCCAGCTTCAGGTGGCGGATGTCTGGCTCGACGAGGACAGCCGCAAGCTCGCCACGGAGCAGCAGCGACAGATTCACATCCGGCATCAGTTGCACCGGTGGCTGGCTGGGTGGGTGGATAACGTCGAGCATCAGCCCGGCGGCAAGGGCATCGTCACCGTCACGCTCTTTGGCGGCATGGACCCGACGTTATACGAGCGGGCGCGGACGGCCAAAAGTGCCGCCATCGCTGCCGCAGAACCGACCCTGCGTAGTTGGTGGCAGGAGCATGATAACAAGGGCGGCTCGGTGGTCGGGGTCAAGGATCTGCCGAATCCGCCATCCGGTAGCAGCGGCCTGCAACTGCGGGTGCAACTGAACGAACTGCTGGAGGGATTTCGCCCCGGCCGGATCGTCCGCTTTCGCCCCAGCGGCTTTCCCAATGTGAAGCTGCCGCCCGAGGAACGCGTGAAGAACTTCGATGACCGTTAATCAACGGGGCCGCTTGCCATGCCTGCATTTTTCTCCGAGATGAACTTAAAGTTACGTTGGTTTGCCGTCGGTCTGGCCGCCGGTTTCGGCTGGGCCGCCCCAGCATTCGCCGCCGAGTCCCCGACCAAGGCTTTCTTCGCCGACCATTGCCTCCGTTGCCACGGCGAGAAGCAGCAGAAGGGCGAGTTCCGCGTGGACAAGCTGTCGGCAGATTTCACGGACCCGGTGGAGGCCCAGCGCTGGGCCGAGGTTTTGTTCCGCATCAGCACCCGCGAGATGCCGCCCAAGAAGGAACCGCAGCCCAAGGCGGTCGAGCTGGGGCCGGTCGTGGACTGGATTTCCTCGCGTCTCAAGGAGGGCGAGGCGGCCCGCATGGCCAAGCGCGGGCCAGTGGCGCACTACCGGTTGAGCCGCGAGGAATACGGCCACACGGTTTACGACCTGCTTGGCGTTTACTTCGATGTGGATGCGCCTGGTGCTTTCAACGAAGACCCGCGCTGGCACGGCTTCGAGCGCATCGGCTCGATGTTGTCGCTCTCGCCATCGCATGTGGACCGCTACTTCAAGGCCGCCGAGACCGTGCTGGACCGGGCCTTCCCCGAGTCGCCGGCGAAGGCGGGCAAGGGTCGGAGCGAAGCTGCGCCTGGCACCCGCTGGTTGATCGCGCCGGGGCATCGGCGCGGCAACTTGCGCGCCACGGCACCGGGACTTTATCGCATCCGCGTCCAGCTCAGTGCCGTGCCTTCGTTCAAGGGCCGGTTGCCGCATCTGGCCGTATGGCATCACGGATTGAAACGTTCCATCACCGGCCAGGACGTGCAGGCCCCCGAGGGCAAGCCGACCGTCGTGGAGATCGAGACGTTTCTCCCCGAGGGCAGCCTCGACCTGTTGAACGAAGCCCCGGGCATGCTCTCCGACGGTCAGACCCCGAACATCAGCTCCATGCCGTTCTCCAGTCTGAACGACCTTAAAAACGTCGCGCCAAAGACCTACAAGCTGCTCGACGAGGAAGGTCGTTCGATCTTTCCGCTCCTGATCGTGGACTGGGTGGAGTGGGAGGGCCCCATTCTCACCGAAGCCGATCAGAAAAAGCGCGAAGGCCTCTTTCCCACCAAGGCCGGCGACCTCGCCGAAGCGCGCGAATGTCTGAAACAGTTCGCCACGCGCGCCTGGCGGCGGCCAGTTGCAGATGCGGATATCGAGCGCTTCATGAAGGTCATCGCGGGTGAGCTGGCGGCGGGCGAAAAGTTCCGTTCCGCGTATCTCGCCGGCATGATCGGGGTGCTTACCGCGAAGAACTTTTATTACCTCGAAGAAGGCTCAGCCAAGCAGCGCCGCGCCCAGGTCAACGACTGGGAACTCGCCTCGCGCCTGTCCTACTTCCTCTGGGGTTCGATGCCGGACAGCGAACTGGCTGCCGCCGCACAAGCGGGCAAGCTCCACGAACCGGCGGTGCTGCGAGCCCAGGTCGCCCGCATGTTTGCCGACCCGAAGATCAAGCGGTTCACCGACGCGTTCCCGAAGCAATGGCTGCAGCTTCACAAGGTCGGCGTCTTTCCGCCGGATACCGAGCTTTTCCCCGACTACGACAAGTGGCTTGAACAAAGCATGGTGCTGGAATCGGTCAGCTATTTCACGGAGGTCTTCGCGCGGAACTTGTCCCTGCGTGAATTCCTCGCGTCGGACTGGACCATGTTGAACGCACGGCTCGCCATGCATTACCAGATGCCGCCTCCCGCAGCGTCTTCGTTCCAGCGCGTGACCTTGCGTCCGGAGGATCATCGGGGCGGCCTGCTCACGCACGCCAGCGTGCTCATGCTTACCTCTGACGGCACGCGGCATCGGCCGGTGCACCGTGGCGTGTGGGTGTCGGAAGCCGTTTTTGCCAAAACGCCGCCGCCACCGCCGCCCAATGTCGATCCGCTGGAACCCACGCCCAGCAACAAACCCAAGGCGACCATCCGCCAGCAACTCGAGGCGCACTCGACCCACGCCAACTGCGCCGCCTGCCACCAGCGCATCGACCCGCTCGGTTTTGCTTTCGACAATTTTGACGCCATCGGGCGCTGGCGCACGGAAGAGGCCATGAAGTCCGGGCAGGGCGCAAATCCTCCCGTGAACGCGAGCGGCAAGCTGCCCGATGGTCGTGCCTATGACGGCCCGGAATCCTTCAAGCAGTTGCTCGTGCAGGACCTTGACCGCTTTTCCGAGGCGTTTGTCGAGCAGCTCGCCACCTTCGCCCTGCGCCGTGCGATGACTTCGGACGATGCAACGGCGTTGCGCACCATTGCCCGCGATTGCAAAGCGGAGGACTACCGCCTCAAGCCGGTCATCGAACGGCTGGTGCTGTCTGAGTTGTTTCAGAAAAGGTAGGTCCGTTCCGAGCACATCAAGAAATGAAACTTTCCCGCCGCCAGTTCCTCCATCTGCTTGGTCTCGGTGCTGCCATGTCACCGCTGGCACACTCCGTTTCCGCCGCCGACCACATTCCCCAGCCCGGCCAGTTTCCGCCGCCCGACTCAGGTCACTACTTGTCCGGCGAACTGGTGGTGCTTGATCCCGCCAACCGGCGCGGCGCGTTGCGCATTGATGGCAATGAGCCGCACGACCGTTATCAATCCGGCGCGCTGCATTCGTTCGCCCTGCTGCCGTATGCCATGTGCTGGTTCAACGGCGCACCTGCGGAGCTGCGCGACATTCCCATCGGCACGCACCTGCACGGATACTTTTTCGTGCCGCCGCCGGGTGAGGAGAAGACCATCCCGCCGTTGCCCAAGAGCCAGGAGAAATATGAAATCAAATACAACCACGGCCTCTCGCTCGAAGATGACTTCAGTTTTTACCAGCGCCGGGGCCAGGCTTGGAAGGTGGTTTCGGTCGATGAAGCCAAGGGCAAGTTGAACGTGACCCCGACGGGAACCATGGCGAAGGATGGCATCAACAAGCCCTACATCATCGACATCGACAATGTCACCCGGGTTTGGAAAGGCCGCACGCGGGTCGAGTTGAAGGACGTCGCGCCCGACACCACGGTCCAGCTCAATCTCACCTGGTCGCAGGGCTGGCGCGACAAGGAGTTCACGGTCTCCGACCTCTGGCTGGATGATGCGGCCCGCCAGGCCGCCACGGAACACCAGCGGCGTCGGCACGTACTCTTCCAACGTCAACGCTGGTTGCCCGGCTGGATTGATGCCGTGGAGAACTTCGACTTTGGCGGCGGCCTCGTCACCCTCACGCTCTTCGGCGGCATGGATCAATCGCTCTACGACGACCTCAAGACCACGCAGGACAAAGGCTACGGCGTGGCGGTCGCCGAGAAGACCCTGCGCACTTGGTTTCATCGCAGCGACAAGAAGATCGGCCAGGTGGTCGAGTGGAAGGAAACGCCGAACCCGCCGCCCGGCAGCAGCGGCATCCAGATCCGGATGAAGTTCGCCGAACTGCTCGACGGCTACCGCCCCGGCCGCATCATCCGCGTGAAGTGCGACACTTGGAAATTCGTGACCATCCCCTCTGAGGAGCGGGTGAAGTTCATGGAGGACCGGTAATCAATTGAGGATGCACGAAATTTGGAAATACATGAAGCGCTTTGCCCTAAATTGCTTCGTCTTGATTGCGGTCGTCTGTACCGCTTCTGCTGCGGCAACACCGGCCGCGTTTATTAAAGCGCATTGCATCGAGTGCCATGACGCGGACACCAAGAAGGGCGGGTTGGACCTGGTTGCGCTTCAACCCAACTGGAGCACGCCCAAGTCCTTCGCAATCTGGGAAAAGTTGTTCGACCGCCTGGCGAAGGGCGAGATGCCGCCGAAGAAAAGTACGCAGCCTGCTCCGGAGGAACGCGGCGCGTTCTTAAAATCGCTCGGCACGGAACTTCACACGGCGTCCGCCGCCCGCCAGCAGGCGGCGGGCCGCGTCGTGGTGCGGCGGATGAACCGCACGGAATACGAGCACACGGTGCATGACCTGCTCGGCATCACCGCGCCGCTCAAAGATCTGTTGCCGGAAGACAACGGGGCGGCGGGCTTCGATAAGGTCAGCAGCGCGTTGGAGACTTCCGCCACGCATCTGGTGCGTTATCAGGAGGCGGCAGACCGGGCGCTGGCAGCCGCGCTGCCCGCGTGGCCGCTGACGAATGCCGTGCGGCGCTGGACTGGCCGGCAGTTCCTCGACAGCCGGCCCAAGCCCAATCGCGAGGGCACCGCGCCGTTCGTGCGGTTCGAAGGAGACACCATCGTGTTATGCGCGCGGCTCTACAAACATGGCAGTGTCACCACGCCGCCCACGCCCGCGCCGGGCCGCTATCGCATCCGCGCGTCCGTCCGGGCGGTGAACACCGACGGCAAGTCCATCCCGATGCTGGTTGGTAAAATCAGTTCCGACCGTTTCGCCCACGAAAAACTCCAGCACGTGCTCGACCACTTCGATGCGCCAGCGGACCGTGCGCGGGTCGTGGAAGTGGAGGCTGCGCTTCCGGCGGGTGAGCAGGTCTATCTCGAAGGCCTGGACCTGACTTTTTTTCAGGATCTGAAAAAGCAGCGCAACGGCGAACCGGTCGGCGACGACTTCAAAGGCCCCGGACTGGCGGTGGATTGGATCGAACTTGAAGGTCCGCTGGATGCGGGCGTGGGTTATGCGCGCCTCTTCGGTGATCTGCCGCAGGTGCCCTCCCGCTACCTTGATGACACGCTCGCCGGCAAGCCGGTCCGCGACGACTGGAAGAAATGGTCCGTCCCCGGCGAGTATTCCAAGTACCCGCTCTCGCCCGTCTCGCGGGAACCGAAAGCCGATGCGGAGCGGCTGTTGCGCGCCTTCCTGCCGCGCGCCTTTCGCCGGCCGGTGAGCGAGGATACCGTGGCTTACTTCGTGCGCTTCGTCCACGAGCAGCTCGATCAGGGCGAGCGCTTCGGCGAGGCGATGCGCGCCGGGTACAAGGCCGCGCTTTGCTCGCCGCACTTCCTGCTCTACGTCGAGAAGCCCGGGCGGCTCGATGACTTTGCCGTGGCGGCGCGACTGGCGCGGTTGCTGTGGAATTCGCTCCCGGATGACGAACTGACCGCGCTCGCGGCGAAGGGCGAGTTGCTCAAGCCGGCGAACCTGCGGGCGCAGACGGAGCGGTTGCTCAAGGACCCGAAGGCGCAACGGTTCATCACCGGCTTCACCGGCCAGTGGCTGGATCTGCGCAAGTTTCAGGACATGAAACCCGACGCGCTCTACTTGGAATACGACGACCTGCTCGCGTGGTCCATGCCGCTGGAGACGACGAAGTTCTTTGCCGAGGTGCTCGCCCACGACCTGCCCACCAGCGCGTTCGTTCACTCGGACTGGACCTTCCTCAACGCCCGGCTGGCGAAGCATTACGGCCTGCCCGGTGTGCTTGGGCTGGAGCTGTGCCGCGTGAATCTCCCGTCTGGTTCGCATCGTGGCGGGCTCATCACGCACGCCAGCTTGCTCAAGCTCACCACCAACGCCACCTACACCTCGCCCGTGAAGCGCGGCGCGTGGATGTTGGAACGGATCATCGGCAAACCGCCTCCGCCTCCGCCCGCCGATGTGGCCGCCATCGAGCCAGACATTCGCGGCGCGACGACGCTACGTGAGCAATTGGACAAGCACAAGAACGTGGCCGTGTGCGCCTCGTGTCATGTCCACATCGACCCGCCGGGGTTTGCTCTGGAGAACTTCGATGTCGTGGGTGGCTGGCGCGAGCGTTACCGCGTGAAGCAGCCGCCGCCCAAGGGGGGCGACTACGCGGAACTGGCCAATTATCCGGGCAAGAAAGTCTGGCTCGCCCGGCCCGTCGAGCCCGCCGGCGAAACCGCCGCCGGCCAGGCCTTTGCCAACATTGACGACTACAAGCGCCTGCTCTTGCGCGACCCAGACCAGCTCACTCGCAACCTGGCACAAAAACTCCTCACCTACGCCACCGGCGCGGACATCCAGTTCGCCGACCGCGCCGTGGTCGAACCAATTGTGACTGACGTACGCCAGCAGCACCACGGCTTCCGTGCGCTCGTCCATGCCGTGGTGCAAAGCCCGGTATTTCTCAGCAAATGAAGACAGAATCAACTGGACACAATTCTACCCGAGATTGGGCAGAGGAATTTAGGGCAATGGAATTTTGTCCTCCCATTCTTGTGCCCCAAATTCCCTTGCCAAATCCTCCACCTCTACCATCCATTCCCCATGCTTAACGCGCGTTGTCTTGATCGCCGTACGTTCCTCCGTGCGGGCGCCGTGTCGCTTTCGCTGCCGCTTCTCGATGCCATGCTGCCGGTGGTCGTTGGTGCGGAGTCCAAGGCGTTGGCGAAGGCGCTCCAGCCGCAGCGCATGGTGCTCATCCACCGGCCGCTGGGGACTTATTACCCCTTCCTGTTTCCGGAAAAGGCTGGTCCCGACTATGAGGCCACACGCTACCTGAAGTTGCTGGAGCCGCATCGGGGACGTTTCACCGTCATCTCCGGCATGGGGCATGTGGGCTATCCGAACTCGCACCACACCGAGTCCGCCATCTTTACCGGCGTCGCGCCGGAGGGCATCAAGCGCGCGGACGACATTCACAACAGCATCTCGCTCGACCAGTTCGTCGCGCAGCGCATCGGGGCGGAGACGCGGGTACCGCACCTCGTGCTCAACACGGCAAACTGCGCCTCGCTCTCGTGGAACGAGAAGGGTGTGCCTACGCCGTTCGAGAACAACCGTGCCCGGCTCTTCCGGCGCCTCTTCATGGATGGCACGCCCGAGGAAGTCACCCGCGAGATGAAGCGCCTGGCGAACGGTCAGAGCATCCTTGATGGCGTGCGCGGCCAGTTGAAATCTTTGAACCGTGAACTCGGCGGGGCCGACCGCGACCGCCTGGACCTGCTCACCAACTCGATCCGCGAGGCCGAGGGCTTCCTGCAGCAGGATCAGGCCTGGGCGGCGAAACCGAAGCCCAAAGTTCCCGCGATGGTGCGCGAGTTCGAGAAGGCCGATCACTGGGTCGCCGGCCAGCAACAATGGTTCATGCTGGTGCAGCTCGCCTTGCAGACCGATTCCACCCGCCTCGTCGTGCTCGGTCTGGGCGAGCACAACCAGACCAACCAGCCTGACCTCGCCATCGGCCATCACGACGCCTCACACCACGGCAAGGACCCAGCGAAGATCGAGCAGCTCGCGCGCTACGAAGAGAAGGAATACCGGAACTTCGGCGGCTTCCTCGACAAGCTGGTCGCTGCGGATGAAAACGGCCGCCCGCTCCTAGACCGCACCCAGATCCTCTTCGTCAGCAATCTTGGCGATGCCTCCGCGCACTCGTCTGACAATCTGCCTGTCATCTTCGCCGGTGGCGGCTTCAAGCATCCCGGCCATCTCGCCTTCGACCGGAAGAAAAACACTCCGATGTCGAATCTGTTTGTGCGCATGCTGCAACACGCCGGTATCGAGACGGCCCGCTTTGGCAGCAGCACGGGGGCGCTGTCGGAATTGCGGTCCGCTGCTTGAATCGAGTCTGGTCTTGGGTGCGACGCGTCCCTTCAAGTGGCAGTCCGCGTTAGCTTGGACTAAGTGCGATCCCTCCGCCCGCGGTCACTGGCACCGCGAAAGCGAGGGAGATGCCAGACACGTGAACAATCGTGTCTGACGAAGATGCCCGACGGGTGAGGCCGAGAAGCAGGGCAGGGGATCGATGAATCTGCCGGGTGAGCACTTGCCAGCCTGCCCGCGTACTCTCACCCTTCACGCGTTGTGGCTGACCAACACTTTCTCATCATCGGCGGCGGCATTGTGGGCATGGCGACCGCCATCAAACTCGCGCGCAAGCTCCCTGACGCGCGCATCACCGTCCTCGAAAAGGAGCCGGGCGTGGGCCGTCACCAGAGCACGCACAACAGCGGCGTGCTCCACTGCGGACTTTACTACAAACCCGGCTCGCTCAAGGCCCGCCTCGCCGTCAGCGGGGTCGCGGAGATGACCGAGTTTTGCCACGAGCACGCGATTCCCCATGACGTTTGCGGCAAGCTCGTGGTGGCCGTGGACGAGACTGAGGTTGCGCGGCTGAAAAATTTGCAGGAGCGCGGCACGCAGAACGGGCTGGCTGGTCTGCGCTGGCTGGGGCCGGAGCAGATGCGTGAGATCGAGCCGCATGTCGGCGGGGTCGCCGCGTTGCACGTGCCGCAGGAAGGCATCGTGGACTATGCGCGGGTCTGCGCCACGATGCTGGAACTCATTACCAAGGCGGGGAACCGGGTGGTGACTTCCGCACGCGTCACGGCCTTGCGCGAGAGTTCCACCGGCTGGGTGGCGGAGACGACGGCCGGCGAATTTGAAGGCACGTATCTCGTGACGTGCGCCGGCCTGTATAGTGACCGGGTGAGCGAGCTGGCCGGCGAGCAGCGCGACGTGCGGATCGTCCCCTTTCGCGGCGAATACTATCAGCTCAAGAAAGAACGTGAGTCGCTCGTGCGCCACCTGATCTATCCGGTGCCCGATCCGCAGTTCCCGTTCCTCGGCGTGCATTACACGCGGATGATCCATGGGGGCATCGAGGCGGGCCCCAACGCCGTGCTGGCCTTCGCCCGCGAGGGCTATACGAAGACGGACCTGAATGTTGCCGACCTGCTGGACGCGGTGACCTTCGAGGGCCTGTGGAACTTCCTCGGCAAACACCAGCGCATGAGCTGGGAGGAGATCAAACGCAGTTTCAGCAAAGAGCTGTTCTGCCAGTCCCTCCAACGGTTGGTCCCCGAAATCCGGGAGGACGATCTGGAGCCGGGCGGTGCGGGAGTGCGGGCGCAGGCGATGTCGCCGGACGGCACGCTCGTGCAGGATTTCTGCCTGGTCGCGCGGCCTCGGGCGCTCCATGTCCTCAACGCTCCCAGCCCGGCCGCGACAGCTTCGCTGGCCATCGGTGAGGAAATCGCGCGGCTCGTGGTGAAGGGGTGAACCACAGAGGCACAGAGGACACAGAGATGAATCAGGAAGGCAGGAAGGCAGTAATGAAACCTCAGACCAATTACTGGAACGCTCTGGCGGAATCCCCGATTTGAACCAATGAACGATTTCTCCCTCACCCCGGCCCTCTCCCGCTGGGAGAGGGCCGGGGTGAGGGAGAACGGCTACCCTTTTCAGCACGCTGAATTTTACCTAACCTGTTCCGCTGTTAGCATTACGCCTACAAGAGACAAAGCTGCGCCAGAAGTCAAAGCGGTCCTTTATTCCTTCTTTCCTGCTTTCCTGATTCCTTCTCTGTGTTCTCTGTGCCTCGGTGGTTCACGACGCCTGCCTTGACTCCGTATTGCTTCCGGCCAAGCTCAGAACATGCGTTCCGTCCTCTGCCTTTCACTGCTCGCCGCCACCATTGTCACCACTCAGGCCGTCGACTGGCCGAGGTTTCGCGGCCCGGACTTGAACGGTGCTTCCCGCGAAACCGGTTGGTCCTCCACCTGGTCTGCGGACGGTCCAAAGGTGGCGTGGCGCGCCAAGGTGGGCCTGGGTTTTTCCTCCGTCGTGGTCAGTGGCGGCAAGGTCATCGCCACCGGACACGACGGTCACGCGAAGGGTCAGGACACGCTCGTCTGTCTGGATGCTGCGACCGGCAAGGAATTGTGGAAGCACAGTTATGCCGCCCCGCTGGGCAACAAGTACTTCGAAGGCGGCACGACCGGCACGCCGACGATTGACGGTGACCGCGTTTATCAGCTCAGCCGGCAGGGCGACTTTTTCTGCCTCGAACTGGCGACGGGCAAAGTCGTTTACCAGAAGCAGCTCGTCGCCGAACTCGGCGTCGAAGTGCCCGAGTGGGGTTTCGCCGGGTCGCCGCTCGTTGAGGGCAAGCTCGTCATTCTCAATGTTGGCAGCCAGGGCACCGCGCTCGACAAGGCCACGGGCAAGGTCGTCTGGCAGAACGGCAAGGCCTCCGCCGCCTACGCCACACCGATCCCGTTCGATCTCGACGGCACCCGGTGCGTCGCCATCCTCAGCCATCGCGAGTGTGCTGCCGTGGAGGTGGCGACCGGCAAGGTGCGCTGGACCCGTAAGTTCACTTCCAGCTACGACACCAACGCCGGTGCGCCGCTGATCCAGGACGGAGCCGTCCTGCTTTCCGGTGAGAACACGCTCGCCACGAAGCTGAACCTCCGCGACGGCGAACCAGTTGCCGCGTGGAAAACCGAGACCTGGACGCAGTTCAACGCGGGCGTCGTGCTGGGCGGACATCTCTACACCTTCCACGGCCAGGCTGGCAAAGCGGGCGGCGAACTGCGCTGCCTCGACTGGCAGACCGGCGAGACCAAGTGGTCGCAGAAAGGCCTCGGCATTGGCTCGCTCACGGCGGCGGACGGGAAGCTGATCGTGTTCAGCGAGACCGGCGAGCTGGTCATCGTCGCGGCCTCGCCGAAAGGCTTTAACGCCCTCGCCCGTGCGCAGGTCCTCGGCAAGAAGTGCTGGACCGCCCCGGTGCTGGCCAACGGCCACATCTACGTGCGCAACACCCCGGGCGAACTGCTCGCCGTGGACGTAAGCGGCAAGTAACCCCACGCCGGACACGCCGCAAGGCGTCTCCCTCCTCCCCAGACGCCAGACCCCAGACCCCAGACCTCAGACCCAAGACCCTACCACCCGCCAGCAACATGTCAGCCGCACCGCGCATTCTTTATTGTCACTGCCAGTACGCCCAGGTCGTCCCGCCGGAGGTCAAGGCGGCGGTCCTGCAAAAGCTTTCCGACTCCGGTGTGGCCTTCGACGCCGTGGCCGACCTCTGCGAGATGAGCGCCCGGCAGGACCCGTCGCTCAAGCGACTGGCGGACGGTGGACCGGTGAAGATCGCCGCCTGTTTCCCGCGCGCCGTGAAGTGGCTTTTCCACACCGCCAAGGCCGACCTGCCGCTCGACACCGCCGAAGTCCTCAACATGCGCGTGCAAAGCGCCGACGAAGTCTGCACCTCGCTCTTCGATGGTGAGGTGAAGGCGAACTTGCCGAGAGGGAAAGTCACCGCCACCGATGCCCCGAAGGCCGCCGCTTGACTGGGTAAACGTTTTTATCCCTTGAGCCTGACCTCGTCCTCCGCTCTCCACGTTCTTTACTGCGAGGGCACCGATGCCCCGTCGTTCGTGAGTCCTCAGCCCTTTGAGTTGCCAGTATTGCTTGGTCTCGGGTTGGAGACTACCTTGTGCGCATGAAAAAAGACCGCGCCTATCATTCCGATCCGGAGATTCTAGGCGGCACGCTGGTTTTCAAGGGTACGCGCGTGCCGGTGCAGAGTTTATTCGATCACCTCAAGGCGGGTGATTCCATCGAGTTTTTTTTGGACGGCTTTCCCAGCGTAAAACGCTCGCAAGTGCTGGCCGTGCTCACGGAGATGGGAACGGAGCCTTGCTTTCAAGCCGCGAACAGCGGAGCTTAATCTCATGATAACCGTCGAGGCCACCGACCAAGCCGTGTGCGTCACCATCCCGAAGGATGATGTGCCAGCCGACCGGCTTAACACGTTTTTGGACTGGTTGCGGTTGGAAGCCATCACCCGCCGGAGCGGGTTGGACGAAGCGGAGGCCGGGCGGCTGGCGGAGGAAATCAAGTCGGACTGGTGGGCGGCAAACAAGGATCGGTTTATCAAGACCGCGCCATGAAAGCGGAGCGCGTCGTGGTGGACGCCAATCTCGCCTTCAAAGCGCTGGCCGCCGGGCGTGGTGATTTGCGTGACCGGCTAAGTCCCTCGGCGGTCGTTCTGTTTTACAGCCCGCGTGGGCGAAGACGAATTGCTGGAGGCCCTGCACACGCTGGTGACCCGCATTGAGTTTATCGCCGAAGCCAACATCGCCATCGGTACCTGGATGGAAGCCCAGCAGCTTTGTCTAGGTGTGGATGAGAAGGATACTCCTTACGTCGCACTCACGCTCCACCTTGGCGGTCGCTTGTGGACAGAAGATCTGGAACTGAAACAAGGCTTGCGAGCCAAGGGGTTTGCCCGCTTCTACGAACCTTGACGCGTGGCGAGTAACTGGACACTGAACACTAATTACTGAACACTTCCGCCATGTCGCTCACATCCTCCTCCACCCTCCGCGTCGTCCTCTACGAGGGCGCCGATGCCCCGCCGCTCGCTGACACCGACCGCTTCGCCGCGCTGACGGCGTTGCTGGAGAAGGGCTTTGCCGTCACCCGCGCCGTCGCGGGGGGACGCGTCGCGCCGCATGAGCGCGGGTCGTTGCTCGTGCTCGGGCAGTTCGCCGGGCGCACCCCGGAAGCGGAGGGTGTGACCGCCGGGACCAGCGTGCGGTTTCAAGACATCACCGGGCTTGATGCCACGCGCATTGCCCGGACCGCCGAAGCCGTGCAGGCCGAGACCGGCGCCGCGCGGCACGGCGAGTGGAAGCCGTGGTTCCCGGTCATCGATTACGACCGCTGTACGAACTGCATGCAGTGCCTGAGCTTCTGCCTCTTCGGCGTCTATGGCGTGGACGAGCAGAACAAGATTCAGGCGCAGAACCACGACAACTGCAAAACCAACTGTCCCGCCTGCTCGCGCGTCTGTCCCGAGGCCGCGATCATGTTCCCGAAGTACAAGGCCGGCCCCATCAACGGCGACGTGGTGCAGGACTCGGACATGGGCAAGGAGAAGATGAAGATCGACATCTCCTCGCTGCTCGGCGGCGATGTCTATTCCCAGCTCCGCCTGCGCAGTGACGCCGCCAAGGCCCGCTTCAGCAAGGAGCGCGACGACAAGAAGGCCCTGGCCGAGCGCCAGAAGTGCCTCACCAAGCTCGCCAGCGCCGCCGGTGACATTCCGGCGGAAGTCCTGATGAGCCTGCCCTCGCCCGAGGAAATCATGCGTCGCGCGGAGGAGGCGAAGGCCAAAGCTCAGGCGGCACTGGCGGCCAATGCGGCCAAGTAGGCCCCTGGCAAAACCTTTGCCTGCACGCCGCAACCTAAAGGTTTCGGCTACAGTTGTTCGGACTCCGTTATTCCTGCGCTCAATGGTCAGGCGAGCACGTATCCTGAGCCGTTGATCAGCGCTCAGGAACTGTGCAATTCCCGATCCAGGACTTCTAGCAGTTGGCCGCTGGTAAAGGGCTTGGCCAGGAATGGCGGCAGGGGGCCGTCCGTGGGGAAGGCTGATTTGATTTCACTCGCGCTCGTGAGCACGCATTTCACATGGGGCCGCACTTTGCGGAGCGCCTGCAAAACGGCGGGGCCATCCATGAAGGGCATCTGGGAATCGATGATCACGAGACTGATGTCATCGGGCTGCTGACAGAACAGCGCTACCGCCTCCGCTCCATCACGGGCGCATACGGTCCGATACCCGTAACAACCCAGCGTGGCGCGGTTGATTTCCAAGATGGCGGCCTCGTCATCGGCCACCAGGATCAGTTCGCCCTGACCGCGGGGAGGTTCCCGGAGAGTCGGCATCGTGGCGACCACGCTCTCGGCGGCGATCGGCAGATAGAGTTCGAAGGTGGTGCCTTCGCCCGGTTTGGTGTGCATCCGTCAGAAGCCACCGTGACTTTTCACGATGCTGAACACGGTGGACAAACCAAGGCCGGTGCCCAGGCCCACTGGTTTGGTGGTGAAGAAGGCCTCGCCGAGCCGGCGTTGAACTTCAGGAGGGATTCCCGTGCCGGTGTCCGAGACGCTCAACACCACCCAAGAGCCGGGTTTGGCATCGGTCCACTGGGCGGCTTGGTCGGGGGACACTTCGCGGACGGCGGCGGAAATCTTGAGTTGTCCACCCTGGGGCATGGCGTCGCGGGCGTTGACGCAGAGGTTCATCAACATCTGATGCAGATGCGTGGGGTCGGCAAACAGCGGGGGAGTCTCGGGCGGGCAGTCCGTGCGGATGATAATGTTCTTCGGCAAGGTCTGGCTCAGGATGCGTCGGATTTCATTCAATGCGTAGCGTGGAGGAATGGGCTGCCGCTCCCCGCCCGTTCCCCGCGCGAAAGCGAGAATCTGTTTGACCAGCCCGGAGCCGCGCTGGACCGAGTTCTTCATCAGCTTCAGGAACTTCGCCTCCGGCCGGTCCGCCAGCACATCCTCGAGGAGGTCCGCGATGTTGAGCATGGGCGCGAGGATGTTGTTCAGATCGTGGGCGACCCCGCCCGCCAGGGTGCCCAACCCCTGCAGCCGCTGGACCCGGAGAAACTGCTCCTCCAACTGTCGCTTCTCGGTGACGTCGCGCAAGTGGATTTGCAGCGCCGGTTTATCCGCCCAGGTAACCGGCTGGCTGAGGCCTCGATTGGAAACCGTACGGAATTGGGTTGGAGGCCGTTGGCGACAAACTGGAAAGGCGCCAGGCCTCCGCGCATCAATTCCTTCAACTGTTCGAGCACGGCCGCGTCCAGGCTGACCCGTTTTGCGAGCGGTTCATCCAGCAAGGGCCGCGTGGCTTCGGCCCGGAACATCTGCTGGGCGGCCGGGTTCGCCAGCCGGATTTGAAAACTGTCATCCACGATCAGGATGCCGTCGGGCGCACCGTCGATTGCCTGGGCGAAGCGTTCCCGTTCCGCCAGCAGCAGCCGGTAGCGGTTGAGCCGGGTGATGGTGGCCACGCGGGTGCGCAGCTCGATTTGATCAAACGGCTTGGTGAGAAAATTGTCCGCCCCGGCGGCCAGGCCCTGCAGGCGGGATTCACGATCATCCAAGGCCGTGAGCATGATGACCGGGATTTCGCGGAGCTGCGGGTTCGCGCGCAACCGCCGGCACACTTCAAACCCGTCCACGCCGGGCATCATCACGTCCAGCAGGACCAGATCCGGGGTGTGGGCGGTCGCCAGGGCGAGGGCTTCCTGACCGTTGCTCGCAAACAGGAGCCGGTATCCGTGAGGTGTGAGGAGTTCCTCGAGCAATTGGCGGCCACGGGGCTCGTCATCCACCACGAGGATGGTGCTGGGGGCGGTATTCATTGCGGGACAGAGGGTAAAACTAATTCCACGATTACTCCAGCCCCCGCCGGGCGGTTTGACATGCGGCATGAACCGCCCGCCTCCCAGATCAGGGAGGCGATCATCGGCAAGCCCAAGCCCATGCCGTCCACTTCGCCGGTGAGGTTTTTCTCGACCTGATAGTAAGGCGTCCAGACCAATTCCAGCTCGCCGGGACTCAACGTCAGGCCATCATCGGCCACCTGAATCGCCAGCCACCCGCCGTCACCGCGGGTCACCTTGATCGTGATTTTGGGCTGGTGACGCGGGTGGAATTTCCGGGCATTTTCGAGCAGTTCCGCCAGGATTACTTCCAAGGCGGCTTCCGGGAGCGGCACACAGTGGGTTCGCAGTTCCGCCGGCAGGTCCAGGTCCACAAATAGGATGCCCAGGTTCACCTGAATCGGCCGCAGCAGTGTGGGCAGGCTGGCCATCGCCGTGGTGCTGGGGGCGCGGACCGTGGCCGGCGGGGCCACGAAATTCAGGACTTCACTGATCTGCTTCTCAAACCGATTGGCCGACTCCAGCGCTATTTGGGCCAGGTCCGTGACCTCGGCGAAGGGTACGGAAGCCTCCGTTGTCACCAGCAACTCCAGCGGCCCGCACAGGCCGTTCAATGGAGTCCTGAGTTTGTGCGACACCGCCTTGTGGAATTTCCAGATATCGCGTTGGTTGGTGAGCGGCTCGGTGATGTCGTGCAGGCGCAAGAGCCGGCCCTGGCCGTCGGGTAACGGCAGCTCATCCACCTCCAGCCAAAGCAACGCTTCTCCGGCCGCAGTGGTCCGCACCATGTACAGCGGGGAAGCTGCTTTTTGCCGGGCCCAGTTTGACCAGTTGCTGACCGGTTCCAGCCGGTAGTGTTCGTGGGCCAGTTTGGTGAAGAACTTTCCCGCCAGCGAATCCTCAGGCGTCAGCCCAAGGCGGCGGCGCGCCTGCGCATTGGCATAGGTCAGTTCATCGTCATGGTTCACAACGCAATAACCATCCGGCGAGGTCTCGGCGATGAAGCTGAACTTGTTGCGCTCGGTCTGGAGCCGGCGGTAACGGTTCAAGCGGGTGATGGTGGTCACCCGGGCCCGGACCTCCACACCCTCGATGGGTTTGTTGAGAAAGTCGTCAGCTCCGGCCTGAATCCCGGCCAGCCGGGAGCCCCGATCATCCAGGGCGGTCACCATCACCACGGGCACTTCCGCCACCAGCGGATTGGCCCGGATCAGACGGCAGACTTCGAACCCGTCCAGCTCCGGCATCATCACGTCAAGCAGCACCAGGTCCGGCTGAAGCGCCACGGTCCGGTTATAGGCCTGCCGGCCATCAGTGGCAAACTCCAGGCGGCAGCCCAGTGGCCGGAGCAAGGCCTCCAGCAGATCGCGGCCGCGGGGTTCGTCATCCACGATCAGGACGAGCGGGCTGGTGCGTTCAGAAATATTGGGGGGCGCCGGAGTCATGGGGCATTACCACTGCGGACGACGTAGCGCTCAATCAGTCCGGCCAATTCCTTGAGGTTCACGGGCTTGCTTAAATATTCGTCGGCACCGGCCGCCAGGCATTTCTCCCGGTCACCTGACATGGCCTGGGCGGTCAAGGCGAAGACCGGGATGCCGGTCGTTGCGAGGGAGCCTTTCAGCCGCCGGGTAGTTTCAAGCCCGTCAATGCTGCCGGGCAGTTTGACATCCATGAGTACAATGGCGGGCCGGGACCTCGCCGCCTCGGTCAGCGCCGCCTCACCATCCCCGGCAAAGATCATCCGGCAGCCCAGGGCTGACAGGAATTCCGACACCATGGCCTGCATGACCGGGCGGTCTTCGACGACGAGGACGAGCGGGTTCCGCAGACGAAGCTCCGGATAATTCAATCCATCCACCCCGATCAGCTCAGACGCCCCAGATTCGGCGGGCGGACTTTGCTTCAAAGGCAAAAACACCGAGAAACGGCTGCCCTTGTCCGGCTCGCTTTCCAAAGCCACCCGGCCGCCATGCATCTCGGTGAGCCGTTTCACCAGCGCGAGGCCCAAACCGGTCCCGCCGTATTGGCGGGTCAACTTGCTGTCGATTTGCACGAACGACTTGAAGAGCTTGGCCTGATCTTCATCGGAAATCCCGATGCCTGTGTCCCACACCGTGAATCGCACCATGCCATCCGCATCGTGAGCGACTTCGAGGCCTACCCGCCCGCCATCCGGGGTGAACTTCACCGCGTTGCCGAGCAGGTTGATGAGGATCTGCCGGAGCCTCCGTTCATCCGCCGGCAAAGCGTCGAGAGCGGGATCGATGCGGGTGCTGATGTTGATCTTCTTTTTCGACGCCGTCTGGCGGACGAATCGCAGGGAACCTTCGCACACCTCGGCGATGACCGTGCTTTCGATGGCCAGCTTTTCCTGGCCGGCCTCAATCTTGGACAGATCCAGAATATCGTTGATGAGGGCCAGCAGATGCCGGCCGCTTTCATCGACCGCCTGCAATGATTTGGCCTGCTTTTCATTCACCGGGCCCTGGACACCTTCCAGCATCAATTCCGTGAAACCGAGAATGGCGTTGAGCGGCGTACGCAGTTCGTGGCTCATGGAAGCCAGGAATTCGTCCTTGTGCCGGGCGGCGCTGGACAGCTTGGTGTTGGCTTCACGGAGCAGCCATGTGGCCCGCGCCAGCTGTTCGTTCGCATCGCTCAACTGCAGGGTGCGGTCCGCGACATTTTGCTCCAGTTCCGCCTGGCGAACCCGGTCCGCCTGGCGCTTCTGAAGCACGAGCAGAATGATCCCGGCGAAGAGCACCAGCAGTACGATGAGCACCACCAGTTGCAGGCGCGCTGAACTGACCCGGTCGCGGTCCACCACGGCCTGGACGGAGTCGCTGATGTCATGCGCCTCCTTCAAGATGACCGTCAAGGCCTCGTCGAATTTCACCGTTGCATCAGCGCTCGCCGCGATGTCCCGGGGTTGCTGCAGCCGCAGCTCGGCAAGCTTGCGCAGCTCCGCGATCCGGTCCACGAATCCCCCCAGTTCCATGCGGACCGTCTTCCCCCCCCGCCAGCCAGCCGAATGAAGGGACACCCCACATCTGGGGTTCGTCCCGGAGTCCGGTTGCGAGTTTGATCGCTTCGTCCAGGTTGGCCAGCGTCTCCCGATCAGGGCGGGCCGAAGCCTTGTTGGCGGCCTTTTGCTCCATCCAAAGATGGGCCACGACGATGCGTTGTTGAATTTCACTGGCATGAGTGAGGAGTTCCAGATGCCGCTCGTCCTGTCCGCGCACGGAACTGAGCGAGTAGAACATCAAGGCCGCCGCAAAACCTCCCAGCAGGGCAATGACGAATTCCAGGCGCACCTTTGTTGGCGCGGCCGGTGGTGGTGGGGTTTCGGAGCTCATGCGTGGATGGAAAATGAAAGTGCAGCCTCCGTCGGGGCGCTTGCGCGTGCGGTGGTCGGCAACCAGTCAGTGGGGGGAAGGTTCACTTGTTCTTGTGTTCAACTGCCCACTGTCTTAGCGCCGTCAGGGCCGATTCCAAGCTCCGTCGCAACGGGCCAAGGGCCGAGGCCACCGCCGCCGTGTCGCCCGCCCGGGCATCTTGTTCCAAAAACAGCAACCGGGTGGCGAAGCTTGCCAGCCCGAGGGAATAGCCAACGCCTTGAACCGAGTGGGCAATCCGGGCCAGTTCTTCCAGCCTTCCGGCCTTGGCGTGGGCTTCGATCTCCGCCACCCGCGCTGGCAGGCTGGCCGTGAAATCGTTGACGACCCCCAACACTCCGCGCACGCCGATCTCCGCGCAAAGATTGTTGATGCGGCCCACATCCAGGATGCGTTCCGTCGGTACCGGCTTGGGGGTTGCAGCCGGGTGCTCCTGCGGCTTTGCCTGCACCACGGCAGTAATGCACTCGAGGAGTTCCTTCCGGGTGAAGGGTTTGCTGAGGTAACTGTCCATGCCGGCGCTCAGACAGCGCTCCCGGTCCCCCTTCAAGGCATTTGCGGTAAGGGCGATGATGCGAGCCCGCTGGCTTGCCGGCACGCCGCGGCTGACTTCGCGCCGCCGGATCTCCCGGGCGGCATCGAAACCGTCCATTTCGGGCATCTGACAGTCCATGAGGATGATCTCGTAACCCGGATTTTCGGCGGCCTCGACCGCTTCCAGACCGTTGCCGACAAAGGCGGGGAGATAGCCCAGGCTTTCCAGCATCATTGCCACCAGTTGCCGGTTGGTCTCATGGTCTTCGGCCACCAAGATCCGCAAGGACCCGGGCGGTTTGATCAGTCCCGCAGGCGGCGGTGCCGGTTCGCTCGGAGCCGCCTCCACCAAAAGTCCGGCTCCCAGGTTGAGTTCGAACCAAAAGGTTGCGCCGCGTCCGAGTTCCGAATCCACGCCGATGGTCCCGCCCATGCGTTCCACGATCCGCTTGGAGATCACCAACCCCAGACCGGTGCCTCCCCGTCGCCGGGTGGCACTGCTATCCACCTGCACAAAGGGCTGGAACAACCGTCCCTGATTAGCTGCCGCAATGCCAATGCCCGTGTCGGTGACCTCGAAGCGCACCCGTACCTGTTGTGACTCAGAGCCCAGACGCCGGGCCTTGATGGTGACACTGCCCTTGTCCGTGAATTTGATCCCGTTGCTGACCAGATTGACCAGCACCTGCCGCAACCGGCCCGCGTCACCTAGGACGGTGCCGGCCACCTCGGGGGCCACCGCGACGGTCAGACCAATGCCCTTGTCCTCCGCGCGCGGGCGGAGCATCTGCAGCACGCCGTTGACGAGGTCAGGCATGTGGAACGCCAGGTTTTCAATTTCGAACTGCTCTCCGGTTTCAATTTTGGAGAAGTCCAATATGTCATTGATGATCTCCAACAGCGCCGCGCCACTGCGGGACACGGCGTGGGCCAGTTCGCTCTGCCGCTTGTCCAGCCGGGTCTCCAGCAGCAGGCTGGTCATGCCCAGGACGGCATTCATGGGCGTGCGGATTTCGTGGCTCATGACCGCCAGAAATTCGCTCTTGGCGCGGTTGGCGGCCTCGGCTGCTTCCCGGGCTTTGATCAGGTCCGCTTCCACCTGCTTTTGGGCGGAGACATCAATGTAGGTCGCCAGACTGGCCACTTTCTTTCCGTCCACCACGATATGCTGGCCGAGCAGCCGCACGTTGCGCAGGCTTCCGTCCTTTGCTTGGCGGATCGTCTCAAAATCAAGCCGCTCACCCGCCAGTCCCCGGGCTGAAACTTGAGCCACTTCCTCCCGCATGGTGGGGGGAGCCACCAGATTATTGATCGGGCGTCCCGCCGCCTCGCTAAATTCGTATCCAAACAGGCGGGAGAAGGCGTGGTTGATTCGCAGGACGCGATCCTCATTGTCCAGCACCGCCACCGCCACGGGGGATTGGTCCAGCAGCAGTTCCAGATAGGTCTTTTGCAATTTGACCTCGCGCTCGGCCTGTTTTCGCACCGTGATATCCGAGGCCACCCCCAGATAACCGGTCACCCGGTTCTGCTCGTTGAACAACGCCGTGATGGACAACAATACCGGGAATCGGTTGCCGTCCTTGTGGATGTAAGTCCACTCGCGCTCATCGGGTTTGCCCAACTGTGCCTTGGCCACAAACGCTTCGAATCCGGGCTCGATAGTGCGTCCCAGTTCGCGCGAAAGTTCCGCCGCCCGTGCGGCCACTTCAGCGGGATCGTGGAACAAGGCGGGAGTCAGTTTTCCCACCAGTTCTTCGCTCGAATAGCCCAGCAATCGTTCTGCAGTGGAATTAAACGTCTGAATGATCCCCTGCGGTGAGGCGGAGATGATGGCATAATTCGCGCCCTCCAGAATGGCGCGTTGGAGCGTGCTGGTGGCCCGCAACGTCTCCTCCGCTTCGCGCCGGACGATGAATTCCCCAAGCTGGTCGCCAATCGCGGAGAAGGTTTGCAGCAACGTCCGGTCCGGCTCCTCGATGTTGCGGTTGAAGAACTCCATTACGCCCCACACCTCCCCATGGACCATCACCGGGAAAGCAAAGGCAGCCCGCAGCCCCGCCTTCCCCGCCACGGAACTGCGAGGCGCATCGATATCCCGCTCCAGGTCGGCAATCCAGACCGGCTTGCCCGTTGTCCAGACCCGGCCTGGCAAGCCCGTGTCCCGGTCAAACTGCAGGGACCGGCTATGGCTGACAAAGTTCGCCACGCTGATGGTAGGCGGGTGCCAGACATCCACGAAACGAAGCCGCCGGCCCGTGACGCGCCACAGCAAGCCCACGTGCCAGTCGAGGTGTTCGCAGACGGCCTGCAGGATGCGCGGCATGGCGGTCGCCAGATTGTTGGCCTCCGTCAGCACGTGGGAAACTTCCAGCTTCATGGCCAGGCTGTGCTGCGTCGCCCGGCGGGCGGTGATGTCCGTCTCGATCGCCATGAAGTTGGTCAGCTTCCCCTGGTCGTCGTAGATGGGCTGCACCTCGACGGACAGCCAGTAGCTGCTGCCGTCCTTGCGGTAATTGAGAATTTCCTCGCTGAACCCCAGACCGTGACGGAGCCGTTCGCCAATGCGGCGCACCGTGTCGGGATCGGTGCCGGGTCCTTGCAGGACTGTGCCCGGCTTTTTGCCGGTCACCTCCTCCGGTGAATAGCCGGTCAGGCGGGTAAACCCTTCGTTTACCCATACGATGACACCGGCGGCGTCGGTAAGGACCACCGCGTTGTCGGTGCGCGCTGCAATCAGCGCCAGTTTGCGGGCTTCGGCGTCCTGCACCTGCAGCCGTTCGTTCGCGGAACGCAGTTCTGCACGCTGGTTGGTGAGCTTGGCCGCCAGCTTTTTCGCGTCCGCCAGGGCCACCTTGCTCGCCTGAAACACCTGCAGCATGTCCACGACCGGGTCGTGGATGGCAAAATCCTCGAAGCGCAGCCCCCGCTCGGCGATTTCCGAGGCGTCAGTAAACCACGGTGAGCCGAGGAACAGCAGCGTCTCCTCACCGGGCAGCAAAATGAACTGGCCCCGCAATTTGAGGTTGGTCGATTGGTGTTCCAGCAGGAAGAATCGGAGCCGGTGGTCCAGCACCCACGCCAGTGTGATCTGCCCTTCGGGCCGGAGGGGACGAAAAGTTTGGGCCAGTGCCGCGCCGGGTTGAACATCCGGACATAGGCGCCGCAGGGTTGAACCGGCCTGGATCAGTTTCAGCTCCCGATCAAACGCGAGGTGAAACGGAAATGCCTCCGCGAACTGCCCGGGTGGCAGGCTGATGACCGGGACTGTTGGTTGGTCCGCCGCGCTCATGGAGCCGGGGCCGCCTGCCAGGTCACCTCAAAGACATCGTGGTCGGCCCCGCTGGCTTTGGCTTCGACGAGACGTACCGTAACTGGCGTCCGGAACATCTTGCCCAACCCCTGCATCAACCCCACCACGAACGGAGCCAGCCCCGGCCGGTGCGAGTAATAATGGAGCTTCAGGGACCGGTCCGTGTAATCGGTGCAGCGGAAGCGCGGCGGTTGCAAATGCGGGAAAATCATCGAGACCCGCGAATGAAAGTCCGGCAGGTTCTGGAGAAACTCGGGGAGCGACTTGCCCGCCGCCGACATCAGCCCGCCATAGCCCTCCTGCGCCGTGTGCAGCACCCAGTGCTCGCCAAAGCCGATGAGGATTTGCTCGGCCGGCACCTTGAGCACCTCGCTCGCCGCGCCGACCAGGTTGTACGTGATGTCATCCGAGTAACTTTCGTTGCTCATGAAGACTTCCACGTCCACGCCGGCTTTGGTCTTGATCTGTTCCCACACGGCCTCGCCGTGATGCAGGACGACCATTTCTTCCACCGCTTTGTTTACCATTCCGTACATTGCGAATCCTTACTGACTGGACTGTCCACTGGCTGCTTGACCCGGTGCAACCCAGAAAACCGTGACCCCGGTTCACCCCGCGCGGGGTGGCCGTTCGTCGCCGGGACCATCTGACCCATACACCAAAACGATGCCGACGGCAAAGCGCTGCCATGCAGGTCATCGGCAGCCGGCCAAAAAACTGAACCGGAAGTTTTTGCGCCCATCACTGTGAACGACGGAGATTTTGAAGTGGTGGAAGAGGAGACTCCACTCGCCTTCGCCGTTCGGATTGCGTGGTCAAATCCACGAACGCGTCCGCCCGCTGCTCCTCACCCCTAACCCTCTTCCCGTTGAGGGGAGAGGGAACTCCGGTGCGGTGCTTCGGCCACTCTGCCCGTGATCCCGACTTCGATGTTCGAGCTGATTTGTTAGCCCTGCGGATTAAAGCTCCGAATACGGTGTCGGCGTGAGCAGGCGGTTGGTCACTTTCAGGACGATTTCCTTGTCGGCGTATTCCGGGACGGCCTTGAGCTTGAGCCATTCGGGGTCCGCACGAAACGTGTCCCAGGCCTTCTTGCGGGTGTCGTCATCGGGGAAGACGAGCAGGTAGGTGAGGTTCGGCATCAGCGTGCCGCTCAGGGTCTCGGCAAACATCACCGGCGTGAGGCCGGTGCGCTTGAAGATGGCCAGCTCGCCGCGGTTGAACATCTCGATCTTCTTCTTGCCGGCGCGTTCGTTGTGGCTCTCGTAGATGCGGAGGTTGAACAGGCGCGACTTGGTTGGGTCGGGCTTCACCAGCTTGGGCAGGCCTTCGATGGCGGCCATGAACGAGCTTTCGATGCGTGAGTAAACCGGGTCGCTGGCCTTGGCGTTCAGATATTCCGCACCAGCCTGCTGGTAGGCGGCATCCCCGGCGAGGCGGGCGGAGAGCGTGGCGAACTGCTCGGGCGAGGAGTAGGTGATGAGCGCATGCACCTTCACCTCGTCGTTGGGCTGCAGTTCAACGAAGCAACCCACCGGCCCCAGACCGAACCGGATCAGCGCGGGCAGCAAGGCCTGACGCAGGTAGGTGTCGAGCAAGGCCTGTTTGGCAGCCTTGAGCGACCAGGTGCGCAGTTCGTAATACTCCGGGCCGGACGGGGCGGCAGCGGAGGCGGCGAGGGTCGTGGCGGCCGTGGCGGAAGCAGTGACAGAGGTTTTCAAGAAGTCGCGGCGTTTCATGTGGGCGCAGAGTAGGGCAAGGGAGGGTTCAGGCCAAGGCTGGTTCGTTATTTGGAAAAGACCCACGTCACCAGCTTCGGCAGGCTCGGAGCCTGACCCTGCGAGAGGATGCCGATGCGGAAGATCTTCGCGCTGGCCCAGACGCAGCCGAGCATGAAGAGCGTGGTCAGGACGATGCCCAGCGCCACTTCCCACCAGGCCGGACCGGGCGGAATGGCGAGGCGCAGGAACATGATGAGCGGCGTGGCCGGCGGGAACAGCGAGAGCGCGCGGGAGAACGTGCTGGTGGGGGATTGCAGCACCGCCATCCAGGTCATCATCGGGAGCATGATGGTCATCATCACCGGCATCATCAGGTTTTGCGCGTCCCGGATTTCGCTGCACGCCGCCCCCACGGCAATGAACATGGAGCCGAAGATCAGCAGGGCCAGCAATTGGAACACGAAGAACCAGGCGAAGAGATGGACCGGCACGTTATCGAGCTGGTCAAACTTCCACAGCATCCACGACACTCCCACGAGGTAAATGGTCGAGAGCGTGAAGGAAACCATCACGGTGCCCAAAAGCTTGCCGAGCATGAGCTGGAAGGGCGACACGCTGGCGAGCAGCACCTCGGAAATCTTGGCCATCTTCTCCTCCAGCACGGTATTGAGCAGCGCGGGCGCACTGCTCATCACGGTCATGAAGAGGAGCATCATCGCGCCGATGGGCACGGCGTGGGTGGCGATGGGATTGTCACGCTTGGCCGCGACGACTTCGCCGCTGGTCTTCTTCTCCGCGAGGCCGAGGCGTTGCAAGGGGACGGCCTGCGAGAGGAGCCGGACCTGCTGGGAATCCACGCCGGCAGCGGTGAAACGGCGCTCGCGAATCTCCGCGTTGAGCGTGTTGTCGAGCCAGTTGGGCAGCTCCTGGAAGGTCGGCGTCTGGGTGTGGTAGAGCAGTTCCGTCTGGTTGGTGGCCCCGCGCGTGAGCACGTTCTTTCCGATGATGACGAAGGCGAAAAGCTCCTTCCGCCGCACCCGTTCGGAGAGCTGGAGTTCGGCGGACTTGTCATCGTCGCCCGCGGGTTTGAATTCCTCGGGCACAAACTCAGGCTGCTTGGGCAGGTCCATCTTCAGCCGTTGCCCTTTCATCTCCACGGAAACGGAGGCCTCGTTGGTGTGGAGCCAGGCATTGCGCGCCTGGGCCTTGGCCGCGAGCGTTGCATAGAGCTGGCCGGAGCGGTCGAGCACGGCAAAACGGCGCGGGGTGAGATCGGTCTTCTTCTGGGCGAAAACCTGCACGGCCACCGAGGCGGCCATGATGACGGGCAGCATCAGCACGCCGATGATGAACGCCTTGCTGCGCACGGCGTTGAGATATTCGGTGATGGCGACGCGCCGGACTTTGTTCATGGGGAGAGAGGTCTTGCAGACGGCACGTCTTGTCTTACACTGGAGTCATGGATGCCACTTTGACGTTGCGACTGGATGGCGCGCTGCGCCGGAAACTGCGGGCGCGGGCCGTGGCGCTAAAGGTGTCAGAAGCGGAAGTGGTCAGGCAGGCCCTCAACCGCGAGGTGAATCCCGAGCCGTTCGGCAAGCGGATCGCCAACTTGCGTGGCGTGCTGCGCCTGCCCCGCACGTGTGACGATCCCTGGCGTGAAAAAATCCGGGAACGAAACTGGCGACCATGACCTGCCGGCTGCTGGATTCCGGGCCGCTGATTGCCTTTCTCGACACGGCCGACCCAAACCATGAGCGGTGTGCGGACATGTTGGAGGCATTTGACGGCCAATTGCGCAAAACGAGCGCGGTGATCGTGGAAGTCATGCACTTCGTACAGGATACTGTCGGCGGCCCGGATGCGCTGGTCCGCTTTCTCCGCCAGAGCCAGACGCAGATCCATGAATGCACCGACTTGCCTGATCTCGAACTGGCCGCGTTCCTGATGCGCAAATATGCAGACACCCCGATGGACGTTGCGGATGCCACGCTCGTCCTGCTGGCGCAACAAACTGACGTGGCCGACTTTTTGACGCTGGACTGCCGGGGCTTTTCGACGTTCCGCTTCAATGGACACGAACGATTCCGGCTGGTCCTGCCGGCCGGAGAATAGCGTGGCTTGATCGGGCCGGCTCACGATTCGCCTCCCGTCGGCTTGTTCAACGAGTTAGCGCGGCGATCCGGCACGGCGGCTTCGTTCCACTCAAGTTCCGGCGGCAACTGAAACCCGGCGTATTCCAAATGCAGCACCCGGCGGTGTCGGGGGCTGGTGGAACGCCCCGACGCATGCAGCAGCAACGGACGCATCAGCAGCGCATCCCCGGCGGCCGCCGCACACAGGACTTCAGGCCGGCTTGATCGGAAGGTTTGGATGGATTCAGCAGACAGCCGGCCCAGACGATGCGTCTCCGGCATCACCCGCAAGGCACCGTTGACCTCGTCCGCGTCATCGAAGTGCAGACGGACGGCGAGCATCTGTTCGAGCAACGCCATGGGCGGCTGGACGTGCGGCACACCTTCCTTGGTGCTCCAGGGACCAAACCCAGGCACTTCGGCGCGCGCGCGGACCGCGAGCGTCAGGTCCTGATGCCAGGCGACAAGCCAGTTGGCTTCGGGACTTTTGTCGAAGTAAATGGCCCGCACCGGCAAGGGTTCAGCCGGGACGTGCGGGCGCACCAGGGCAAGCAACCCTTCCGAACGGGCCAATTCCGCGACGGCAGCTTCGCGCAGCAGCCCGCGCCGGCCTGCGCCCGTGACCGGGCCGAGCAGCTCGGTAAACCGGTTCAACCCCGGCGGTTCCATTACCTGTCGGCAGAATGCAAACCCATGCGGTTCGACGTGGTAATCCATCACGACCCGCCTCCCGTCGTTTTCGGCAGTTTCATCTCCTGCAAGTCCGGCTTGGCGATGCGGATGAAGATGTCGTGCAGCGAGGGCTGGCAGACCTCGAAGTGCCGGACGGTCGAGCGGGCCGCCAGCTCACGCAGCAGGGCCTGAGGATCGGGGTGGCGCAGTTCCTGGGACTGGCCGAGATCGCGCACCAGCTCGACACCCGGCAGGCTGCGCAGGAGGTCCGCGCCACCGGTGCAGTTCACCCGCACGGTGTCTTCGCCGTAGCTCCGCTGGATGTCGGCCAGCGTGCCGTCGAGCACCTTGTTGCCCCGGTAGATCATGAAGATGAAGTCACACATGGTCTCAGCCATCGCCATGTCGTGCGTGCTGAATATGACGGTGGTGCCCGCCGCGCGCAGTTCGAGGATGGCGGCCCGCAGGACCTCAAGATTGACTGGGTCGAGGCCGGAAAACGGTTCGTCGAGAATCAGCAGCTGGGGCCGGGCGATGACGGCAGCGATGAACTGGATCTTCTGCGCCATGCCCTTGGAGAGCGCCTCGACCTTCTTGTCGGCCCATTCGGTGAGGCCCATTTTTGCGAGCCACCTCTTGATCTCGCCGGCGGCATCGGCCCCGCTCATGCCCTTGAGCGCGGCGTAGTAGGCCAGCACGCGGCGGACGGTCATCTTCTTGTAGAGGCCGCGTTCCTCGGGCAGGTAGCCGATGCGGTCGTTGGCCGCCCGGGTGCTCCGCTCGCCCAGCACCTCCACCTCGCCGGAATCCGGGTGGAAGATATGGAGGAGGATGCGGATGGTGGTGGTCTTGCCGGAGCCGTTGGGGCCGATGAAGCCGTAGGTGCAGCCGGTGGGGACGGACAGGGAGAGCTGGTTGACCGCCGTGTGCGGGCCGAAGGTCTTGGTGACGTTCGTGAGCCGGACAGCGGGGCGTTTCGTTTCGGCGAGCAGCGGCGGAGGAGTCACGGTTGCGCCCATTTCGCGGCGGGGGTGGCGGGTTGGCAAGGCGAAAGAAGACCGGTTCGCACTTGGCTTCGCGGGTTTTCACGCTACTCATGGGGCGTGGCAAATGACTCTTATCAAGACGCGGCACTGGTGCTCGTGGGGCACGGCTCGACGTTGAACGCGGAATCCGCCGCCCCCACCCACCAACACGCCGACGAATTGCGTCGCCGGGGCGGGTTCGCGCAGGTGGTCGAATGCTTCTGGAAGGAAGAACCGGGCGTGAGCGGGGTGCTGCGCGGAGTTTTTGCTCCCCGGGTGTTCATCGTGCCGCTGTTCATTAGTGAAGGCTACTTCACCGAACAGGTCATTCCCCGCGAACTGGGCTTCTGTCAGAACGGCCAGGCGGACTTCCCCCGCATCCAGCAGCGCGGCGGGCAGACCCTGCACTACTGCGGACCGGTCGGGACGCATCCGAGCATGCCCAACGTGCTTCTGGCCCGCGCCCGGGAGGTGGTGGAACGCCATCCGTTTCCCGCCGCGCCGCGTCCGGCGGACACGGCACTGTTCATCGCCGGGCATGGCACCGGGAACAATGAAAACTCCCGCAAGGCCATCGAACGGCAGGTGGAATTGATCCGGGCGCAGGGCGTTTATGCGGAGGTGCACCCGGCTTTCATGGAGGAAGAGCCCCGGATCGGCGGTTGCTGGAACATTGCCGCCGTGCGGAATCTCATCATGGTGCCTTTCTTCATCAGCGACGGCCTGCATTCCTACGAAGACATCCCGATGATGCTGGGCGAGCCGGCGGACGTGGTGCAGGCGCGCTTCCGCAGCGGCCAGCCGACCTGGCGGAATCCCACTGAAAAGCAGGGAAAACGCCTCTGGTACGCTGCCAGCATCGGCACCGAGCCGTTGCTGGCCGAGGTGATTTTGGAACGGGTACGCGAGGCGGCCCGACGGCGGGCGGTTTTTACGAAATGAGGTTGAGAATAGCGTTGACCTGCGGGGGGTAATCCCTTACCAAGGCGGCGAAATTTCAGTGGGAAACACGGGCACTAAGGTCTTATGAATCGGATCATTGCGACAACGGGAGCGGCTGTGCTGGGTGCGGTAGCTGTGCAGCCCGCGCTGGCACAGGATGGCAAGCCATGGAACGTCACGGCAAGCGTTCGTACCTTTTACGACGACAACTACACCACTTCGCCGTCCCAGGCGGTGGCACCGGGTGCCCCGACCAAGCGGTCGAGCTGGGGCTTGGAACTCAGCCCGTCCGGTTTCTACAAGCTGGACTGGGGCCAGACGTCGCTAAACCTCAGTTCGCGCTACGGGATGCGCTACTATGAGGATCGCACGTCCGGGTCGGCTGACCACAGCTTCGATTTCGGGGCTGATTTCACGCATCGTTTTACCGAAAAGCAGACCTTGAACGTGACGGACTCCTTCGCCGTTGCCCAGGAACCCGGCGTGCTGGACCCCGGACTGGCCTCCACTTTCAGCCGCACGGATGGCACCAACCTCCGTAACAACTTTCAGGTGAAGCATACTTGGGACGACATTATTGAACGCTGGTCCGGTGAAGCGAGTTACGCGAACACCTACTACGATTACCAGGAGGACAACTCGAGCAAGGGTGGAGTGGGGTCCCGGTCCGCCTTGCTTGACCGGGTTGAACACCTTTTCAGCCTGGTTGGTCGCTACCGGATCTTTGATGAAACGGGGACGGAGCTGTTGCTGGGCTATTCCTTCGGCATGACCGAGTCCACCAGCAAGGATTACATCGTGGGAACGGTGCTGCCGGAAGCGCGCGACAGCCAGTCACACTATTTCTTCACCGGTATGAGCCACAAGTTCACCCAGGAGTTGCGGGTGAACGGGCGCGTTGGTCTCCAGTATGTCGAGTATCCCAATGCCGCATCGGCCGACGCCGCGCTGGCTGCGCTGGTGCCCGCAGAGGCTCCGTTCCAGCGTTCCCAAGTCAGTCCGTATGTGGATGCCAACGGTACATGGGATTATCTGCCGAACAGCTCCCTTCAACTCGGCGTCCGCGTGGCCCGCATCACCACGGACATTTCCACTTCAGCGGACGCGCAAGCCACCACGATCTATGGCTCGCTCAACCACGAGTTCGTGCCCGACCTCAAAGGCAGCCTGCTGGCCCAATTCCAGCATTCGGATTACCGCAGCCCCTCGGCGTCTGACAATCTCTTCACCACCGGTTTCAATCTGGAGTGGAAGTTCCAGCAGTTCTTGACCTTGGAAGCCGGATACAACTACGACCGGCTGGATTCCGACCTCGCGGGCCGGAGCTACTACCGCAACCGGGTTTACCTCGGCCTTAGGGCATCTTACTGATTGACGATTTGCTGAATCGCGAGGGAGGCTGGAGCGCGAACTCTGGCCTCCTTTTATTTTTGACACATGGACGCAGCTGCCTCTTACGCTGACTCAGGCTCCGGGACCCCGGAGAACAAACTCCATTTCCTCGACTACTGGCGCATCATCCGGATGCGCAAGCTCATCATCTTCATGGTGTTCGTGCTGGTCGTCACCACGACCACCCTCCTGACCCAGTGGATCGAGCCGACCTTCATGAGCACCGTCCGCATGGACGTGCAGAAGGACACCAGCGACATCTCCCCGCTCGCGCCGCAGCAAATCCAGATGGGCTACGATCCCTACTTCGTGATGACCCAGTTTGAGATCATCCAATCGAAGGAAGTGCTCTACAAGGTGATTGACGACCTGAAGCTGGTGCAACGCTGGAATCAGAAATACCTGCTGGGCGAATCCAAGCTCAAGGCCTTTGAGATGCTCCAGAAGATCATTGATCCCCGAAATGTCCGTAACACCAGCATCATCGAGATCAACGTTTACAGCAAGGACAAGGCCGAGGCGGCGGAAATCGCCAACAAGATCGCCGAGGTTTACAAGACCAACCGGGACGAGTTGCGCACCCGCTTGGTGGACGAGGGCATCAAGACCTTGAAAATCAAGCTGGCCGAACACGACGGTTTTGTTGAGCTGGCCAAGAGCAATGTCAACTGGGTGCTCAAGGACAAGGGCATCGTCGTAACTTTTGAAGGTGGCAACAGCATGACCTCGCTGGATGTCGAGACTTTGCGCCAGCTCGATAATGAACTGGTCTCACTACGCACCGTGCTCACGCGACAGCAAACCCGGTTCGATGAATTGAAGAAGCTCAAGCAGGAGGATTTGCGCAATGCCATCGGCGTCATCCAGAAGGACGAGTTGCTGGACCGCGGGCTGGAGAAACTCAACGTGGCCCGCCAGGAATTTATCAGCAAGAGCAAGGATTTGGGACCGTTGAACGTGGAATACGTCCGCATGAAGGATGGGATCACCGAACTTTCCGACCAGGTGGACAAACGCACCGCCGCAGTCATGCTCGGCTTGGAGGCTGACTTGAAAGCCACACAGAAGACCGTGGACGAGCGCACGCAGAAGCTGGAGGAGGAGAAGAAGAAAAACCTTGATTTCGCCGTCAACAAACGCCTCTACCAGCAGGCCCGGGAAGAGTTGGACCGGCAGATGCGCCTGCGCGAAACCGTGGATACCAAGATCAAGGTCGAGGAGATCGACAAGGTCATCAAACGCAGTTCCGCCGTCCGCATCATCGATATTGCCGAGGCTGCGGTCAAAGCCGCCTACCCGAAGATGAAGCTCAATGTCGCCCTGGGGGCCTTGGTCGGGCTGATACTGGGCATTGGACTGGCCTTCTTCATCGAATACCTCGATACCAGTGTAAAGACGATCGACGACGTGGAACGCGCCCTCCAGGCCCCGGTCCTCGCCGTGATCCCGCAGAACGTGGGCGCCCTGCTGGAAGAAGGCATGGACAGTCCGCATGCGGAAGCTTATCGCGTGTTGCGCACGAACATTCTCTTCACCCGCAAGGACGAGAATGCCAACGCCATCACCGTGGTCAGCGGCGGTGCGGGCGAGGGCAAGTCCACCACCGTTCTAAACCTCGCCACCATCTTCGCACAAAACGGCAGCAAAGTCCTGCTGGTGGATTCCGACCTCCGCCGCCCCAGCCTCCACAAACGCCTTGGCCTGTCCAATTCGCTCGGACTCACCAACTACCTGCTCGGCCAGAACAAGCTCGAGGAAGTGGTTCAGACCACCGCACTGCCGAACCTCCACTTCCTCCCCAGCGGTCGCCTGCCCAGCAGTGCACTGGGCATTCTGAATTCCGCCCAGATGAAGAACTTCATCACCGACGCGAAGAGCCGCTACGACTTCGTCTTCTTCGATGCCCCGCCCATCATGGGTGTCAGCGATGCCACGGTGCTGGCCAGCGGTGCCGACCTCTCCCTGCTCGTCATCCAATACCGCAAGTACCCGCAGACGCTGGCCATTCGCGCCCGCCAGATGGTGGACAAGGTCGGCGGCCGCCTGCTCGGCGTGGTGCTCAACAACATCAACCTCGCGAGCGACTCGTCGTACTACTACTACAGCGGCTATCACTACCACAGTAACAACAACGCCGACGAGCCGCCCACCAACGGCGCGCCGACCGGCAAGGCCGAACGCCGCAAGTCATCGGTATCGACCGACGCCCCGGCGTCGATTAAGTCGAAATACTGATTGCCCCGTCCGCTGCGACCCGACACCGTATTGAACATGAAGAACGTTTGGAAACTACTCGCCATCGCGTTCGCCTGCTGCTTCGCCATGGCGTGCGACACCCCCTCTGCGGGGGGCGGTCGGTCGGCGGCTGGCGGCGCGGCCGCAGCGGCAGGCGCTGCTGACTCCGTCGATATTTTGCGCGTGGGGGAAAAAATCCAGGTGATCCTCGCTGATATTCCCGGCGGCCCCATGGTGGCTGATCCAGTCATTTCCGAGGACGGAAAAATCACCCTGCATCTGGACCAGAGTTTTGTCGCGGCTGGCAAGACCCGGTCGAAACTCGAAGCGGAAATCCGCGCCCGCTACGTGCCGAATTATTACACGAAGATAACGGTGACGGTGAAACAGGATGAACGTTTCGTGTACGTCGGCGGCTTTGTGAAGCTGCCCAATCGCTACCCTTATACGCCGGGATTGACCGTTTTGAAAGCCATCGCTGCCGCCGGTGACTTCAGCGAGTTCGGCGACAAGACCAAGGTCACGATCACCCGTACGGGGGACCTGAAGGAAACGATGGATTGCAAGGCGGCCATTGACAATCCGTCGCTGGATCGCGCGCTCTTCCCGGGCGACCGCATCTACGTCCCGCGTCGTTTCTTCTGATGGTCCAGCTCCGCGTCCTCAACGGCAGCCGGGCGGGAACGGCGTTTGTGGCGAGCCGGTTTCCGATCACGATTGGCCGGGCCGGTGGCGATGACTTCCAGGTCATCGATCCCGGCGTTTGGGAACAGCATCTCCAGCTCGACTTTCAAGTACCCGATGGTTTCCGGCTCCGCCGGCTCGGCCAGGGCCGGGCCAGCGTCAACGGTACCGAGTTTGACGAACTGGTCCTGCGAAACGGCGATGTGATTGATCTCGGGGCGGCCAAGCTGCAGTTCTGGCTGGGCGAGGTCCGGCAATCCAACAACCGGTTGCGCGAATCGCTGTTCTGGCTCGCGTTGGCCGGCTTGGTGATCTTCGAAGTCGTGGTGATGGGCGGCCTGCGCTGAGGCGCAAGGAGCGCGGCGTTCACGCTGGTTCAATTATTTGCCCCAAATTCCCCTGCCAACCCGGGTGCTGAAGCTTTGACAGGATGAACAAGATGGGAAACCACCCGTGCTCCGGCCGCAGGGCACCGGCTTACGCCAGCCCGCGCTTGCCGAGTTCAGCGATGGTCCAGAGATATTCGTCCACGAGCTGGTCCACCACGTTGCGTTTCTTCATCTCCGCCGGCATGACTTCCCAGGTGTAGGTCTCCATCTCCAGATGCGAACAAAGTGACGGGGTCTCCTTCAGCACGTCCAACACTCCCTGCACGTGGTCGGCCGTCGTGCCAAACAGCGGCGTGGGCGGACAGTGCAGCGGAATGTGGAAGTGGATGCGCCACTCGTCGGTCAACGCCGGTGGCAGGTGGTTGTGCAAGGCCAGCGCATCGTCCAAATCCTTGTGCCGCTTGATGGTGCCGTCGGCGGAACGGGCCAGCACCTGGTGGAAATACACCTCATCCGCGAAGGACCGCAGGGCCTGCCGTACCTCGGCGGTAGGCTTCACCTTGAGCGCATTGCTCAGGTGCAGCTTGCTCACCTTGATCTTGTGCTGTCGCAGGCGGCCCAATGCCTCGCGCGGCGACTCGTATTGAAGGGCGAGGTGGCAGCAGTCGTAGTTGACCCCCAGATGTTCATCAAGCCGCAGGTCGCCCGGCCGGTCAGCCCGCATCTGTTCGATGAACTCGACGGCTTCCGCGCTGGTTTCCAGATAGCACAGCGGCTCCGGTTCCAACCCGAGATGGAGGGTCCGGCCCGTGCGCCGGGAGACCCGCTCGATGTGCTCGACACTCTTCCAAAGGTTCTCGCGCGCCGCCCGCACCTGCGCCGGGCTCTTGATGAACTCCTTGAACGACACCGGCACGGTGCTGACGCTGCCCTCGACGCCTGCCGGAACGATTTCGCCGAGCAGGTCGAAGAGCAGGTTCGTGTAGGCCACGCGTTCCGGCATGGTCCAGTCCGGCGCATAGACCTGCTCCTTAACGCGGGTTCCGTGGAAGCGACCGTAGGGGAAGCCGTTGATCGTGAAAACGTAGCAGTTCTCGGCCTCCAGCCAACGCTGGAACCCTGTGAGCGTCGCGGGTTCACTCAGCTCCCGGGCCGCATCCGCCCCGAGCCGCAGGCCGATGGCATAGGGTGATTTCGTGCCCAGCCGGTTGCGGACAGCGAGGACGTATTTCTGAAGCGATTCAAAGGTCTGGCCCCACGATTCACCCCGGTGGATGTTGGTGCAATAGGCCAGATGGAGTCCGTGCTTCAATTTCATCGCGGCTAGGTGTAACAACTCGGTGTGCAAGCTGCCAGCCTTTCGCCGGAATTTGGCGGAGATTAAAATTAGGGGTAGCCTTTGGTGTGGGATTCCGGCCAGAAGAACGGCTTCCGCATCCTGCTCTTGATCTTGCTCTAAAACTTAATCCGCCTCCCCACCATGATTGCCGCCCAAGACAAACTCTTCGACCTGTTCCGTGATGCGCTTTCGCGTGGGATCTTCGTCAAGCTCACCCTCAGCCGGCCACGCGATGCCTCGACGGATTTGAAGAACGTGTTCCTCCGGCCCGTGCAGTTGAAGGCCGGGATGCGGGTCTCCTTCACCTACCGGCACGCAACGAAGGACATCTTCAAGAACCTGACACACGAGGAAACCCTGACGGAAATCGCGAACCTGCTCAGTGACGCCTTTCTGTGTGCCAACCTGTTCACCACCGAGCGGACAGCCGAACTGACCCTTCGCGAGGACGGTTCCGCCCGCATCTCGCTGCACAAACCCGTCCACGGAGAAGCGCCGCCCCTCGAACACGATCGCGCCAAGCCGCGCAGCATCCTGCCTTCCGAGCCCTGGTTGCGTGAACTGGGCGTAACCCTGCCGGACGGCCGGGTGCGGGAGGCGATGACGGACAAGTTCCGCCAGATCAATCAGTTCGTTGAAGTCCTGCGACCGCTGCTGGTGGAAGCCTTTGGCCAGGGCGCCATGGTGCCGCTGGCGGCCGAGGAAGGCGGCGATGACTTGGATGAAGAGGCGCGGCTGAAACGCCGGGCGCGTCGCCAGACGGAGTTGGAACGGTCCGAAACTGTGCTGATCCAGCGCCCGCTGGCCATCGTGGACATGGGCTGTGGCAAGGGTTACCTCACCTTTGCGGTGAGCCAGTTGCTCGAACATTTGTTCTTCACCGGCAGCCGGGTGGTAGGCATTGAGGCCCGCCCGGAACTGGTCGAGGAGTGCAACCGCGTGGCAAGGGCGTGCCATTTCGAGCATCTGCACTTTCAGGCCGGCACCATTGCCAGCACTGAACTCCAGGCGGCCGATGCGCTCATCGCCCTGCACGCGTGCAACACCGCGACGGATGACGCCCTGGCCCAAGGCATCGGAGCCGGTGCGCGCCTGCTGCTGGTCTCGCCCTGCTGTCACCGGGAACTCCGGCCGCAACTTGTACCGCCGCCCGCGCTGGCTGCTGCGTTGCGCCATGGCATCCTGCTGGAGCGCGAGGCGGAGTTCGTGACAGACGCCCTGCGCGCCGCCTTGCTGGAATGGGCCGGTTACGACACAAAGGTGTTCGAATTCATTTCGAACGAGCACACGGCGAAGAACCTGATGATCGCCGCCGTGAAGCGCCGGGTGCGCGGGGATCTTGGGGAACTGGCCGCCCGGGTGAGGAACCTCGCGGTATGTTACGGCGTGCGGGAGCAACGGTTGGCCAGCCTGCTGGGCTTTGAACTGGTGGCGGAGAAGCCCACGGCGAAATAGGGCGATGAACCGCTGTTTTCAGGGGTGACTGCCGGTTACTGCGGGAGCGCTTTTTCAACCTTGCCCAACGGGATGAACTCCGGTTCCTGATCGCGGACCACGAGCACGGGGACGGAAGTGTGCTGTACAACCCGTTGAGCGGTACAGCCCAGCAGCAGGTAGCGCAACCCCGTGTGGCCGTGCGTGGAGACAACCACCAAGCCCGCCCGGACCCGCAGGGCTTCCATGTCGATTTCGAGGAACGGGTTGCCACAGAGCGCAGTCATCACCACCGGCACATCGGCGGGCAGTTCCTCCGCATACATCCGGGCCAGCTCACGGTGGGCTGTTTCCTTCATGGTGGCTTCCTGAAGGATCACGGCGAGGTGGCTGACATCCGCCGGCAGCACGGTGGGCACTACATGGACAACATGCAGCGTGGCATCAAACTCCCGCGCCAGCGCAATGCCATAACGCAGCGCCTTGCGGGACTCGGCCGAGAAATCTGTCCCCACCAGGATGCGGCGGAGGGGAAACAATGCGGGCTGAAGTTCGGCTTCCTCGCTGGTCACGCCCGGCACCACCCAGACGGGACAGGGAGCCCGGCGGACAACCTCCTCCGCCGTGTTGCCGAGCAGGCAATGGGGCAAAGGGGAATCTCCATGCGTCGCGATGACCAAAATGTCGGCGTGCAGTTGCCGGGCTGCCTCGGGGATTTGCAAATGCGGGTCACCAGCGCGGACCAGCAACTCGCCGACGCATTCACCGGCTGGACCCTGGGTGCGCACGAAATCCTCCAGCTTGCGAACCGCGGCGGATTTGAGCAGCTCATCCCGGTGCGCGAGGTGGGCATATCCCCATTCGGGCAGCACGGGCGGGGGCACTACGTGGAGGAGGGTCAGTTCCCCGCCAAAACACCCGGCCAGCGCCACCGCGTATTGGTACGCCCGGAGCGAAGCGGCGGAAAAATCCAACGGTACCAGCAACCGGCGGAGCCGGATCGGAGGCGCAATCGTATCCACCCGGTGGTCCATCAAGGTTGGGGCGGTCAAGTTAGGCGTAGCATTCATATTCCGGCCTCTGCGCCAACGTCATTCACGTTCGCCGGGCCGGGCTCGCCGGGACTTGCCAATTGCTGGGCGGCAATTGGACCGGACGCTACGCGCCTGGCAGCGGCAGCGGCAGTCCGAGCGTTTCTTCCCAGAAGAACCGGAAGGCGGGAATGCGTTGCCGCAGTTCCGTTGCCGCCTCGGGACCGAGGAGCAGGAATTGGAGTTCCGCCTCCGTCAGCAGCACCATGTCCGCCGCGCAATGCACCGGCGTGGTGTTGGGCTCGACGATCTCGATCTCGCCGCCGCGTTGGATTTCCAACCCCTCGCCCAGCGGCAGCATGAGGCTGCCGGGCGGGCAGAAGGTGGAGAATTTTCGCGGCCCGTTGGCGGAGGGCAGGCTCTCCAAGGAGGCCAGTCGCGCCAGCTCGCGCAGCACCGGCTGCTGGAGCGTGCGGACGCAGGCGAAGGATTGCAGTAGCTCGCGCTTTTGCCAGAGCGCCCGGAGCTGGGCTTCACACCGCTGGTGGCGGATGAATTCGCGGAAGGAGCTTTCTGCGAAGGCCGTGACCGTCATGGGGCTGAGCGCCACCACGGAGGCATTTCGTTGACCGTGGCCCATGATGACGGCCATTTCACCGATCAGTTCGCCGGCTTCCATCTGGGCCAGCAGGTGACGACGCTCGCCGTCGTGGTGGATCACCTGCGCGTAGCCGGTGAGAATCATGTAAACGTAGCCCTCGGACCGGATGCCTTCACGGATGATGATGTCCCCCGCGTTGTACTTCATTACGCGCTGGTTGGCCAGCAGGTTGGAAATCCAGATCGGCGGCATGCTCGGGAAGTATTCGAGCAGGAATTCAATGGTGTGGGTGAGGTTGTAATCCGTTTCCCCGTGCAGGAGGTTGAACCGTTTGCCGCTGGTTGCCGTGCCGAAGTGGGCCTGGAATTTCTCCGAGAGGCTGTCCAGATGCAGGAAGACGATGCGGTCGGCCGGCGAATTGCTGGCGTCATTCGGGTTTCCGTGGATCAAGCCTTCGCCGCCGTCCGCCAGGAGGAGCTGGGCAGGCTGGCGGTAGAGTTCAGCGATCTGCTGGTAACGTTCCTGCGTGATGACCCCGCTGCGTTCGAGGCGTTTGAGGTCGGCCAGGGCCTGGGTGTCACTGGTGAAGATGATGCGGCAGTCCTTCCCGGAGTGCGTCGTCTCGAAATACGCACCAATGGTCGGAATGCTGTGGCTGGAATAGAAGGGGGTGATCCGGAGACCGAAGAAGTTTTCCTCACGACCCGGCTCCAGGGGAATGAAGTTGAAGTATTCTTGAAGGCTTTCCTCCGGGTGATCCATCGACAGGGCGAGCTTCCGCAGCATCATGCGGTAGATGAGCGGGGTCGTCAGCAGGTTGATCCGGCGGCTGTACTGGAGCAGGGAAAGCAGGTTGCAGTGGTCGTCGTGGATGTGGCTCAGGAAGATCGAGTGGATCTGGTTGCGGGCGATGCCCCGGGCCCGGAGGTGGGCGTTCATGTACGGGATGGCATCCACCAGCATGTAATTGCCGTTGTGACACAGCGCGAAGCCCGACGACGCCTGGGTGGCGCTGAAGCCGGTCGAGCCGCCGAGCACTTCCAAGCCGAGCTTGATCAGCGTGCCGGGCGTCAGGTCGGTGTTGACCGGATAGGGCGGCGACTGTTCTTGATCCAGCGTGAGATCAATGATCTTGGTGTGGCCTTCAGCGGCGATTTCAAACCGGTTCGGCTCGACGCGCCGGACGATGCACCAGCCCAGGTTCACCGCCTCCTCGCCCAGCACCTGCGTCGTGACCATGGCGTCCAAGGGCAGGACCTTGCCTTGCTTGTCCTTGAGCTGGAACGAGCGCGTTTCCTTCGACAGCTCATCCGCCTGTTGCGCGGTCATGCCCCACGCTTCCATCTGTTTCGCGTCGGGACCGAACAGCGTCAATTCTAGGAGGTCCCGCGCAGCCTGGACGCGGCGGGCGTTGCCCAGGAGCAGGAGCGGCTCCTCCTTGCGCTGTTTGCCGCCGAAGAAGAGGTGATGGTAGAGCGGAAACTCCACGGCGACCTGTGACTCGCCGTGGCTCACCGGCCGGTCCGGCAACAGGATGACATTGGGGGCCTTGAGCCCGCGCTGCATCAGCACCTTGACGATTTCAGGCGGACAGCCGGCCAGCAATGAGTGGCCGCCGGTGGAAATGTAGAAGACGCCGGGAAAGATCGGCAGCACATGCATGAGGTAAGGATGCAAAAATTCGCCGGACCCGCAAACCAAAACCAGCCGCCGCGCAAAAGTGCGCAGCCCAGTTGCTTGCAGGTGTTGCTACCACTGTGGACAAGGTTTGCAAAACCCGAACTCTGCGGGAGAACCGGTGAAGCCGGTGGGTGGCTCAGGCCACGGGCACGTGCCACCCTCGCCTGCTTTGGGTTAAAACTTCCCCGGGCGCAGCACGCGTACGTCGGACTCGAAGGCAATCATCGCATAGCGCGGGAAAAATTCGCAGCCCAACCGTTCGATCAGGGCGTTGGCCACCTCCGGCGGCACGATGACTTCGATCTGTACATTGGCAAACTCCGGGATGTCCGCCGGACGTTTGCCATGCGCGCCGTCACCTTCCACGGGGAAGAGTGTCCACCCGTGAGCACCGGTCTCCCGGAGGAGTTTCGTGACGGCCTCGCGGGCGTGGGATTCGCAGACAATGGTAACTAGTTTCATCGGGTGCGTGGTCATGTTCATGAGTAAAGCCAGCGGGCCAGGGCGAAGTAAACCGGAATTCCGAGCGTAATGTTGAACGGGAAGGTGATGGCCAGCGAGGCGGTGAGGTAGTAGGTCGGGTTCGCCTCCGGCAGCGACATGCGGATGGCCGCCGGGGCGGCAATGTAACTGGCGCTCGCGGCGAGCACGCCGAGCAAGGTTGCGCCGCCGAGTTCCAAGCCTGCGCACCGGCCCAGATACACGCCCAGGGCACCGTGTAGCAGCGGCATCACCACGCCAAAACCGAGCAGGAAAGGCCCGACCTTCCGCAGGTCGTCCAGTCGCCGTCCGGCGACCAGCCCCATTTCCAGCAGAAACAGCGCAAGCACACCTTGAAAGGGCGTGACGAAGAAGGACTCCACCTTGTCCATGCCCGGCTTGCCGCACAAGGCTCCGACGACCAGCGCGCCGACGAGCAGGAAGATGCTGCGTCCGAAAATGGCTTCGTGCAGCGCGGCCTTCAAGGCGGCCCGGTCCGGCGGTCCACTCTGGCTGGTGGCCAGTTTGCCCAGCACCACGCCTACCAGGATGGCGGGGGATTCCATCACGGCGAGAAAGGCCGTGGCGTAGCTTTCGTAGGGCTGGTTGACGGCTTTCAGATAGTTCGTAGCTGCAATGAACGTCACGGCACTTACGGACCCGTAGTGGGCTGCGATGGCGGCGGCGTCCACGGGCGTGAACTTCCCGCCGAAGCGCAGCAGCGGGTAAGTCCAGAGGGGGATGAGGGCACCGAGCGTCATGGCGGCCAGCGCCGGGAGCCAGACCTTGCCAATGCCGGCTTCGTTGATGGCGACGCCGCCCTTGAACCCGATGGCGACGAGCAGGTAAATCGTCAGACTGGCGTACAGGCTTTCGGGGAATTTGAGGTCGGTCTTCAGCAGCGCGGCGAGCAGGCCGAGCGCGAAGAACAGGACGGCGGGCGAGAGCAAGTTCGAACTGAGGGCGTGCAGGAGGTCCATGGTGGTGCTTATTCGTTCAGGAAGTTGACCCGGCCGGAGTGCAGCTCATAAAGGCCGCCCACGAGGCCGATTTTGCCGGCGTCCAGCAGGGCGCGCAGCCCGAGGCTGCGCTCGCGAATCTGCCGCAAAACGAGCCGGACGTTGGCCTCGGCCACGGCGTTGACGAGCTGTGGCTGGGTGGCTGGCTCCACCGACTGCCCGCCGCTGACCTCGGTCACAGCCGGTTTGATGCGCTCCAGCAGGCCCGTAAGATGCCCGAGCTGTACCCCGCTGCACGCACCCTTGACCGCCCCGCATTCCGTATGCCCAATCACGGCAATGAGCTTCGCGCCCGCGACCTGGCAGGCGAATTCCAAGCTGCCGAGGATATCGTCATTCAGGATGTTGCCAGCCACGCGGGCGTTGAAAATCTCACCGTGTCCCTGGTCGAAAATGATTTCGGCCGAGGTCCGGGAGTCCAGGCAGCTTAAGACGGCGGCGTAGGGGAATTGTCCGCCCGCCGTGGCGGTGCGGGCCGTGGCCCAGTCCCGCGCCAACGGCGTGCCTGCGACGTAGCGCGCGTTGCCGTCCGCCAGGCGTTGTCGCACCTGGGTGGGCGTGCTTGCCTGTTGTTCGGTTCGCGTGGGCGGTGCGACGGCGGATGGGTGCCCGCCGGTCTGGCAGCCGGCGGTCAGGAGTGAGAGGGCGAGCAACAGGGCCGCCCCGGTAGGAGGTGTCAATCCTTGCATGAGTTGTTTCATATGCGGCCGCAACCTAGGTCTGGTTGGAGGAATGGAAAAATAGATTGTTGCGATGCTATCGTTCGGTTATTCCGAACCATGTGAAAAACGAAGAGCCCAGCCAGACCTGGCTGAACTACCACCACCTGCGCCATTTCTGGGTCATCGCCCGGCATCGCAGCATGACGCAGGCGGCAGAGGTGCTGCGGGTCTCCCAGTCCACCCTGAGCGAGCAGGTGCGCGAACTGGAAGGCTGGCTGGGCCAGCCGCTCTTCGAGCGACGCAGCCGGCAACTGCACCTGACCGAAGCCGGGCGCATCGCCTTCGAGCATGCCGAGTCCATCTTCGCCACCGACCGTGAATTGCTGGACCGGCTCCGGCAGACGGGGAAGGAGAAAAAGCAGTTGCGCATCGGCGCCATCGGGCCGCTGTCCAAGAACCTCCAGTTTGATTTCATCCAGCCGCTGCTGGAACGCGGCGACACGCGGGTGACGGTGCTGGCGGGCGGGCTGGCCGAAATGGTGCGCCTGTTGCACGAGCACAAGCTCGATCTGGTGCTCTCCAACATCCCGCTGCGAGCCGACCAGGAACACACGATTCACAACCATCTGCTCGGCGAGGCCCCGGTCTTTCTGGCGGGCAGCACGAAAGTCCGCCCGGGCCGCAGCAAATTCCCGGCCTGGCTCCGGGGCGTGCCGTTGTTGCTGCCCACCCGCCAGAGTCATGTGCGCGCGGATTTCGACCAGTTGCTGGCCGGGGCGCGGCTCGAGCCCGACATCCGGGCCGAGGTGGACGACATGGCGCTGCTGCGTCTGCTGGCACTATCCGGTCACGGACTGGCCCTGGTGCCCAGCATCGTCGTCGAGCGGGAACTGCAATCGCCCCAGCTCCGCACGCTCATCCGTGTGCCCGGGCTGGCCGAGCGATTTTACGCCATCACCATGGCCCGGCGGTTTGGCAACCCGCTCATCGAGGAAGTCGTTGCCTCGTTCCGCCAGAAGCTCAAATCCTTCGCCGCCCTCTCCACACGTGGCAATACGGTCCCGGCCTGAACGCAGTTAATCGACGGCGTCACCAGGGCGCTCGAAGTTCAGGTCGTGCTTGAAGTAGCAGGCTCCGTTGATCACGTAGTTCGCCGCTCAAGGGGGTCCCGTGCAGCTTGGACACGGCGGGCATTGGCCAGCAGGAGGAGCGGCTCTTCCTTGTCTTGTTTTCCGCCGAAGGAGCGGTGGTGGTAGAGCGGAGATTATACTTCGGCCTGCGACTCGCCGGGGCTTGGCGGCCGGTCGGGCAGCAGGATGACATTGGGGGCCTTGAGCCCGCGCTGCGTCAGCACCTTGTCGATTTCAGGCGGGCAGCCCCGGCCAGCAACAAATGACCACCGGAGAAGATGTGGAAGACGCCGGAAAAGATCGGCAGCACATGCATGGCCGGAAGGATGCAAAATCCACCGGTCCCGCAAACCAAAACCTGCCGCCCGCGCGAAAGGGCTGGCAGTTTTCCCGCCGCTTACCAGAATCCACGCCATGTTTGATTCGCTGTCCGGCAAACTCCAGAACGTCTTCCGCAACCTCCGCGGCCTCGGCAAGATTTCCGAGTCCAACGTCAGCGACTCCCTTCGCGACGTGCGGCTGGCGCTGCTTGACGCCGACGTAAACTTCAAGGTCGCGCGCGACTTCATCGAGCGCGTGAAGGAAAAGGCCCTTGGCCAGCAGGTCATCCAGAGCATCCATCCCGGCCAGCAGATCATCAAACTCATCAGCGACGAGCTGGTCGCATTGCTCGGCTCGCAGAATTCCGCCCTCAATCTGTCCGCCAGTCCGACGTGCATCATGATGGTCGGTTTGCACGGTGCCGGCAAAACCACCAGCTCCGGCAAGCTCGCCAGTTGGCTCAAAAAGCAGGGCCGCCAGCCCTTGCTGGTGGCGTGCGACGTTTACCGGCCCGCCGCCATGGATCAGCTCGAGACGCTGGGCAAACAGCTCGAAGTCCCGGTCTTCCTGAAACGCGGCGAGACGGACGTGTTGAAAATCGCGCGCGACGCCCAGCAGCTCGCCAAGCTCACGAGCCGCAACGTCATCATTTTCGACACCGCCGGCCGCCTCCAAATCGATGAGGTGCTCGTGCAGGAACTCGTCCGGCTCCGTGACCTCATCCAGCCGCAGGAAATTCTCCTCGTACTGGACGCCGCCACCGGCCAGGAGGCGGTCAACGTCGCCACGCATTTTGATCAGGCACTCAAACTCACCGGCTCCATCCTCACCAAGCTGGACGGCGATGCGCGCGGTGGCGCGGCCCTCAGCCTGCGGGAGGTCACCGGCAAGCCCATCAAGTTCATGGGTGTGGGCGAGAAGCTGGATGACTTCGAGCCGTTCCATCCCGAGCGCATGGCCCAGCGCATCCTGGGCATGGGTGACGTGGTGTCGCTCGTCGAGAAAGCCGCCGAACGGATTGACCAGGACTCCGCGATGGCGCTCGAAGAGAAGATGCGCAAGGGGCAGTTCAACCTGGAGGACTTCCTCATGCAGCTCCGCGAAATGAAGAAAATGGGACCGCTCGAGAACATCATGGGCATGCTGCCCGGCGGAGCCGAAATGGCGAAGGGCACCGATTTCAGCAAGGCCGAGAAGGACTTCCGCCGCAAGGAAGGCATCATCTGCGCCATGACTCCCCAGGAGCGCCGCAACGTGAACCTGCTCAACGCGAAACGTCGTCAGCGCATCGCCAAGGGCAGCGGCGTGACTGTCACCGAGGTCAACACGCTGCTCCAGCAGTTCGCCCAGATGCAGCAGATGATGAAGAAGATGTCCAAGTTCCAGAAGATGATGGGCAAGATGGGCGGGATGCCGGGGATGAAGTGACCGGAGGGAAAGCAATCAGTGTTCAGTCATCAGTCATCAGTCATCAGTCGTTATCGAACCGATGACTGAACACTGAATACTGTCGCTGACGAGCCGCCCACGGCGGCCTTCATTCATCCCGTGCATCCGCCGGCCCCAATCATTTCACGTTTTCAACGTTGAATTTACGTTGATTTTACTGGTCCGCCGCACTAGCAGTCAGAGTAGGAGCGTAACCTGAACGCTCACATGAACTCGCTTACCATGATCGCCACCCAAATCCGCCAGAAGGACGCCCTGTTCTACTTCGCCTCCTACTCCCCAGAGCAGCTCCTCCAAAAGGTCCGGTTCATCAGCCGTTATTACGGCGACGAAGCCGGCTCCATTGCCGCCGAGCCGCCTCCGGAGCATCCTGATGATGTCGCCCAATTCATCGGCCGCGTCGAACGCAGCGACCAGGCCTTCCAGCGCGATCTATCTCACGCCAAGGTCAAGGCCATCCGAAATTTCTACGAGACCGCCGTCACGCAACCGCTTATTCCCGGCACCGTGCTGCTGTTCACCCCGCAGTCCCTGCCTTTCACTGCCTGGTCGGACGGCAGCGGGGTCGGGCAACTGACCGAGCCGGACGAGAAATATCTCATCATCGACGGCCAGCACCGCCTGGCCGCGCTGGAGTTCTACGCCCGCACGCACCCGGAGGAGGCGAAGAACATCCGCGTCCCCTGCATCATCTTCGACGGCCGCAGCGAGGACTTCGCCACCGAGATGTTCGTCATCATCAATTCCACGCCCACCCGCATCAACAAGAGCCATCTCGTGGACCTCTACGAAAAGGTCTCCTGGGCTGATCCGGACCGCCGTTTCGCCGCCGACATCACCGAACAGCTCTACCGCGCCGAGGACAGCCCGCTGCGGTACCGCATCAATCGCCTCGGCGGGCGCAGCCGGCAGGAGAAGTGGATTCTCCAGGCCGAGCTGTTCAACGAAGTCCACCGCTGGGTGCGCCAGGAATGGCCGGGCATCCAGAAAGCCGGGGCCACCAAGCATCACGCGTACTGCTACTACCTCGCCCTGCGCGACCTGCTCAGGGCCGCCGCCCAGACGTGGAGCGCCCAGTGGGGCCAGAAGGACTGGATGATCACCAAGCCCGTCACGCTCAAGGCGCTCATCCGGGTGGCCGCCGAACTCACCGCACAAGACCCCTTGCCGGTCGAGGGTCGGGCCGAGCGTTGGGCACAGCGGCTGAGCCCGTGGCTGGAACTGACGGACAGCTTCCTCAGCGAGGGCTTTTACGCCCGTTTCCCGGCCAAGGGCCAGACCGAGCGCGTCGCCACCATCCACCGGGAACTCGCCGTAGCCATCGGTCTGCGCAAGCGCACCCGGGCGGCAGAATAGACGGACGAACGACGGCTTTTTCCCGGAGCGCGGCTGTGTCCCGCTCGGCGCGGGATCAGCCGCAGCAACGTCGGAACGCCGAGCGGGCGCATAACGACTTAACGCCTCCAGCCAGGCGCAGCCGCTGCGGCTGGTCTCCGCGCCCCAGCCGCGCCCCGGCAAAATAATACGGGTGCGTAACAAAACCCTTGTCCGGCCTGCCCGGCTCGTGTCCAATTCCGCACCATGAGTTCTCCGCAGACGCCCGCTCCGAAGCTCGGCCTGACCGAGTGGCTGATCCTCACCATCGCCAGCATCGGCTTTCTTTTCGACACCTACGAGCTGCTGATGACGCCCCTCGTCGCCGTCCCCGCGATTGCGGAGCTGCTCTCGTTGCCGCCGAACAATCCCGTCGTCACGCAATGGACCGGCAACCTGCTGTGGCTCACCGCCCTCTGTGGCGGCACGTTCGGCCTGCTGGGGGGCTGGCTCATCGACCGCTTCGGGCGCAAGACCATCATGGCGGCGAGCATCTTCCTCTACGCCTTCTCGCCGTGCGCGGCAGCGTTTGCGACCACTCTGCCGGTCTTCATCTTCTTCCGCTGCACCACGTTCATCGGCGTGTGCGTTGAGTTCATTGCAGCGATCACGTGGCTGGCGGAGCTGTTCCCGGACAAGCGGATGAAGGAAATGGCCCTCGGCTACACGCAGGCTTTCGCGTCCGTCGGCGGCCTGGTGGTGACGGGCATCAACGTCTGGATCGTGGCGCACGCGAACGACCTGCCGGCGCTGCCCGTGCCGGAGATCTTCAACACCCACGCCACCTGGCGGTACACCCTGCTCACCGGTTTCCTGCCGGCGATTCCCATCGCGCTGTTGCTGCCGTTCGTGCCGGAATCGAAGGTGTGGCGCGAGGGCCGCGCGTCCGGCACGCTCAAACGCCCGAGCTTCGGCGAACTTTTCTCTCCCGGTCTGCGCAAGATCACGCTCGTGACAGCCGGCTTGTCCGCCTGTGCCTACGGCGCGGCCTTTGGCGCGTTGCAGATGACTCCGCTGCGCGTCGCCCCCGGCCTGGCCGATCTGGCCGAGCAGCGCAAGTCGCTCAAGCCCCTGCAGGATGAGGCCAGGGAACTCAACAGGCAGCTGGACACCGCGATGGTGGACTTCCGCAAGGTTACCGGCGAAGTCCCCGGTCTGCTGGAACTCGCCGCGAACCGGGCGAAGCTGCGCATCGCCCAGCGCGGCCTGCGGAACGGCATCGAAAACCCGGCGACCCCGGACGAGAAGAAGGCGGAGTTGAAAACCCAGTTTGCCGCCTCGACCAACAAATTCGCCGAACTGGACGCCAGCCTGACCAAGCTTACGGAAGGCAAACCGGATACAAAGAAGGCGATCATCGAGCGCGAGAAGATTCTTAAGCTCATCGGTGACAACCGCGCGAAACAAGAACCGTTCGACACGGCGATCAAGGCCCGTGGTAATACCGTGCAGCTCTGGCAGGAACTGGGTGGCTTGGGCGGGCGCATCGTGCTCGCGGCCTTGCTCGTGGTGGCGATGAGCCGGGGCAAGCTCCTGCGCCTGTTCCAGGTGCCGGGACTGCTGATTTTCCCGCTGACCTACGTATGGCTTTTCCGCGACCAGCCGGGGCTGTTCCAGTTCGGCATGGCGGCGGCAGGCTTTCTTACCGTGGCGCAGTTCAGCTACTTCGGCGAATACCTGCCGAAGATTTTCCCAATCCACCTGCGGGGCACCGGTGGCAGCTTCGCCACCAACGTGGGCGGCCGCATGATCGGCACTTCAGCGGCGTTCCTGACCGCTAACATCATCGCCCCGCAACTGCCCGGCAACACCTTCGAACAAGTCGCCCTGGCCGCCGCCATCACCGGTACCGGTGTTTACGCCATCGGTCTGGGGTTGAGCTTCCTGCTCCCCGAACCGCCCGCCGAGGAGAAGCACTAAACCCGCGGCCGCCGAGGTCAGGAGGCGGATTGACCCGCGAGCCTTAGGGCGGCAGGTGGGAACGCGGCCAAATCAGGAAGCCACAGATGAACACAGATGGACACAGATTTTGCGCGGTGAGCGGGCTTCACCTGCCGGATGACAGCAGCAAGCTGCCCAAAGTGTTTACCATCTGTGCTCATCTGTGTGTATCTGTGGCTGAAATGCTTTTTCTACGATGAGCCCGCAACCTCCAGCGACCCGCGCCGACTGGCACGCCCGCCTCTTCCCACGCGGCATCCCGCCGCTCTGGTGTCCGCTGCTCACGCACTATCGGGACGACGGTTCCCTCGATCACGCCCGCATCACCGCTCACCTGCGCCATCTCGCGCCGCATGTGAAGGGCTTTCTCATCCCCGGCTCCACAGGTGACGGCTGGGAAATGTCCGATGCGGAAATCCGGGAGCTGCTCGGACTCGCGCTGGAGCAAACAACTCAATTGGGGCTGCATCTGCTCATCGGAGTGCTGAAGACGGAGGCGCGTGATGCGTATTCCGTCTTACGTGATTGGGGCCGGGAAGTTTCTGCCCGAAACCCGAAACCCGAAACCCGAAACACTACTGCCTTCACCGTCTGCCCGCCGAAAGGCGCGGACCTGCCGCAGGAAGCCATCCGCGACGCGCTCGCCGGCATTCTCGAACTCGGCTTTCCCACCGCGCTCTACCAGCTCCCCCAGGTCACGCAAAACGAGATGACGCCGGAAACGGTGGCCGAACTCGCGGCGCGCTTCCCCAACTTCATCCTGTTCAAGGACACCAGCGGTGCGGACCGCGTCGCGAACTCCGGGCGGAACTTCGGCGGAGTCTTCCTCGTGCGCGGCGCCGAGGGTGATTACGCCAGCTGGCTCAGGGCCGGCGGCGGACCCTACGATGGCTTCCTCCTCAGCACCGCGAACTGCTTCGGGCGTGAGCTGCACCAGGTGATGGAACTGCTCAATTCCGGCCGACGCGAGGAAGCACTAACCCTCTCCACCCGGATCAACGCCGTGGTGAAGGAAGTCTTTGCCCTCGTCGGCGGCCTGCCGGATGGCAACGCCTTCGCCAATGCCAACAAGGCGATGGACCACTTCTTCGCCCACGGACCGGGCGCGACCGACGTGCTCCCTCCGCGCCTGCATGCCGGGAGCCGTTTGCCCGTCGAGGTGATCCGCCAGACCGCGGCGGCTTTGGAGCGGCATGGGTTCATGCCGCCGGCTGGTTATCTGGCTTGAAGCGCGCCGGGCCAGAGACCAGCGCTCCAAAAATTCCGCGTTGAGCCGCCACGCGGCCTTCGCCAAGCTCGCTGCAACATGCGCACTGCCAAAGCCTCCGTCCTCGAAGCCTTCAATCAGCCGCTCCGCCTGCACACTTACGAAGTGCCCTCGCCCGTCGAGCCGGGCGCAGTGCTGGTGCGTACGGAGATGGCCGGCATCTGTGGCACGGATGTGCATCTCTGGCAGGGACAGTTACCCATCAAGCTTCCGGTCATCCTCGGCCACGAAACGGTCGGGCGCATCGCGGAATTGGGCGAAGGCGTTGAAAAGGACTGGTCCGGCCAGCCGCTGAAGGTCGGCGACCGCGTGACGTGGAACTCCGCCGTGTCCTGCGGCCAGTGCTACTACTGCGCAGTGAAGAAGCAGCCGACGCGTTGCGCGCAGCGGCGGGCTTACGGCATCGGCTACCCGTGCGATTGTGCGCCCCACTTCCTCGGTGGCTACGCGGAGTTCCACTACCTGCGCGCCCGCACGACCATTTTCAAGCTGCCCGAGGAATTACCCACGGAGTCAGTCATCGGCGCGGGCTGTGCGTTGATCACGGCGATCCACGGGGTCGAGCGCACGGGCATTGCCTGGCAGGACAACGTCGTCGTTCAGGGTGCCGGACCGGTGGGCATCGCCGCCCTGGCGGTGGCCAAGAGTGCTGGGGCCGGGAAGGTCATCGTCATCGGCGCGCCGAAACACCGGCTGGAAATGGCCCGCCGCTTCGGTGCCGACGAGGTCATCGACCTCGAAGAAGTACGCGAGCCGGCGGCGCGACTGGCCCGGGTGCGGGAGTTGACGGGCGGTTATGGTGCGGATGTCGTGCTGGAGTGCGTGGGGCATCCCAGCGCCGTCGTCGAAGGCATGGAGCTTTGCCGCGACGGCGGGAAATACCTCGTGCTCGGCCACTACTGCGATGCGGGCACGGTGGCGTTCAACCCGCACGTCATCACGCGCAAGCAGCTTTCAGTCTTCGGTTCGTGGTCGAGCGAGCCGCGGCACTTGCAGGCGGCGATCGAGTTTCTCCGGCGGCATCAGCGCGAATTCCCGTTCCACGAGATGGTCTCCCACCGGTTCACCATCGAGCAGGCGGATGAAGCCTTGCGCACGACGGCGAAATGGCAATCTGCCAAGAGCGTGATTGTGCCGTGAAGGACCCTAGGAAATCTCCCGAGGGAAAAGTCGGTCTTGGCAGACCTGTCAAAGGCAGGTAACCTTCTGACAGCGGTTGCGACAGCGCATGAATTCTAATGGCATCCTGAAACAGCACTGGCTGCATGTGGCGGTCCACTTCTTGGTGGATGCGGTCATCTTCGCCGTGGCGTTCGTGATTGGGACGGACTTCGTCATCCCGGACGACGATCTGCACATGCGGCTCACGTCGTATCTGCCGGGTATTTTCCTGGGTGCGGTGGTGTTTCCTTGTCTGGTTTACATCTTCGGCCTCTACGCGCCCCAAAGCTACAAACAGCGGGTGACGAGCCGGGCCATCGTGCTGTTCGTGTGCATCATCACGACCGCGCTCCTGATGATCCCGCTGTTCTACATCAAGAAATCCTTCACCATCGGTCGCGAGGTGTTCCTCTACAGCTGGCTGATCGCTTATTTCACCGTCCTGATCCATCACGGCTTTCTGTTGCGTTCGCTCCGCAACTACCGCGAACGCGTGGCCTTCATCATGACCTGCACGTTTGATGAGCTGGAGGCGCGCTTCTTCCAGTCGCTGGGCACGGAGAACATGGAACTGGCCGGCCTGATCCACTACGACAACTACCAGCCCATCGGCGAGATGCGCCTGCTGGGCAAGGTCAGCGACCTCCAGGACATTGTCCGGCGCGAGGACATCCACCGCGTCCTTTGCACCAGCAAGAGCATCGGCGATGCCTCGATGTGCAAGGCCTTTTGCGAGCTGCGCTACTCGGGCGTGCAGGTCATGCCACTGGTGAGTGTCTTCGAGGAAGTGCATCAACTGGTCCCCTTGGAACTCATCACCCCGGAGTGGTTGCTGGCTGCGAGCGCCCAGCCGCACATGCTTTACATCAAGAAGGTGAAGCGCGCGTTTGACATCGTGGTGTCGTTGCTCGGTCTCGTTTTCCTCGGACCCTTCATGTTGCTGGGCATGATCGCCACCAAGCTTTCATCGCCTGGACCGATCTTTTACAAGCAGGTCCGGGCCGGCCGCTTCGGGCGCCCTTTCAACGTCATCAAGCTGCGCTCCATGCGCATTGACGCCGAGAAGCACGGGGCGGTCTGGTCCAGCGCCGGCAAGGACCCGCGCTCCACGCCCGTCGGCCACTTCCTGCGCAAGTACCGTATCGACGAAATCCCGCAGCTCTTCAACGTGCTGCGGGGCGACATGTCATTCGTCGGTCCGCGCCCGGAACGGCCCGTGTTCATCGAGGAACTCGCCCAGCAAATCCCCTACTTTCAGGAGCGGCTCATGGTCCAGCCCGGCATCACCGGCTGGGCCCAGGTAAACTATCCCTACGGCTCATCGGTGGAGGACGCGAAGTGGAAGCTCGAATACGACCTCTACTACATGAAGCACATGAGCTTGTTCCTCGACCTGTTCATCCTGCTCGACACCGTCCGCATCGTGCTGCGGGGCGGCATGAAGGGTGATGCGAAAGACCGGCTCCCGCGCTACGAAGCCATCTGGTTCTTCCGCGTCTTCGGCAACGAAGAATCCCACACGCCGCGTCCGCCCACGCGTTAAACGTGGCGGCAGGCGTCCCGCCTGCCGTAGAGGGTGGCATCTTGCCACCCGGAATCGGGCTGTGAAGTAGTGGAACCGTCGGGTTTGCCGCGAGGTTATAGCACAATGGGCAGGTGCAAAGTGTGGCAGGCTCCCCCATTTCAGATGTTTGGACGTCTTGGTCCGCTGGGCGGGACGCCCGGCTCTACGGCAGGCGAAGACGCCTGCCGCTACAGTGTTTCCGACAGAACACCGGGCTTGCCCGCTGCGTCGAACGCCAGTATGACGTTTGCCGCACCCACTATGCGCCTGCCCCTCTTCGCTGCCCTCCTGTTGGCATTTTCCTGCTCCGCTGCTGATGCTCCCGACCCTCGCTTTACGCCTGAGATGGCCGAGTTTGTGAAGCGGTTCAAGGGCGGCGGGATGCTCAACGATGGCTCCACGCGCCCTACGCCCGCCGAGTCGCTCGCTGCCTGCAAGGTCGCCGACGGCTTGCGCTGGGAGGTCGCCGCGACCGAGCCGATGGTACGCCAGCCGCTCAATCTTTACTTCGACGAGCGCGGTCGTTGCTGGGTCGTGCAGTATCTCCAGTATCCTTTCCCCGCCGGGCTGAAGATCACCAAGTACGATCAATATCTCCGTGCGATTTACGATCAGGTCCCGCCGCCCCCGCCGAATCACTTCAAGGGCGCGGACCGCATCACCATCTTGGAGAGCACGCGCGGGGACGGGGTCTTCGACAAGGCCAAGGATTTCGTCAGCGACCTGAACATCGCGCGCAGCGTCGTCACCGGTCGCGGCGGCGTGTGGATCTTGAACCCGCCTTACCTGCTCTTCTATCCGGACAAGAACCGCGACGATATCCCCGACGGTCCGCCTGAAGTAAAACTCTCCGGCTTCGGCCTCGAGGACACGCACAGCGGCGCGAATTCGCTCGCGTGGGGGCCGGACGGCTGGCTCTACGGTGCACACGGCAGTACCAGCACCGCCGAGATCAAGGGCGTTAAATTCCTTGGCCAGGCCATTTGGCGTTATCACCCAGTGACCGGTGACTTCGAGGTCTTCGCCGAAGGTGGCGGCAACACTTTTAGTTTGGAGTTCGATGCGCAGGGCCGGGTCTTCTCCGGCTCGAACTACGGGCGCACGCGCGGCGTGCATTACGCCCAGGGGGCGCTCTACATCAAGGGCTGGGCCAAGCACGGTCCGGCGATGAACCCTTATCGTTTTGGCTGGTTCGAGCACATGGAGCATCAGGGGTACGAGCCGCGCTTTCCGCAGGCGATGCTTTATTACGAGGGCGGTGCGATCCCGCAATACGAAGGCCACATCGTCGTCGGCATGGCGCTGACGAGCCGCGTGATGGCCAGCAAGGTCGCGCGCGACACCTCGACTTTCCAGACCGCCGACATTGAGACGAGTGTGCTCTCCAGCAACCGCTGGTTCCGGCCCGTGGACATGAAGACCGGCCCCGATGGCGCGATTTACTTCGCCGACTGGTGCGACAGCCGCCTCAGCCACCTCGACCCGCGTGACACATGGGACAAGGAATCGGGACGCATTTACCGGCTTTCCGCAACCGGCGCGAAAGTCGGCTGGGATAAAATGGATTTCACCCAGCTCTCCGGGGACGAACTCATCAAGCTCCTCACGCACCCGAACAAGTGGCATCGCCAGACCGCGCTGCGCATGCTGTGGGACCGGGGGGATAAGACGCTGGTGCCGAAGCTCAAGGCGCTAGTATTCAGTAAGTCAGTGTTCAGTGTTCAGTCTCCGAAGGCCAGCGTGGCCACGACTGCCAAACTGAACACTGGATCACTGAACACTGAACACTTGCCCCTCGAGGCCTTCTGGGCCGTGAACGCCAGCGGCGGCTTCGATGACGCTTTCGCCCTGCAAACGCTCCAGCACCCGAACGAAATGGTGCGCTACTGGACCATCCGTCTGCTCGGTGACCGCAAGCACGTCACGGCCGCGCAGCAGGCCGCGCTGCTCGCGCTCGCGAAGACCGAACCTGCCGCCGAAGTCCGCGCGCAACTCGCCAGCACCATCACGCGGCTGCCGGGCAAGGACGCCTTGCCCATCGCGCGCGAGCTGCTCCTGCGCAGCGAGGACGTGACCGACAAACACGTTCCCCTGCTGCTCTGGTGGGCGCTTGAAAGCAAGTGCGTTACGGACCGCGATGGGGTTCTCCACCTGTTGGAAGACAGCACCTTCTGGCACGTACCCATCGTGCAGAAGTTCATCGTCTCACGGCTCGGCCAGCGTTACACCGCCGAACGCAACGATGCCAACTTGGAAACGGCCGCGAAACTCTTCGCCCTCGCGCCAACGCCCAAGGACGCCGATGAACTCATCAAGGGCATGGAAGCCGGCTTGCAGGGCGATGCAGTGAAGACCGTGCCCGCTGCGCTCCAGCAACGCGTCGCCGAGCTGTGGGCCAGCCACCCGCCCACGCCCACGCTCATCAGCTTCGCCGTCCGGCTTGGCCACGCGCCCGCTGCCGAGGCCGCCCTCGCGCGCATCAGCGATGCGAAGGTCTCCGAAGCCGACCGCCGCAAGACCATCACCCTGCTCGCCGAGCGGCGCGTGGATGCCGCCGTGCCGGCCTTTCTGAAACTGCTGCGCTTCGAGAAGAGTGACGCACTCCGGCTGGAACTGGTGAACGCCCTCCAGCGGTTCGCCGCACCGGACATCGCGCGCGAGTTGCTCGATCTTTACCCCGGCTTCAGCGGCAAGCTCCGCGACACCACGCAGGCCGCGCTCGCGAGCCGCCCCGACTGGGCGCGGCGTCTGCTCGGCGCCGTGGACGAAGGCCAGCTCCGGAAGGAAAGCATCTCCATTGCGAACCTGCTGGCAATGGCCGCCTTTAACGACGCCCCGAGCGATGCGCTCATCAAGAAGCATTGGGGCCGGCTCACCAAGATCAGCGAGGAAAAGGAGGCTCAGATCGCGAAGGTGCGCAAGCTCCTCGCCAGCGGCAAGGGCGACGCCAAGGCCGGCCGCGAAATCTTCAAGCTGGCCTGCGCCGTCTGTCACACGCTCAACGGCGAAGGTGCGAAGATCGGCCCCGAACTCACCGGTTACGAGCGCGACAACCTCGACTTCATCCTGCCCGCCATCGTGGACCCGAGCCTGGCCATCCGTGAGGAATACATCGCCTTCAACATCACCACGCAGGACGCCCAGACGCTCACGGGCCTCATCATTGAGCTGACCAAGACCTCCGTCACCCTGCTCGACATCTCCGGCAACAAGACCCAGCTCCCGCGCACGAACATCAAGGACATGAAAGCCAGCCACACCTCGCTCATGCCGGAGGGCCTGCTCGACGCGATGACCGACCAGCAGGTGAAGGATTTGTTCGCGTATTTCATGGCCGCCGTGCCGGTGGTGAAAAAATGAGCTATGCTTGCAACATGGAATTGATGGAGAGGATAAACCGGCCAAACAGGTTCCGCCTCAAAGTGGGAGGCTTTATTTTAATGGGGCTTCTCAGTGTCCTTTCAATGCGGCTGCTTTGTGTGCCCATCGTATTCGCCTATGCCTGCCTTTGCATGGGACCACCTGCTCGCAGAAACACTTTTTGCCTCTTGGGTACCTTAACCCTCTTCGTGATTTGCACGATTCAACCAGTGGACATTGGCAGACGTGGTAAACTCTGCAATTCCAGCCACTCGGGCCTACGGCTTGTGCCTTACAGGCACGGGTTGATTCGCGGCGTCCCGCAGGATGAATGTCTCCTTGGAGGTTGCGTGGTTTCTGGGTTTGAACCCACTTGGATTCTAATTTGGGACTGATCGGGATTCAGCCCAGCATCCAGGTAAGCCGGGACGTGTGGTAGTTCGTCCTTTGCTCTGCGGTCATTTTGTCGAAATCTGGCTTGCCGTCAGCTTGCTTTGGCCAGCCCGCTTCCGGGGTAGCAGCCGACGTGACGAGGCTCTCACTATTGCGGATTGGGCCTCCTTCCCGCCGATAGTGTTCGACCAGTGGACCGGCGGGGTCGTGCGTCAGGTTCCACAGGTTAGGTTCCGCATTGTCTTCGCACCCATTGGAGTAGTAGCCTGATTCACATGAAAACAATCGCATTGGAGCTGGAGGACGCGCTGGCCAGCCAGTTCGCGCGAGCCTGCGATTCGGAGGGACACGGCGAACGGGAGGTCGCCGCGGGACTTTTCCGCCGCTATCTCGATGTCGAGGGACTGCGCCGCAAGCTTGCGGAGAACCGGTTGGCGAAACTCTACGAATCCCTCGCGGCAGAAGATGTCGCGCTCGCGGAGTCCGGCATGGCTGATTATCAGCGGGGGCTCGCACAAGCCGACCAGCCATGAAACGCGGCGAAGTTTGGATGGCGGGCCTGGACCCGGTGCGCGGTTCAGAACAGGCAGGGACTCGGCCCGTCATCGTGCTGCAAGCGGACTCGCTCAATTCTTTCCTGCGCACCGCCGTTGTCATCCCCTGCACGTCAAACCTCCGCTGGGCGGAGTTCCCACATTGCGTCCGGTTGGCCGCCGGGGAGGGTGGCCTCACGAATGAATCCGCCGTTCTGACCCACCAACTACGGGTGATTGATGGCACCCGGCTGGTCCGAAGGATGGGCACTCTTTCGCGTAGCACAATGCGGCAAATCGAAACGGCGCTGTTGGTGACATTGGACATTTCAGTGAGTGAGGGGGAGTAAGCACGGGGAACGCCTTCACCCGCTGCTCGCTCACCAATTGGCACTGACGCCCACATGGTCACCTTGCAGCGCGCCGGCATGGGATGCGGCACGTTACCTTGGATTAGCCCAGCATACGCGTGAGCCGGGATGTGTGGTAGTTCGTCCTTTGCTCGGCGGTCATTTTGTCGAAATCCGGCTTGCCGTCGGCCCGCTTCGGCCAGTCCGCTTCCGGGGTAGCAGCCGACGTGAGGAGGCTCTCACTATTGCGGATTTCAGATTGCGGATTGCGGATTGGAGAGTCCGCCAGCGGGTTGTTGCGGACTTCCACGGTCGCACGTTTCGTCGCGCTGCCGTCGTAGCTCATCGCCTGGTCGGTGAGCTTCAAGTCGTCTTCGAGCGCACGCACGGGCTTGATGCCCTTGCCTTGCAGCACACCGTGGTAGGCACGCACCGCCTCGTCGGGCGAAATCTTGCCGTCGGTGATGAGACGCAGCATTTCAATGAACGCAAGCTGGTGCTCGGCGTTGTTGATCTTGCGGCCGAAGAGCGCGACGCGCGCACCGTATTTCTGTGCGTCGTGAATCAGCCGGAAGGCGTCGTAGGTCGTGCCCGCGCTGCCACCAAGAATGCCCACGACTAGGTTTGGGTCGTACTGCGCCAGCTCCTCCATCGCCTTGGGACCGTGATAGACGATTTTCAGGAACACCGGCCGACCCGCCTCGGGCACGCCGGCGAGGGTGCGAAGGATGTTGTCGTTGATGAACTCGCCCAGCTTTTCCGGCGCGATGCCGCTGTTGACGTTGGGATCAAAAATTTCGAGGAAGTGCCGGAAGCCCTTGCGCTCCGCCTCCTCGCGAAACTCCTTGTACCAGAGCAACGCCTCACGGTCCTGATCCAGTTCGTTGACAAAGGTGATGGAGTACAGGCCAAGGTTCGCCCCGGGAAAGTTGCCGCTGCCATCGCGGTCACATTCCACCTCGCCGCACTGGATGTGATCGATGGTCGCGCTGCGGAACGGCTGGCTCGGCTCGCGGGTGTAGGCTCCGTGACGCACGGCCCAGACATCCGTGGTATCATTCGCGCGGGCGGCGGGGGTGACGTGCGAGTTCTTGAACAGGCCTTCCTTGATCGCGAGCTGCTCGGTCACGTAGGCGGACATGAGCATGATGTCCACCAAGCCTTGGTTCGTCACCTCGCGGATGATGTCGAGGAACTCAGGCAGGTTGCGGTAGCCGAACTCGTCGCGCGACCACACCTCGGGCGAAAACTGCGCCGGACGACCGCCGCGCTTCGCCAGGAAACTGCGCGGCCCCGGTGCCCGCACGCCGAACGCCATGTCCGCGTCCTTCGCGTCCGCAATGATGAAGGAGCGGGAGGCCCGGTTGGCCTTGATCTCGGCAAGCTTGGCGTCGAGGGATTTCAAACTAGGAGGCTTTAGGAAGAGTTATTTTATAAGGAAGGCAGGAGGGCAGGAAAAAGCAGGGCGTTGAAGTTGTCTCCTGCCTTCCTGCTCTCCTTATGAATGCCCACTTCATTGCTTCTTATTTCAATTGCTTCATCAACTGCTCGGTGATGGCTTTGACCATTTCCTCGGCCTGCGGGTCGAGCGTGGCGGAGGTGGCGTCCTTCGGCGGCAGGGCGCAGGCGACACCAGGACGCCATTCGTCGTTGTCGCAGAGTTCGCACTCCTTCATGCCGTGGCGCGGGTCGGGGATGCCGAGGCTCTGCTTGATCTTGAGCAGGTCCTGCAACTGGCCGGCGGTCATCGTCTTCGGGGCGACGCCGAGCTGCGCGGTGACGAGCACCGTGCGGCAGTAGGCCTCGAGGATTTCCATCTTGAAGTAGGCGTCCTCGACGTTGTTGTGGCTCCACGAAACGACGCCGTGGTTGGCCATGAGGATCGTGTTGTGCTTGTCCACGAGGTCGGCGACGAGCTTGCCCATGTCCGGCGTGCCGGGCGTGCGGTACGGGGCGATGGCGACCGACGCGAACACCTCGTACTCGGGGATCATGCACGTCGGCGGCACCAGGCCCGCGACGGCGAAGCCCGTGCTGTAGGGCGGATGGCAATGGCAGGTGGCAACCGCTTTCGGCTGCTTCTTCATGATCTGCAAATGCATGAGGATCTCGCTGGTGCGCTTCTTGGTGCCGGCGAGCTGATTACACTCGAAGTCCACGAGGCACATGTCCTCCGGCTTCATGAAGCCCTTGCTCACGAGCGTGGGGGTGCAGAGCGCGATGTCCTCGCCGACCTTGATGGCGATGTTGCCGCCATTGCCGTCCACGTAGGCCCGGCCCCAGAGGCGGCGGCCGATGTCGCAGAGTTGCTCCTTGAGCGCGTGTGCGGCGGGCGAATTGAAGTAGGCATCCAGTTCGGCCTTGGAGGACTTCGAACTAAGCGGCTTGGCCGGGGCGGCGGCAGCGGCCACCGTGGCTGGTGCGGAGCTGCGCCGGGAATAGTCGTAGTCCCGCAGCGCGTCCTTCGCCGAAGGCGTGAGGATGGCGTCAGCGGGGAGGTTCTTCGGGTCGCCACCCTTGGCGATGATGGCTTCGATTTCTTTGGCAGTGATGACAGCGGTCATAAATTTTTATTCCATCGGGTTGTAGAAAATCTCGTCCACCAGCGCGGCGCTGATGGCGTCAATCGGCGGGGCCTTCTCGAACGGCTGGGCGGCTTCGCGGCCTTCCACGTAGCCAATCGTCTGGCCCAGACCACCGCCGAGCGCGTCGTACACGACGAGGCTCGGGTCCTTGCTGAGGCCGGCGGGCGTCTCGGTGCCACGCTGATAATGCTCGCGCGTAAACGGCGAGACGACGAGCCAGCGCGCGCCGATGAGTTCGGGGACAACCGTACTCAACGTCACTCTACCTATGACGGCACCTAATTTCATTTCGGTTTCACCTGAGTCCAGTGGGCCAACCGGCCTTTCAAGTCGCCAACCACCTTCGCCAGTGCGTCCGGCTCGCTCGCGGCTTTGAAGTGTTGATAGCTGCCAGCAAGCTGAGTCGTTCGTTCAAGCAGGATCGACTCGGTAGATTTTTTGAGCAGTGCCTTGCCGTTCTTTTTAACCGGAAAGGTCGGCTCCAAGTTAAAACATTCCATTTCCCATGCATGGGCACGGAACCAACCCTTGCGTTCCGTATCCTTGAACAGTTCCAACCGCAGAGTGAAATCGAGCTCTGGTCCCAACACCAGATCCACTTCGTAGGTTCCAACCAGTTTGAAGAAACTGGTCTTTACGGCAGGGTGGCGGATTTTCATACGGGAACTCCTGGTTCCTTCTCATCCACGATGCCGACGACCAGCCAGCGGGCGGGACTTTTGGGATCACCTACGGCCTTGCGGGCTTCGGAACCGTCGCTGGAAATGATCACGCGCTGGTGCATGCCGGCTCCGTGGGCGTCGATGGCGATCTGGGGCGCACCCTCGGGAACGCCCGCGTTGCTGATCGGCTGGCAGATGACCAGCCGCCAGCCTTCATAGCTCGGATGCTTCCGAGTGGCGGTGACATTGCCTTCGACGCGGGCTAAAAGCATGGAGTCAGGAGTCAGGAGCCGGGAGTCAGGAGAGCGCGGGTGAAGCCATTTAACCAGCGCGCGACTTCGCGATAAGTTCCCGGAAGTTGGGTTGTGGTTTTCATTCTGACTTCTGACTCCTGGCTTCTCAGTAAATCCTCAGGTTATCCACCATCACGCAGCGGCGGACGCGGGTGAAGGTGCGCGGGTTGCTCACGCCTTCGCCGGTCGGCGTGGCGATGCTGAAGCTCAGATAGCCTTCGCCCCCGAGACCCAGGCCGGCCATGCACGGGCCGTTCTTGATGAACAGCGTCGTGTCGAGCGCGCGGCCCATGGTCGTGAGCGCTTCGAGATCGTGCGAGTGGATGATGCTCGTGTGCTTGTAGGCATGCTCGGCTTCGAGCGAGCGCTTCACGCCCTCTTCCAGGCTCTTCACGCGGGTGATGGGGATGAAGGGCATCATCTGCTCCTCCACGACGAACGGATGACTCGCATCCGTCTCGGCGAAGAGGAGTTGCGTGCCCGCCGGGATGTTCACGCCCGCCGCCTTCGCCAGGACGATGGGGTCCTTGCCGATGAAATCCTTGTTCACCGAGGCGTGGCCGCAGCCGCCGCCCTGACCGGGAGTGATGGTGAACGCGGCCTTGGTGAGCGCGTCGAGCTGTGCGTTGGTGAGCTTCACCGCGCCGTTTTGCTCCATCTGCGCCATCAGCTTGTCCGCGATGCCTTCCAGCGCGAAGACTTCCTTCTCACCGATGCAGAGCAGGTTGTTGTCGTAGCTCGCACCCTGGATGATGGCCTTGGCCGCGCGCTTCATGCAGGCGGTGTCGTCCACGTAAACAGGCGGATTACCGGGACCGGCACAGATGGCGCGCTTGCCGGTCTGCATCGCGGCTTTCACCACGCCGGGGCCGCCGGTGACGAGCAGGATGCGCACGGCCTCGTGCTTGCACATGGCGGCGAAGCTTTCCATCGAGGGCTTCTCGATGATCGTGGCAATGTTCTCGATGCCGGTCTCGCGGTAGATGGCCTCGTTGTAGGCGCGCACGGCGACGGCGGCGCATTTGGCGGCGCTCGGGTGCGGGTTGAACACGACGGCGTTGCCCGCCGCGCAGATGTTCACGATGTTGCCGCTCAGCGTGGGGATTGAGTGCGTGCTCGGGGTGACCGCGCCGACGACGCCAAAGGGCGTGTATTCCTCGAGCGTGATGCCGTGATCGCCGCTGCGGGCGTCCGGCCGGAGCCACTCGACGCCGGGCACGAGCTTGATGATCTTGAGCTTCTCGATCTTGTGATCGAGGCGGCCGATCTTGGTTTCCTCGAGTTCGAGCTTGCCCCACGGCTCGGCGTTCGCCTCGGCCATGCGCTTGACGATGTCCACGATCTTCACGCGCGCGGCGACGCCGCCCTTCTGCAATTGCAGGAAGGCTTCGTGCGCGGCGGCGCAGGCTTCGTTGGCATCCTGGAAGACGCCGAATTTACCCCGCAGGGCGGGTGCCCCACCGGCACTCTTGCCGCCGCAGCCACAGTCGGACTTGGCAGCGGGGGCCGGGGCCGCCGTCACCAGGCGGCTCAACACTTCGGCAACGACATCACGGATTAAAGCTTCATTCACAGCACTCATAGTAATTCTGGTCGGTAACAGCCGACATCCGCAGGCTCACTCAGTTTTGGTAGCAGGAGACAAGCGAGCCTCCCGGCGTCGGCTGCTACTGGTTTTTAGCGTTGAAAATCTGTTTCCCGAGCACGTCGACCGTGTCCACGATGCCGATGACCACGGCATCCACGGGGGCGTCCTTCATGCCGCCGGCCAGACGGGCGCTGCTGCCCTGGCAGAAGAGCACCATCTCGTCGATGCCCGCGCCGACGGTGTCCACGGCCACGATCGTGTTCGAGCCGGACCGGAACTTCGTCGGGTCCTTGTCGTCCACCAGTTGGGGGCGGAGCAGGAGCAGCTTGCGGCCGTTCATGCTGGCCTCCTTCTTGGTCGAAACGACCGAGCCTTCTACGCGGGCGAGAAACATGGTGGTTGGGAGTTAGGAGTTAGGAGCTAGGAGTCAGGAGTGGGCGGCCGGTAGCCGTCGCGCGAACCGCGCATTCTGACTCCTGGCTTCTGACTACTTCTTCTTGGGCAGCACAGCGTCCACGTCGCTGTGCGGGCGGGCGATGACGTGCACGCTGACGACTTCGCCCTTGATGGCCTTGATGGCCTGGGCACCGGCGTCGGTGGCGGCTTTCACGGCGGCGACGTCGCCGATGACGACGGCCGTGACAAGGGCGTTGCCGACCTGGGTCATGGGGCCGGCGAGTTCGACGTTCGCGGCCTTGAGCATCGCGTCCGTGCCCTCAACGAGAGCGACGAGTCCGCGGGTTTCGATCATTCCGATGGCTGGTTGTGACATATATTTTGTTGCTAGTTGATGGTTGAGAGTTGGGAGAGAATCAGTGTTTGCCTTCGAGCAGCCGCTTGGACTCGCGGGCGACGACGAGTTCTTCGTTCGTCGGAATCACCAGCACCTTCACGCGGGAGCCGGGGGCGCTGATGACGGCCTCGGTTGCGCGCGTGGCGTTGTTCTTTTCCACGTCGAGCACGATGCCGAGCTGGTCGAGATTGGCACAGATCGCGGCGCGCAGTTCGGCGCGGTTCTCGCCAATGCCGGCGGTGAACACGATGGCGTCGGCGCCGTTGAGCTGGAAAAAGTAGCCGCCAATCCACCGGCGCGCTTCGCTGATGAACACGTCAATCGCGAGCTGGGCCTTGGCGTTGCCGTTCGCTGCGGCGGCCTGAATATCGCGGATGTCGTTGGAAAGTCCGCCGGCGAGTCCCTTCAAGCCACCTTCCTTCGAGAGCTGGCGTTGGGCCTCTTCCACGCTGAGTCCGAGCGTCTTCACCGCGTAGGGCAGGGCCTCCGCATCGAGGTCGCCGACGCGGTTGTTGTGCGGCAGGCCGGACTGCGGGCTCATACCGAGGCTGTTGCCGATGGCCACGCCGTTCAAGGTGCCCGTGATGCTGGAAGTGCCGCCGAGGTGGCACGAGATCACGCGGAGCGGCGCTCCGGTCACCGGCGACTGGCCACCATCCACGTAGAGGTTTTGCGCGCGCGCGGCCACGTCGGCGCGGCCGAGCATTTCGGCGCTGCGTTCGGCGATGTACTTGTGGCTGGCCCCGTGGAATCCCCAGCGACGCACGCCGATGTCGTACCACGCGTCGGGGACGCCGTAGCGCATCATCGCGGGCGGCGCAAACTGGTAGAACGCCGTCTCGAAGAGGCCGATAAGCGGGACGCCGGGCATCCGTTTTGCGAAGAGGCGGATGCCGGTGATGTAGGGTGGGTTGTGCGCGGGCGCGAGGCCGTTGTAGGCCTCCATCGCGCCAAGCACGCGCTCATCCAGTTTCACGCAGCCGGTGACATCCTTCGCGATGACGGTTTTGAAGCCGACCGCGGACAGCTCGTTCTCGCTGGCAATCACGCCGGCGGTCTTGAGCTGGGCGAGGCAATCCTCAATCGCCTTGGGATAATCGGTGACCCGCTCGAAACCGCCCTTGTGGAGCATGGTTTCGGCACCGTTCGAGAAGTCGAACAGCCGCCACTTGAGCGAGGTCGAGCCGATGTTGGCGATGAGGATTTTCACCAGGAATCAGAAGTCAGGAGACGGGAGTCAGAAGATCGGAGCGCAGAGCCTTCCGGCTTCTGACTCCTGACTTCTGACTACTCCCTTTTATTGCTGCAGCCATTTGCCGAGCACGGCGAGACCTTCGTGCGGGCGGGGGATGACCTGCACGCTGACGATGGAGCCAACCTGGGCGGCGGCGGCGGCACCGGCATCCACAGCGGCCTTTACGCTGGCGACATCACCGCGGAAGAACGCGGTGACATAGCCGGAGCCGATTTTTTCCCAGCCGGTGAACGAGACGTTCGCGGCCTTGAGCGAGGCGTCCACCGCTTCGAAAAGCGCGCAGAGCCCCTTGCATTCGATCATGCCAATTGCTTGTTGAGCCATATGTTTTGTTGAGAGTTGAGAGTTGAGGGTTGAGGGTTACTTTTTCGCGGGAGCGGTTTCACCGAAGAAGATCTTGCCCAGATCCTCGTGCGGGCGGGCGATGACGTGGCTGGCCACGAGTTCGCCGACCTTGCCAGCAGCGCGGCTGCCGGCGTCCACGGCGGCTTTGACGCTCGCGACGTCACCCCGGCAGATGACGGTGATGAGGCCGCCGCCGATGGGGATGGTCTTGGTGATGGTGATGTTTGCGGCCTTGGCCATGGCATCGGTGGCTTCGATGCTTCCGGTGTAGCCCTTCGTTTCGATCATGCCGATTGCTTCACTCATTTGTGTCTGTGGTTTGTGGTTAATTGCCAATAAATGGGGAGAAATTATTTGATCAGCTCGCAGGCCGTGCCGGGTTGCAGGTTGCAGGCGTTGCCCTCGTCGGTGTCGATGTGGACCTCCAGCTTGAAGCTTTTGTCCACGCGGCAAAGCATCCGGTCCAGCGTGATGCCGCAGTCGCCGCCGATCTTGAGCTTCATCCAGTCGCCGGGCTTGACGCCGTAGTAGTCGGCATCGGTCGGGCTCATGTGGACGTGGCGCAGGGCGCGGATGATGCCGGAGTCCATCTCGAAGAAGCCCGCCGGCCCCATCAACATACCGCCGAGCGTGCCCTTGATGTCACCGGAACTGCGCAGGGGAAGATCGAAACCCAAAGCGATGCCGTCTGTATAGGCCAGTTCAACCTGATTGAGGTTCCGGCAGGGACCGAGAATGCGGAGATTGGAAATCACCCGGCTGCGCGGACCAACGAGCGTGACGGTTTCCTTCGCGGCGAACTGGCCGTCCTGATAAAGCCACTTGTGAACCTGGAGCTTGTACCCCTTGCCGAACAACGCCTCGACCGCCTCCTGCGTCAGGTGGCAATGGCGCGCACTGATGTTCACGATCAGGGGATTCGGAGCCGCAGCGGACACCGGTAAAGGACGGTTCAAACGAGCGTAAACCGACTGACGGACCAGATGCTCGATCACCGCGCGAGGCGGAAGTGATTGAAGGTTCGCAGACATTTCTGCGTGCTTTCTGACAGATTGTGAATCTTTGTCAAACATAATCTTGCAAAACCTTCCAAACTCTTCCACGTTTGAGCAAGAATGACATTGGAAGAGCGCCAAAAGCGGATCGAAGAGCACCTGCTCAAGGTCGAGTTCGCTTCCCTGGAGGAGCTTTCCGAGTTGGTGGATGCCTCGGTTTCTACCGTCCGGCGGGATGTCAGCCTCATGGAATCACGAGGGATGGTGTGCCGGACGCATGGCGGGGCCAGACTGGCCAATCCCAAGACGGACGAATACACCTTCAGCACCCGGGACACGCATCATCAGGCCCAGAAGGAAGCCATCGGGCGGGCATGCGCAGGCCTGATTCCAGCCAATCAGACCGTCATCATTGATGCGGGGACGACCTGTTACCATGTGGCCGTCCAGTTGGAGGCCAAATCGCCCCATATCATCACCAACTCCCTGCCGGTGGCGAACCACTTCTCTTCGTCCAGCCGCATGGAAGTCGTGGTTACCGGCGGAGTGATTTATCCGAAGCTGGGGGTCCTGGTGGGGCCGTTGGCGGTGGAGGCTTTTTCGAAACTGCGGGCGGAAGTGGCCATTTTGAGCTGTGGCGGCGTCACCGAAGAAGGCGTCACCAATTCCCACGGGCTGCTGATCGAGATCCAGCGCGCCATGATCAATGCCGCCCGGCGGGTGATCCTGTGCGTGGATTCGTCGAAATTCGGACGCCAATCCATTTCCAAGCTTTGCGACCTCGACGTGATTGACGTCGTCGTTACCGATCCTGCCGCGCCGGAAAGCTTTCTGAATCTGCTGCGCGAGCGGAAAATCCACGTTGTCCTGGCGACTGACGAAGCCGTGGACGCGCCGCTTACATTGGACAACCTGCCATTGCCGGAAGTGGAGGCACCGCTGGAAGAACCCAGCCAGCGTAGCTATTTCGAAGACGTGCCAGTGCACCAGCTTTGACAGGCACATCTTGGCACTGCCCCGAGGAGCGAAATTTTTCCGGAGCGCGGCCGTGTCGCGGAGACCAGCCGCAGCGGCTGCGCCTGGCAAGAGGTGTTGCGACGTTACGCCACCGCTCACCATTCCGACGTTGCTGCGGCTGATCCCGCGCCGAGCGGGACACAGCCGCGCTCCGGGGGCAGTGTCAAGCTGCGCCCAGCTTTGACCGGTTGACTGGTTTGGCGTTGACACCGGGCGCTGGCAACGGCACGAAGCGCGTTGCTTTCAACAAATCTCATCATGCAACTCGAAGGTAAAATTGGCTTGGTCACCGGTGGAACCCGTGGCATCGGCGCGGCAGCGGCCATTGCGCTCGCGAAAGCGGGGGCGGATGTCGCCATTATTGGACGCACGGAAGACGACGATGCGCGGCAGACGCGCGCGGCGATTCAAGCCCTCGGCCGTCGTTGCGAAGTGATTCTCGCCGACTGCTCCAAACCCGCTGACTGCACGCGCTGCGTCGAAGAAGCAGCGCAGCGTCTGGGCGGGCTGGACGTGCTCATCCACTCCGCCGGCGGGCCGGTGAACGGCGGGTTGCTGGAGCTGACGCCCGAGGCGTGGCACGGGGCGTTTGACGTGCATGTGCACGCCATTTTCTACCTGTGCCGCGCGGCGCTTCCGCTCATGCGCCCGAAGAAGGAGGGCGCGATCATCCTCATCTCTTCCACCGCCGGGAAGCTGGCCACGCCCACCCACATTGCCTACCAGGCCGTGAAGGGAGCGATCCCGCACATCACGCGCGGGCTCGCCCGGGAGTTCGCGCCGGACAACATCCGCATCAACTGCGTTGCGCCCGGTGTCATCCGCACGCGGTTCCACGAAAAGATGTCCGCCGAGCAGAAGAAGCTGAACCTGAACCACCGCATCCCGCTCAAGCGCGAGGGCACGCCGGAGCAGGTGGCCGACGCCATCCTGATGCTGGTGAAGAACGACTACATCACCGGGGACACGGTGACGATTGACGGCGGGCTGACGATGCGGATTGCATAATGGGGAGGGGAAAAGTGATTAGTGGTTAGTAATTAGTCCAGAAGCTAGGCGCGTGCGTGGCCCAGACCCAAGTTCAGCAACGCGGCCCACAGGACGCTTGTATTGTACCCAAAGTGCGATGGGCGGGTTAGGTGCGCATAGTCAGGCCATTGGGTCATAACTTGATACCTGTCTTGTCGAGGAACTCTTGGCCATACATCCAAACAAATGGCCCGTCACTTCCACTCCAATTTTTCCCCCATGGACGCGGCTGGTAGCCGGCGCGATAGCCAACAAACAGAAGCCTGCCGTCCTCGAGAATGTCACCGAGAATGAGGTCAAAGCAGGGAAAAATGTGCTCCTCGTCAACGAAGACCTCTTTGGCAAGAAACTCCGACACCTGCTCCTGCTCGGTGTGGACACGACTCGGCTTGATGAACCCGAAACAGTAGCGACGGAGAAATGTACGCCCTGAGCGACTCTCGGCGTCCTGAATAACGCTCTCAATCTTCTCATCAACATGCTTCTTGAATGCTTCGCGAGTCATGGCGCGTGAAGTGGCTTAACTAACCACTAATTACTAATTACTTCCCCCGCCCTTCACTTCACCGCCAAAAACTTCAAGCAAACCGGCGAGCCGACCTCCAGCTTCGTCCCGGTGGACGTGAGCTTGCCGGTGGCCTGGTCCACCTTGAAAAGCGCGATGGAGTCGGAGCCCTGGCCTTCGGTGAAGAGCCACTTGCCGGTCGGATCGAGGTTGAAATTGCGCGGGGTTTTCACTTCCGCCGGTGCGTTTTCCACGAGCGTGAGCTTGCCATCGGCCGCGATGGAGAAGACCGCGATGGTGTCGTGCCCGCGGTTCGAGCCGTAGAGGAACTTGCCGTTCGGATGCGCGACCACTTCCGCCGTGCTCCAGCCGGGCTTGGGTCCGGGACCATCCGCCGCAGGGAGCGTGGAGACGTTTTGAATCTCCGTGAGCGTGCCCTTCGCGGCATCGTAACTGAACGCGATCATGGTCAAATTGATCTCGCAGATCAGGTAGGCAAACTTGCCGCTCGGATGAAACGCAAAGTGCCGCGGGCCGCTGCCGGGCGCGACGGCGGTGAACGGAGGATCGTTCGGCGTCAGCGTGCCTTTCGCGGCGTCGAGCTTGTAAATCATGATCTTGTCCAGGCCGAGGTCGGCGACAAACGCGAACCGGTTGTCCGGCGAGACGTTCACCGAGTGGGCGTTGGGCTGGCTCTGGCGCTTGGTCACGCTCTTACCCTCGTGCTGCACGAAGCCGGAGTGTTCGCCGACGGAGCCATCCGGCCGGATGGGCAGGGCCACGACGCTGCCGCCACCGTAGTTCGCGGCCAACGCCACCTTGCCGCTCTTGTCCACCGAGACGAAACACGGGCCGGTGCCCACGGTGGAATGCTGGCTGAGGAGCTTCAGTTTGCCGTCCGGCTGGATTGCGAAGGCACTGACGCCGCCGCCTTTTTTGCCACCCACGTCATTCACCTCGCCGACGGCGTAGAGGTGTTTGCCGTCCGGATGGAACGCGAGAAAAGAAGGGTTCACCGCTTCGCCTGCGAGTTCCGGTTTGCCGACCTCGCCGGTCGCGGCGTTGAAGTTAAACATGTAAATGCCCTGGCTCTTCTTGCCCGTGTAGGTGCCGACATAGGCGCGGAATTGCGTCGGGCCGGGGGCCATCGCGGCAGTGGCGCGGGGGCCGCCAACGGCGACGGCCAGGGTGGAGGTGGAGGCGAGCTGCAGGAAACGGTGGCGATTCATGCCCGCTAGGAAACCAGAGTCCAGCCGGGCAACGCAAGCCGCCGCTTTTGCATGGCAACGTAAGGCTTGTGAAAAAAATCACAAAACACTTGCCCCGCGTCGGGCCGGTGCTTTACTTGCCGTGTGTGCGGCAATTTCCGTGCACTCCGCCATGCCGACCAACACAGAATTTGGCTACAACTCCAAGATCGAGGGTGACGTAGTGGTCACCCGCGTGGATGCCGCGATCAACTGGTGCCGCAAACAATCGCTGTGGCCGATGCCCATGGGCCTGGCCTGCTGCGCCATCGAGCTGATGGCCGCTGGCGCGAGCAAGTTTGACATCTCGCGCTTCGGCTCGGAGGTCATGCGCTTTTCCCCCCGGCAGTCGGACGTGATGATCGTGGCCGGCACGGTCACCTACAAGATGGCCCTCGCCGTCCGCCGTATTTACGACCAGATGCCGGAACCCAAATGGGTCATCGCGATGGGCGCGTGCGCCTCGACCGGCGGCATGTATCGCAGCTACGCGGTGCTGCAGGGTGTGGACAGCATCATCCCGGTGGACGTGTACGTGGCCGGCTGCCCGCCGCGACCCGAGGCGCTTCTGGACGCGCTGATCAAGTTGCAAAACAAGGTGCAAAAGGAGCCGGTTTTGGCCGCCTAACGCGATGAATCACAAGAAACCGATTTTTTATAAGGAAAGCAGGAAGGCAGGAATGAACGGCCTGACTGACGTAGCTTCTCCTGCCTTCCTGCCCTCCTTATAAAACCCTTCGTTCCTGATCGTGACCACTTTCGAACTCGCCAACCAGTTGAAAGCCAAATTCGGCGATGTGCTTGCTGCACCGGTCGAATTCCGGGGCGAAGTCACGCTGAAGCTGGCGGATGCCGAGCGCATCGCCGAAATCTGCGAGTTCGCGAAGAAGTCCCTGGGCTGCGACATGCTGCTGGACCTGACGGGCATCGACAATTACGGCGAAGACCCACGTTGGACGGTGGTTTATGAGCTTTACGGCACCGGGCATGGCTGCCACCTGCGCCTCAAGACCGAGGTCAGCGAGGAGAAATCCGAGCTACCAACGGTCACCGGCGTCTGGCGCGGGGCCGACTGGCACGAGCGTGAGGCCTACGACATGATGGGCATCCGTTTCCGGGGCCATCCTGACTTGCGGCGCATCCTGATGTGGGACGGCTACCCGTATTTCCCGCTGCGGAAGGACTTTCCGCTGGCGGGCAAGCCGACCGATTTGCCGGACATCGCTTTCACCAAACCTGCGCCGCTCGAAGGCGGGCCGTTTGTGACCATGGCGGGCGGCAAGGACAGTATTGCGCGCGAACCGCGCGTGCGGACCCCTGAGAACTGATTTCATGGCTACTGCTCAAACCATTGAATTCCGCGAGCCCGCCGCCCGCATTAATCTGGCGGACATTCCTCCCGTGCCAGTCACCGGCGGTGATGACGGCGAGTTGCACGGCGAGAAGATGGTCCTGAACATGGGGCCGTCGCATCCCTCCACGCACGGCGTGCTGCGGATCATTTTGGAGTTGGACGGCGAGATCGTCACCAAGGCCACCCCGGACGTGGGTTATCTGCATCGCGGCGATGAAAAGATCGCCGAGAACATGACCTACACCCAGTTCATCCCTTACACGGACCGGCTGGATTACCTCGCGCCGCTGGCGAACAACGTCGCCTACGCGCTGGCAGTCGAAAAGCTCCTTGGCATCGAGAAACAACTTCCGCCGCGCTGCCAATACATCCGCGTCATCTGTTGCGAGATGGCCCGCATCTCGGCGCATCTGCTCGGTCTCGGCGCGTTCGCCATGGACATCGGCGCGCTCACCGTCTTCCTGCACACGTTCACCGAACGCGAGAAGATTTACTCGCTCATCGAACGCCTCACGGGCGCGCGGTTCACCACTTCCTACACGCGCATCGGCGGACTTTCGCGCGATCTGCCACCGGGCTGGGCGGAGTCGCTCCGCAAGTTCTGTGATGAGGTGGAAGTCAACTTTGCCGAGTCCGAGACGCTCCTCACGCGCAACCGCATCTTCGTGGATCGCACACGGAACGTCGGCATCATCTCGCGCGCGGATGCGATTGATTACGGGCTCACCGGCCCGAACCTGCGCGGCAGCGGCGTGGATTACGACGTGCGCAAGGCGGCTCCTTATCTCGTCTATGCCGGGATGGAATTCGAAGTCCCTGTCGGGTCCGTCGGTGACAGCTACGACCGCTACTTGGTACGCATGGAAGAAATGCGCCAGAGCGTGCGGATCATCCGCCAATGTCTCAACGACCTGCCCGGGGGCGGCGACAACGACTCAAAGGAGCCGATCAACGTGCCGGATGGCAAGGTGGTCTTGCCGCCCAAGCAAAAGGTGCTCACGAGCATGGAGGAGTTGATCCACCAGTTCATGCTGGTGACGCAGGGCGTGAACGCCCCGCCGGGAGAAATCTACTTTGGGGCGGAAAATCCGAAGGGCGAGCTGGGCTTCTACATCAACTCGCGCGGCGGCGGCACTCCGTATCGCCTGAAGATTCGCGCCCCTTCGTTCTGCAACTTGAGCATCCTGCCGCATGTGCTGCCCGGCCACATGATGAGCGACGTGGTGAGCATCCTGGGCTCGATTGATTTTGTGATGGGAGAGTGTGACCGATGAGCTTCGCCGTCCCCGCCAACCTGGAAGCCCAGCTCGACGAGCTGGTCACGCACTACCCGCAGAAGCGGAGCGCGTCACTCATGCTGCTGCACGCGTTGCAGGAGCACTTCGGCTACATCTCCCGCGACGCCGTGGAGTGGACCGCCAAGAAGCTCGGCCTCCAGCCCATCAATGTTTACGAGCTGGTGACGTTCTACCCGATGTTCCGGCGGGAGCCGCTGGGCAAGACGCACATCAAGGTCTGCCGCACCCTGAGCTGCGCGCTGGCGGGCAGCGGCGAGCTGCGCACGCACTTCTGTTCCAAGCTGGGCCTGGACCCCCACAAGCACGCGCCGCAGACCACACCGGACGGAAAGTTCACGGTCGAATTTGTCGAATGCCTCGCGGACTGCGGAAATGCGCCGGTGGTGCTGCTGAACGAGGACCTGCTGCCCAAGGTTACGCCCGCGCAGGCGGAGGAAATCGTTGCGAGGGGGAAATGACCGAACCGTGCCAGCCAAAGCCAAACATGAAAACAAGCCTCAAAGACTGGCCAAAACTGTTGCCAAAACTAAAGGGAATGCGCGGCCTGAGCCTCGAAGAAAAAGTGCTGCTCGCTCAGGGTCTCGCCGCGACCTCGGAGGAACGGTGGCAGATGCACGAGCGGTTTCTCCTCTCGCTCGGCTTATACAGTCACTGGGAGCGGAAAAAATTAGGTTTCAAGTTGTAGGGATGGGAGGAGCCATCCTGCAAGGCGTCATCGTGAGCACACTGGACACAGATTTATGGGTTGACCTGCCGGAGCGGCAATACATCCGGCTCATGAACCTCGTGCTGAAGCAGGGCGGAACAGCGTTGGCACCAACGCTTTACGCCTTGGCGGACGGCTGGCTCGTCAACTTTTTGTTCCGGGTGGATGGGCTCAAAAGTTTTGACGAGGAATATCGCCGTGCAGTGGACGCCAGCATCGCTGGTGAGCCGGTCAAAGCCCTGCCGCTTGAGCGGATTCTCAAAAGCAAGAAAGCGATTCGCCGGGACAAGGATCTGCTCCACATTCTTCACATTGAGCGCTTCCTCAAGGGACGCAAAAAAACAGAAGGGAAGTCGAAATGAGGACTTGGTTGCCCGACATGGATTCGAACCATGACAAACAGATTCAGAGACTGTTGTGCTACCATTACACCATCGGGCAGTCCGTAGCGCCGGGCAAAGTAGTGATTTCCAACTGAGAGTCAAGCTGTCATGCCGCAGGAAAACAGGATAATTTTAAAGTACGCCGACCAGCCCGGTTACACGCCGGACCTGGAGTGCTACCTCCGTCACGGCGGCTACGACGCGCTGAAGAAGGTGCTCGCGCTCGCCCCGAAGGACCTGCCCGACGGCAAAAAGCTGTCCCCGCAGGAGCAGGTGCGGGAGGACGTGAAGGCTTCCGGCCTGCGCGGTCGCGGGGGCGCAGGCTTCAGCGCGGGCATCAAGTGGTCGCTGGTGGATCGCCGGTCCGGCAAGCCCATTTACCTCATCTGCAACGCGGACGAATCCGAGCCGGGCACGTTCAAGGACCGCCAGATCATCCACAAGGACCCGCACCAGCTCATCGAGGGCATGATCCTCTCCTGCTGGGCGAACGACGTGAAGCTCGCTTACCTCTACATCCGGGGCGAGATGCCACAGGGCGCGAAACTGCTGAACAAGGCTCTGGACGAGGCCCGTGCGAAGAACTTCCTCGGCAAGAACATCCTCGGCTCCGGTTACGACTTGGAGATTTACGTGCATCGCGGTGCGGGCGCCTACATCTGCGGTGAGGAGACCGGCCTCATCGAATCGCTCGAAGGCAAGCGCGCTTACCCTCGCATCAAGCCGCCTTACTTCCCCGCCGTTTTGGGCCTCTACATGTGCCCCACGATTGTGAACAACGTGGAGACTCTCTGCCACGTGAAGCACATCGTGAACATGGGCCCGGCGGAATACGCCAAACTCGGCACGCCCAACAACACCGGCACACGCATCGTCAGCCTCAGCGGCGATGTGAAACGTCCCGGCTACTTTGAGATCGAAGTCGGCAAGGTGACGATCGGCGAAATCATCAACGACCCGGCGTTTGGCGGCGGTCTGCGGGACGGCCGGAAGCTCAAGGCCATCATCCCCGGCGGTTCGTCCTCCAAAATCCTCAAGGCGGGTGAGACCTTCAAACTCAACCGCAAGGGTGCGGACGGCCAGATGACGAAGGTGGACGTGCCCTTGCTCGATCTTCCCTATGACTTCGACTCACTCATGGCCGCCGGCACCATGTCCGGTTCCGGGGCGATCATCGTGCTCGACGACACCCGCGACATCGTCGAAGCCCTGGCGAACCTCGCCGAATTCTACGCGCACGAGAGCTGCGGCCAATGCACGCCCTGCCGCGAAGGCTCGCTTTGGATGAGCAAGGCCCTCCACCGTCTCACCCATGGTCACGGTCGCAAGGCCGATGCCGATTACCTGCTGCACATTGCCCAGAACATCCAGGGCCGCACCATCTGTGCCTTCGGCGAAGCCTGCGCGTGGCCGGTGCTGAGCTACGTGAAGAAGTTCAAGGATGATTTCGAAGCAAAGGGTGCGGCGGATGAGGCGAAAGCAAATGCAACCGCGCCGGGTCGAGAAAATGGAATCGCAGCAAGCTCACTGATCCACTAAGTTCTGCCCATGAGCACGATCACTGAAAAAGTCTGCATCGAAGTCTTGAGCCTTCCGCGCCAAGGCCGGGTTGAAATCGCCCACCGCTTGCTCGTGAGCCTTGAGGACGAGGACTACACCGAGGAAGTCAGCGAAACGTGGCGGGCGGAAATCGAGCGTCGGCGCGAGGACTTCCGCACCGGCAACGCGAAGCCGGTTCCAGCGGAAGAGGCCTTGCGTCAGGCCTATGCGGCGATTGCATGAAGCCGTTGATTCTACATTGTGAGGCCAACGTTGAACCTACCGCTGCTGCCAAACACTACCAGTGCCAACGAGCTGAGTTGGCGCGGGATTTCTTGCACGCCTACCGGGCGGCGCAAGATGCCGTCCAACAACAGCCTGACCGGTCCTCGTTCTTATCTGCGCCAATTCGCAGGTGTCGCGTGTCCGGCTTTCCGTACCGCATTATTTTCGAGGAATTACCTGATTGCATCCATATTCTCGCGGTCGCGCATGACAGCCGTGACGCTGATTACTGGAAGCACCGATTGAGCTAAACCATGTCCGCCCC
>RFSE01000001.1 GCA_009924135.1 Pseudomonadota bacterium | reverse complement strand
GATACCCCGTTTGTCCCCGGCCGCAAGGTAACGGTTCAGCCCGATGCTCATGCCCGAAGCTTCGTTCCAATAGTCAACGAACGCCCAGTAATTCAACCCCGCCTGGCTGGCGTAAGCGATTTCCTGCTCAATGACCGCCGTTGAATCGCCGTTGATATGCACGGTCCCGGTTTCATCGAAGCGGGCAAACCACGGCAGGCGAAAGTGGTACTTGGGCTGGCCGAGCGAATGTTCCATCGCCCGCACTACGGCCCCTTCACCATACCAGCCATCCCACCGAATAGCCCCCACGATGGGCCGGGAGTTCTCTTCCGCCGCGGCTGCGATGGACACCAGCAGTCCAGCCAGCGGTGCCAGAAACCGTAACTTCATGCGACGATTTCCCGGATCACATGGCCGTGAGGCTCCGAATCCGGCGGAGTTTCAGGACAAAAAGTATCAATCAGAATTCCGGGAAGCTTCGTGCTACCACGAAGGCTGGACGTGCGTGACTGGTGGCGTTGGTAGTTTGAGCTAACGGCGCTTTGCTGCACAGCCCGGCTGGCAACTGATGTCCGCAAGGTTGTCATTGCTTCGGGATTGGCCAAGTTTTCTCCAAACACTCGTCGGAGTGGCCGTCGAACTCGCGGAGCGAGTAGGTGGTGATGAATTTGGAAAGGTTCTCCGGACGCTCTTCCACGCGCAGGTCCAGCATCCCTATGCAGAAGTGGAACGTGCTGTAATACCATTTTCCGTCCGATGCCCGGCCAACGAAAATGTCGTGTATGCGAATATCCTCTTTGCTGCACTTGGCCCCGTAGGCAATCCAGTCACCGTTCTTAAACACGAGCAGGTCCGACGTAAACCATCCGCCGTCATCCTCCCCCCGCGACTCAATCTTCGCTTTAATCAAGGCCATTTCCTTTGGCAGCCACGACGTATCCGCGAGATGGCGTTCGATGGTTGAAATGGCCGTCTCCTTCCAAGTCTTGCGAGCCGAAGCATGTAGTCGGTTGTAGACCGGGAATTGAAACCACAATACCACCGCCCCCAATCCCACAATTACAACCCCCAAGAGCACCCAGCGCCGCGTTCGTCCATTTGGGATTGGAGGAGGCACGCTCACGACAAAATTTCCCGGACCACATGCCCATGTACGTCCGTGAGCCGGCGCGGGACGCCATTGTGGTAGAAACTCAGTCGCTCGTGGTTCACGCCGAGCAGGTGGAGCGCGGTGGCGTGCAGGTCGTAGCTGTAGGCCGGATGTTCCTCCGCCTTGAAGCCCAGTTCATCCGTGGTGCCGTAGCTGGTGCCACCCTTGATGCCGCCACCGGCAAGCCAGGCGGTGAAGGCCCCGGCATTGTGATCGCGGCCTTTGCCCTGGGCACCCGGTTGCCGGCCGAACTCGGAGGTGCAAATCACCAGGGTCGAGTCCAGCAGGCCGCGCGCCTTCAGGTCATGCAGCAGGGCTGCGGCCCCGGAGTCCAACACGCGGCCCCAGTAACCATGATCGCGCACGAGGTCTTCGTGGCTGTCCCAGTTCGGCCGGACCTTTTTCGCCACGGTGTTTTCCGCCCCACAATAAATCTGCACGAAACGCACGCCGCGCTCGACGAGCCGGCGCGCAAGGAGGCATTGGCGGCCGAATGGCCCGATGTCCTCGTCCTCCAGTGTGTAGAGCGCTTTCGTGGCCGCCGTCTCGCCGCGCAGGTCGGTGACTTCCGGGGCACTGAGCTGTAACCGGGCGGCCAGTTCGTAGGCGGCGATGCGGGCATCCAGTTCCGTATTTCCCGCATGTGCGGCGGCGTGCTGGCGGTTCAACGTCTGGAGGAAGTTGCGCCCGGCCTGCTCACCCTGCGGCGTGATGCCGGCAAAACCCTTCGGCGGGAACAGATCAGCAATGGGCGGCAGTTCGGCGTCCGTGTTCAACGTCGTGCCTTGATGGACGGCGGGAAGGAAGCCCGCGCCCCAGTTGATGACCCCACCAGGCGGGAGGCCGCGTGGATCGGGCAGCACCACGAAGGCGGGCAGATTCTCGCTTTCGCTGCCCAGACCGTAAGTGACCCACGCGCCCATGCTGGGAAAGCCCGGCAGGATGAAGCCGCTGTTGGCCATGAACATCGCCGGACCGTGCAACGCGGACTTGCTCTGCATCGAGTGGATGAACGCAACGTCATCAACGCAGTTGGCGAACTTGGGAAACAAATCGCTGATCCAGCGACCACACTGGCCATGCTGGCGGAACGGCCAGTAGCTGCCCTGGCAATTGCCCGGCTTCGAGGCGAAGAACTGCACCGTCCCCGTGGTGTCGAAGGGCTTGCCCGTGCGGGCGGCCAGTTCCGGTTTCCAATCCCACGAATCCACATGGCTCAGGCCACCCGGACAGAAAATCTGAATGACCGCGCGGGCGGAGGCGGGCTGCGGCGAGGGCTTGACGGAGAGTGGGGAGAGGCTTTGGGGTCTAGGCTCTGGGGTCTGGGGAGTCGCGGCGTGGGTGGCGTGCCTTGCGAGCATCGCGGTCAGGGCGACGCCCCCAAGGCCGCCGGCGGCGGTTTGCAGGAAGTCACGCCGCGAGGCAACCCGCCCGTGGCGTCCGCAGGAGTAATTCAGGCTCATGGTTTGGCGGCCGCCGGTTCCCCGCTGATCTTCAGGTTGCGCACCTTGACGTTCTGCCCCGCCGCGAGCCAACTGCGCGCCTTGGGCGAAGCGAGATATTCGTGCCGGGCACGAAGTTCCTGACCATCGAGCCGCGCGGCCATCTGGTCACCCTTCCACTCGACCCGGAGCTGATGCCATTCCTCCGCCTTCACGGTCAGCGGGAGCTTGGCGACGGTGTGTGACGGGGCAACGGAATCTTCGGCGATGCTCAAGGCCGTCGCCGTGACCACGACGCGGCCCACGTGCTTGGTGCCGTCGCACCCGATCAGAAACGGCCCGGGACCATCGAAACGGAACTCACATTCGATGACGGCAGACGCCAGTCCCACGGTGTGGTGCAGCACGGGAATGTGCTTCTCCTCCGGAAGATTCGTGACCTTCATCACGCCCTCTTCGATCGTCCATTTGCCCTTGATGGTGCTGAAGGGGGCAGCGAGCGGTTCTTTGAAACTGGGAGCGGCGACCGAGGGTAACGCCCGTTCCTGAAGCAGCGGCTTATCCGTCTGGCCCGAGGCTGAAAGGGCGACGAGGGTGAGGAGTGCGATGAGTGTTTTCATTGATCAGTGATTTGCGTTCGTTGTGGTTGCCAGACTAGGCCTTTGCCCACGGAGCGCGATGCTTGGGTTTCTCCGTCATAAATTCCAAACCGCCGCGCAATTTGCCTTCCTTTGTAAAATAGGGATGAAAGCCCTGGCCGTTGATGCCATTGCCATCGTAGCGGTCCCGGCGGGTGGAGATGGCTTTGCCTTCGCGCAATGCCCAGCCCTGCCAGCCGAAGCCCGCCTCCGCGAGCGACTCGGTGTAGTAACGGGCCACTTCGGCGCGAACAATGTCGTCGAGCGCACCGGGGATGGTCTCGTTCACCAGCAGCGGCTTCTGATGCTTCGTCTGCAGGGCCTTATAGCCTGCGATGAACTTCTCCAAATCTGGCTTGGTGCGGGCGTATGGGTGAGCGCAGAGCACGTCCATCAACGGGGCGTAGGTCTCGATGTTCCCGCCGTTCATCGTGCCGATGGTGATGGGCTGTCGCGCTCCGCACGCGCGCACGGTCGCGGCGATTTCGCTCAGCCAGGCAAACTCGCGTTTGTTCGCATCATTGTTGAGATCGTGGGCCTGAGGTTCGTTGCACAGGTCCCAGATGAGCACGCGGTCGTCCTGCGCGAACGGCGTGACGAGCGCCTTCACGTAATCGAGCGGCTGCTTCCAGCCCGGCTTCAGGTTCTCCACGTACGTCCCACCGTAATCGAACTTCGAGTCGTGCCAGCGATTGAAGAGGCAGGGCATGACCTTCATGCCGTTCTCCCCAATGGCCGCAACGGCATCAAGGAAGCTCGCGGTCACCTTGTCCGGGTCGGCCATCCACGCGCTGAACTCGATCCAGAGCCGGATGCAGTTCGCGTGAACCTGCTTGGCCAGCGCGACTTCCTCCCGCATTCGCGCCGCATCATAGAGCCACCAAGCATCCTCAATCCGAGCACCCCACGAAGGCACCACGCTGAAGCCACGCAGCCACCCGTAGCTGGCGTAAGCGTGCAGTGTGGGCTTCGGCCAGGCCGGAACCGCCGCAACCTCCGCCCCGTGGACAAGCGAGGGCACTCCAGCGGCAGCCACCAAGGCGCAGGCGTTGGTCAGAAATTCCCGACGGGTTGCGGGACTGGTAACAATTTTCGCGGTCATAGGATCACGACATCAAAACTTCCAGCGCTTGGTTTTGTCACCGGACTTGAGTTCGATCCATTCCAACTCCACCGGCTGCTGCTGCGCGGGCACGTAAACGCGGAGAATGCCCAGCGGACCTTCGGCGGGGATTTTCACACTGATCTCCTGCCAGCCGCCTCCGGTGAGCGTGTAGGGCACTGACTTTGCATCTGCCTGCGCGGCAGGGGCGGACAGCCATTCGATTTTGCCCGCGCCACCGCCTTGGGAACGAGCCCTGAGCTTCAATTCCGCCGGACCATTTAACCCTGCTCCGACACCCAGGAAGGGGGCCTCGCCCTTGCCCGTGACCGTCACGATCCCGTCCTTCGCGGTCGCCGTGCAGCTGCGTGCCTTCCAGCCTTGGAGGCCGGGGAACTCATCGTCGGCTCCCTTGCCCTTTCCTTTGGGGGCTGACTTCTCGCCCGGCTGTGCGAAGGCGACCTTGACGTAACTTGGGTTGCGCACCGGAACGACCGCTTCCGTGTCCTTGAGGAACCCGTTGATGAGTTCGTTCAGCTCGCGCACGAGTTCCGGTTTATCGGTGGCGAGATTTTTCGACTCACCCTCGTCGTGTTTCAGGTCGTACAGCTCGAAGCGGTCGCTGCCGTCCTCATTGTCGGCGTAAAAGCGGATGAGCTTCCAGTCGCCTTTACGCACATAGGTGCCGGGCAAGAAGCCGGGAATGCTTTGCGCTTGGTTTGGCGAACCATGCGGAAAGTGACAGAACACCCGGTCACGGGGTGACGGCTGGCCGAGCAGTGTGCCGGTCTGGTCAAGCCCGTCCAGCTTCACATCAGCACGTGGCTTGAGTCCGCACATCGTGAGCAGCGTGGGGTAGAAATCCGTGCTGTGGAAAAGCGCGTCGTTCACCGTGCCGGGCTTTGCCTTGCCAGGCCAGACGATGATACAGGGCTCCCGCGTGCCGCCTTCGTAAAGCGAGGCTTTGCCGCTGCGCTGCGGCAGATTGCTCGTTGCCGGCATGTCAGCGAAACCCTCGGGGTCGGTCGTCTTTGGCGGGTAGGACCAGCCGCCGTTGTCGGAAAAGAACACGATGATGGTGTTGTCCGCCACACCCGCGTCATCAATGGCTTTCAGCAAATGTCCCACCCCGTCGTCGAGACTGCGCACCATGGCGGCGTAGAGCGGGTTGTGTTGGGGATTCTTCGGGTCCGCCTTGGGCTTGAAATACTCGATGTAGTCTTTGCGGGCGTTCCAGGGCGAATGCACCGAGTACGCCCAGTAGTTCACGAAGAAGGGCTTGTCCTTGTGGGCGCGGATGTACTTCGCGGCTTCGTCTGACATGCGGTCCTCAATGTGTTCGCCGGGCTTGCCGGTGATGTTTGGGTCCTTGATGAACTTCCACGGCGCCAGGTAGCCACCGCCCGGTCCGGCCGCTGTCGGTGCGTGGGGAAAGTCAGAATCAAAGCCCTGGTCTCTGGGCTCGTAGTGGTCTTCTGGTGTCAGGTTGTGGCCGAGGTGCCACTTGCCGAAATGCGCGGTCGCATAGCCCGCCGTGCGCAACGTCTCGGCAAGCGTGAAGTAATCCGATTTCAAGCGCGTGAGGCTGTCCGCATTCAGCGCCCGGGTATTGGGATTTCCCGCCGCGAGTTTCTTCACGAGCTGCACCTGCGGCACATGGCACACCGGGGCCGTGATGCCGGAACGAGCTGGATACACGCCCGCCAAAATGCTGCTGCGCGTCGGTGAACAGAGCGGACTCGCGGCATAGGCCTGGGTGAACTTCACGCCCCGTGTTGCGAGCCGGTCGACGTTAGGCGTCTCGTGATACGTGCTGCCGAAGCAACCCACGTCATGCGCGCCGAGGTCATCGCAGAGGATGAACAGAATGTTCGGCTGCGTGGGCGCGGCGAAACCGACAGCGCCGGCCAGGCAAAACAGGAGCGCGGCGAAAAGTTTCTTCATGGTCACAACGGAGTTGAACGGTTGATCAAGGATGCAGTTCCCGCACTCCATTTTTCAGACCATTCAACAACTTCACTTCGGCTCCCGTGAGCGCACGATCGAAAACGGCCAGGTCATCCAGATACCCCACGTAGGAGGCGCCCAGCACGAGTTGAACGGCATCGGGATTCCAGCCGATCGTCAGGTCGCGGTTTTCGATTTTGCCCTGCAACTCCCCATTCAGGTACAGACAACCGACTGGCTTGTTCGATTTATCGTTGATGTTCTCGAACGTAAAAACGGCATGGGTCCAATGGTCGCGGGAGAAGACGGCTTTGGTTACCTGGACAGCGGGGCGCTGCTCAGAGGGCATTTTCCCCCAGTCGAGGTTGTTAGGATTCCACAGATTGAACAGCGGCCGGATGGCGAAACGGAAATGCCGGGGCGATTCATCCTTCGACCACTCCATGAAGATGAACCCCTTCTTGGTGTCATCACCGACGATCTGCACCGGGTCGCAGTAGCCCGGCTCCAAGTCCTTGTCCGGGTCGAGCTTCAACCACACGGACACGGACGCACTCCAGCGTTTGTCGTTGTAGCCAAGCGCCCCCGGTCCTTTGAAGCGCGGTTGCGTAGTGCCTTTCTTGGTGAAGTGGAGGCCTCCGCCGAATCTTCCGCCATCGGGCACAAGCTTAAGCTCCTCGTTGACCGCCGCAGGACCAACCCCCTGCTTGGTGCGAAAGAGGCAGGCTTTGTCGCCGCGCGAGAAGTCCGCGTCGAGGCTGCGGTCGAACGAAGCGTGAAGACTGAGCGCCTGGCTCAGACCGGCGGTGCTTTGAGCCGGGCTGGTGAACGGCAACCATGCGGTTGCGAGCAAGGCGATGGCGCGGGTGATGGAGCTAGTCAACATATACGAATTCATTGGCATTAAGCAGCATGCGGCATAAGGCAAAGACGCTTTCCGTGCGCACGAGGTCACGCGCGGCGGACAATTCGAGCTGGCTCGGCGAACGCGCGAATGAGAGCTGAAAGGCGCGGACCACCTGGGCAGCAGGGTCGGCACCGGCTTCGCGTTCGATGCGGGCGGCGAGATAACGGGCTTGTTGCAGCATGAACTCGTTGTTCGACAACGCGAGCGCCTGCAGGGCCGTGGTCGTACTGGTGCGCGCCGGAGTAAGATTCGCCGGGTTCGGGCAATCCAGCGTGGTCATGAACTGCTGCGGCGTGGTGCGCACGACGAAACGGTAGATGCTGCGTCGCCACAGTTCGGGTGTGTCGGCAGCGATGTACTGGTAAATCGGTGCGTACGCTTCGGTGTACTTGAAGTCGCGGTAACCCGGGCCGGCGGCGGCAAAGTTCAATTTGCCGCTGATGGCGAGCACGGAGTCCCGCGTGGATTCGGCGTCGAGACGCCGGGGGTTTTGACGCCAGAGGAGGCGGTTGGCGGAATCAATGCGTTGGGCAAGGAAAGTATTCAGTTTCCAGTTTTCAGTGTTCAGTGAGGGGCCGGACCTTCGTGAAACATCGGTTGATACCCCACTGGCATCAGAATACTGAACACTGAACACTGAACACTGTCCGTAAGTCGCGCTCGTGCAAATGCGCCGATGCATCGCCTTTACAGACCAACCGCTGGCGAGAAATTCCTCGGCCAGCCAGTCCAGCAATTCGGGATGCGAAGGCCGGCCACCGCCCTTGCCAAAATCGCTGGGCGTGTCCACCAGACCGACCCCGAAGTGATGGTGCCAGAGGCGGTTGACCAAAACGCGGCGGGTGAGCGGGTTGGCTGGTTGCACAATCCAATCGGCCAGCGCGAGGCGGCGGTCCCCTTCAGACTTGGCCCCGGTGAAGTCAGCTGAGATATGCTTAACGCAGGCAAGGACGCCAGGACCGACTTCTTCCAGAGCATCCTCAGGATTGCCCCGGCGGAGCACTTTCACTACTGGTGGCTCAGTGCTGTTGATGGCATAGACCTTGTCGCCTTCGGTCTTCGCAGCGAGCGCGGCCTTCAACTGCTTCTCCTCGGCCCGCAACGACTCGATGCGCGCGCGATCGGCATCTGCGAGCTTTTGCAAATCCGCATCCATGGAGAGACGCGCATCACCCAGGAAAAGCAGATCGCTGCCGATGCCGTCGCCTCCATCGGTAGCGACCAGCGTGAGTGTCTCAGCAGTGTCAGGAACTACTACATCCACGCGGGCCGAATCGTCCTTGCGCAGTTTGAGTTTTTGGAAGACCAGCTCCCGACCGGCAAAGACGCTGAAATCAGCACGACTCGAAGCGGCGCCGGGGGCCGCACCAAAACCGAGCATGGCCGTAAGACGCAACTTGGAAAAGCCACTGGCCTTGCGGATTTCGACCAGATTCAAGGTGATGCCCGCGTTGGCGTGCAATCCGAGCAGCGAGTGTCCTTCCGCCGCGTAGTCCACTCCATCGAGTTTGGTGGAAACCTGTGCGTTCAGTGGACCATTGCGAATCGCATCCCAGGCGTAACCCGATGTCGGCGGAAGATTGCTGACGATCACCTGGCTGGCGACTGGCACAGGGGATTTGCCATCCGGCACGAAAATCCACTGTACGAATTTCGGTGTGTTTGCGTCTGGCCACTCCGCTTTTTGCAAACGGTTCAACTGGATGTCGCGGTGGTAACCGAGCTTGTCCTTCACCACGTTGCCATTACGGAGATCAAGCCCGGCACCCTTGACGCCCGTGCCACGACCGTTGCCGCCACCCACCATGTCCGCGAGGTCGAGGCCCGCACCGGTGAGGCGGCCAAGCTCTGCGGCGACCTCCCGGAGGCGCGCCTGGAGTTGCTTGCGTTCGGTTTCGCGGCGGGTCGTGGCTGCGGGGTCCAACTCACGCTCGCCCCGCTTCACGCCGGCAAAGACCGACCAAAGGCTGTAATATTCCCGCTGCGAAATGGGGTCCAGTTTGTGATCGTGGCAACGGGCACAGTTGATGGTCACACCCATCGTGGAAGTGAGGACCTGTGTGACGATGTCATCCAAATCATCGGCCCGGGCCTGACGACGCAGGACATCGCTCTTGGTCTCGATCTGACCGACGTAATCCCATGGGCCGGCGGCGAGAAAACCGGTGGCGGAAAGGAGTTGAGAGTTGAAAGTTGAGAGTTGAGAGCCGGTTCCATTGGTCTGAGCGGCGTCGGTGACTTTGGACTTTGGGCTTTGGACTTTGGACCCTTCGACGAGTACGTCGCCAGCGATTTGTTCGCGGAGGAACTGGTCATACGGCTTGTCGGAATTGAGCGCGCCGATGACGTAGTCGCGGTAGCGCCAGGCATTGGGCCGGAGCTGGTCACGTTCGAAACCGTGAGTGTCCGCATAGTGGGCGATGTCCAGCCAGTGGCGCGCCCAGCGTTCGCCGTAGTGCGGACTGGCGAGCAGTTTGTCCACGAGCCGTTCCACTGCGGAATGCGGAATGCGGAATGCGGAATCCGTCGGTCGCACCCCCTTGGCCATTCCGCATTCTTTAGCAAACGCCTCGACCTCTTCAGGTGTTGGCGGAAGCCCGATCAGGTCGAAGTAAAGCCGGCGAATCAAAGTGCGCGGATCGGCTGCGGGTGATGGCTGAAGCCCCTGCCCTTCCAGCTTCGCCAGAATGAACCGGTCCAGGTCGTTGCGACCCCACGCGGAGTTTTTGACTGTCGGCAACGCGGGACGGACGACCGGTTGGTAGGACCAATGCGGAACAGCGTCGTTGTTGGTCTTTGAGTCAGTTGCGACCGCCCCCGCAGTCAAGGCGAGCCAGCAAGCGATGAAAAATCGGGGCGTCATGGCGCAGGTCGCGAGGCGAATTTCTTCAGCCAAGTGTCGGCGAAACGCTCGCCAATGGCGAGCTTGGCGGATTTGTTGAAGTGCAGCTTGTCCGGGAGCTGATCGCGCAGGTCGGTGGTGCTGAAAAAGCTGAACTGAGTCGCATCCGGCGCCATACCGGCATGTTTCGCCCGAACCGTGTCACGCGCAGCTCCGACGGCGGCAATGCCAGCGATGACGGTATGGAGACACTTGGCATTGGGGAGATCGCGGCGAAGGTTTTCTGCTAGTTCGCGGATACGCGTGTCCGCCACCATGGCTTCTGCCGGGGAATCGCTCTCGCCTTGAAGGTAGAGCAAGCCGACAATTTCAAAAGTATCCCCGTGCTTCCCGAGGTCCGCAGCGGCCGACGCCACAGTCTTCACGACATGGTCATACATGTGGCGATCTGGGGCAGCCTTGGACCAGAGCGAATTTCCACCACCACCGCGGCTGGCCTTGATGATGCCAAAATCACGAACTCCCGCTCGGTACAACCGCCGCCCAAAACCGAACTCCGGTCCCCAGTGCGTGGCGCTGCCCTTGTAATACCCACCCTGCTGCTCGCGAAGGGTGGTGAATTCACCGCCCGAGTCGCCCAGTGATCGGGCGGCGTTTGCGAGGTTGTGCCAATAGAAGCGGACTTCCCTGTCGGCAGGATCAGCGCCCGGCGAAGAATCAGCCCCATCGCCATCCGTCGTACCGAGTGAGTTGGACTGGCCGGTGAGGACAAAAAGTTTTAGATGCGCGGCGGAGGCAGTTGAAATGAGCAATCCGCCCAGCACCCAGCTGAGCAGGATCAAAGGTCCGATTCGTTGTCTGGCACGAAGCATCGGTGAATCAACGGGGTTTGGGCAGCGCCGTGCGAACCACCGGCAGCATGAGTTCAGCAAGTACACGGTGTCCCTGCGGATTCGGATGGCACTGATCGGTGGTCCAGGCTCCGATGTCAGCGCCCTTCTTTTCAGCAGTGTTCCAGTGCTGGTAGTGGTCCACCAGCGGCACCTGCTTTTCCTGAGCGACGGAGCGACAAGCAGCGACATAGGCCTCAAGTCGCACGTTGGGATGCTCGCCAACGCCGTTCAATTTCGCGGTTTTGCCCCAACGCGGTTCGGTCATCAGCACGGGCGTGACTCCGGCGGCGCGCAATTCAGCCACCAGCCGGACGAGGTTGGCCCGATACTCTTCCACGGTGATGCGCGTGGCGCTTTTGCCCTGATCCACGTAGCTGTCGTTGGTGCCATACATGATGGTGACGAGGGATGGTTGCTGCGCGAGGACATCCTTGGCCAGCCGACGCAAGGCCTGGTCCGTCCGCTCACCGCCGATGCCGACATTCACCACCGATGCCTCAATCCCATCCGCACGCAAGCCCGACTCCAACCTTGCGGCAAAGGTTTCGGCAGCCTTCACACCGGGGCGCACGCCCTTGGTGATCGAATCGCCCAGCGTGACGACCCGAAACTTTTTAGGTGCAGGAACGGGCGTCGAGGCGGGCTTGACTGGACTGGCCCACGCGAGCACCTGGTGGTCGGCTTCCAGCCGGGCGCGAAACTTGGGCTGGTTGATCTGCTGCACCGCAACATTTTCATCAATCGCGTGGGCCGCAGCGGTGGCGGCAGACTGGCCCAGAACCATGAAGACCGGTTCCATCCGGATGCTGCCGAAGGCAATGTGCGAAGCGGAGAGGCAGGCGGGCACGAGCAGGTTGGCACACTCTGCTGCTTTCGGCACGATGGCCCGGAAACCAATGGGATAAGGCGGGAACCCGCCAACTTCGACATCCCCTTCGTTGCGGACGTGGCCATCGGCGTCGATGTAACGCTGCTGGTGGTGCGAATCCATGGTGTACGCGGCAAGGCCGACTGGCTGAGCGGCAACCTCACGGCCCTGGCAGTGGTGTTGCGTCATGACCAAGTCGGCGACCATGCGACGGGCCTCGCGGATGTAAAGTTGCTCCTGCCAGCCATTGCCCTCCTTGAACTCATCCTTGCACATGCCCGATCGCCCCACTTCGTGCCGGATGGCTTCAGGAATACGGGGATGATTCGCGAGCGTCCACATCAAGCCCTGCTGATAGAGACGGTGCTGGGCGGCGATCCGTTCGCGCTCGGCGTACGTGGCTTCGGGGTAACCATAGTTCTGGCCGATGAAGTCGGTAGAAACGCCCAGGCGGTTGTTCGTGTCTGTTTTACGATTGGGCATGGAGGCATTAATCCAAGGGGGCGCCTTTTCACCTGCCTCGTAATTGCGTAACAGCAGCTCGTACCAAAGCTCGACATAGCCTTCGGGCTTGTGGAAGGGAATGCGATTGTCCGGATGGTCGGTGAGGCACATGCGGAAGCAATAGGCTTGGACCCGCTGATCACCGTCGCCTTCCTTCCCAGGGCCGTTGAGATTGATATGCGGCAGTAAACCACTGGCGGGATCGCCGGGTTTTACGTAAGGGCTCACCCCTTTGACGAGTTGATGAAAGCGGGCTTGAGCAGGCTGAATGCCGTTCAGGGTCTCGCCATAACGGGCATTGGCCTCCCGCCCGACGGTATAAGTGACTTTGGCGGAGGCCATCAAGTCGCCCTCGTAAGTGGCATCCATGAACATACGTCCGTGAAAGGCCTTGCCGGACTCCATGCGGATGACTTCGATGCGAGGCGGGGAAGACTTCGAAAGGGTCACCCCGGCGGCCCGTTCGAGTCGCTCGCCATAGATGACTTCGATCTGGTTGGTGCGGACCCAGTCCGAAAATACGCGCAGGGCAGCACTAGGCTCGAACGTCCAGCGGGTCGCTTCGCCGGTGTCAGTGCGCGTTTGTCCACCATCGCGGTAAAGTACCTGGGCCTGCCATTTCCAAGCGGCGGGATCGTCGTAGTGGCGCTTGATGCCCTGATAAAATTCGCGGGCGATGCCACCGATGGCTGCCTTGTTGCCAATGTCGGTCTGGCCCAGACCGCCCGTGCTCAGGCCCCCAATCCGGCGGGTCGGTTCGATCAACACCACGGTCTTGCCCATGCGCTTGGCCTGCACCGCTGCCGCAACGCCCGCCGATGTACCACCATAAATGACCAGATCGTAGGTTTGACTGGCCGCCAGGGCGCAGTGGCTGACGAGACAAAGCAGCAGTCCGGTGAAAAGGTTTATATATTTCATGGGCGGATCGAAGCCTCAGCAATGGTTGGATCTGGAATACGGGGCTTAAGATCGGCGCGTGCGGTCGAAGCACGGTGGTCTGCGGGTCCGGAAGTCGCGCTGACGAGCCGGTTCGGCTTCGCCCAGAGGATGCGGGCCACAAAGGTCGCACCTTCAGCGCCGCGTTGCTTCGAATCCTTCATGAACAACCCCTCGGACACGGTTACCCAGGATTCAGTTGCACTAAACGGGTTGCAGCCAAAGTTGCCGAGTTCTGCGCCCCGTTCAGGCACGACCACCTTTTCAGTGGCCCGCACGACCCGGAGTGTGGCGGGGTCCACCTGTGCGATGAACAGCGGGGCACGGTGGCGGATGATGTGGTCGTTGTTCGCGCCCCGCCGGGTGTAAACGAGGAAAAGCCCGTCGCTGTGCGCGAGCCAGTGCGCCTGCGTGTTGTAGCTGCCCAATTCGGCGCCGTCATCGAAGAGCCACGGCTTTGGCTCGGCAAAATTGAGGCCGTCCTCACTCACACTCACGTAGCCGCGCACATCGTTGCGCAGGGTGAGGAAGTAACGTCCTTGAAACGCGACGAGCGATGGTTCGTAAAGCCCGCGTGCAACGGGCAGCCGCAGTACCGTGCCGTGGCGCTGGTAAGTCAGCTTCGTTCCGTCGAACCGACACTCTGCCACCGTCGTGCTGAACCGGTCCTTCGCACTCCGCCCGATGTAGAGCGGCACGAGCAAGCTGCCGCCGGCCCGCACCAGCCATTGGGCGCAGGCGTTGCGGGCGAAATTGAATTCTTCGGCCTCCGGCATTTCCAACACCTGCCACGGCGACCACTTGCCCGACTTCGGTTCGAGCACGGCATAGACCGTCTGGTGCGCCCGCTTGACGTCATCAAGCTGTTTGCCCTTCAAACTGTAGCGAACCTGGCAGCCGATGGCGAGGAGCCGGCCCGTCGGCGCATGCCAGCCCGGGGTCACATCCGCCACGCTGATCGTCACCCCATCAGGCTGCTGTTTCCAGTCCAGCTCGGGCGGCAGCAACGGTCCCAGCCACGGCGCGGTGGGCGTCGCCCGAGTCATCACATGCAGGCCCGAATAGTAGTCTGAGACCTTGAGATGCTTTTGGATCGTCATCACGGCTCCCGGAGAGGCTGCATCGGGACCGGGGATGGCGGCAGCACGCGGATGAAACCAGAGGAACTTGCCGTCGTCGTGCTTCAGCACCGTTTCCAGCTTCACCGTGAATTCCAACGGAACCGGAGCCGCCGCGAAGCTGGACGTCGCGATGAGCCCTAAGGCGGCGAGGAGGAGAAGACTTAGTTTCATCGAGACGAACAGATTATTGCTGCCTCTCCGCACGTTCCATCGCGGCAGTGATCTCGCGCTCGAAGGCGTCGAGCGGGTTCAGCGGCGTCAGCGGATTCTCACACGGCGTCACGCGGTTGGTCTTCGCATCCCAGTGGACGGCCCCGTAACGCACGGGCGCGGGCAGGCCGCGCACGAGATGCCCAAGGGCATCGCCCTGGTTGAAGTGCCAGAACTCGAACGGAAAGTGAATGAACCCCTGCGCCTCCAGCATCGCGGTGATTTCGAGCCGGTTCGCCAAATCCGCTGGAGCAATGAAGGGCGAACGCATCGGGGTGCGTTCGCTCATTTCGAGATAAGCATTGCCGCGCCAGACTTCGGAACCGTCCTCGCGACGGAAGACCGAAACGTCAATGGCCGAGCCGGACATGTGGGTGCCGATCTTGGGGACGTTGGCGACCAGGACCAGCGCACGCCGGGCAATAAACTCAACCGTCGGCATGACGCCGCCATTTTCCCAGATGCACTTGCGCAACACGGCATCAAAGACCTCGGGCTTGCGCACGAGCTGGCCCTGCATCTCCAACGAACGGTAAGCATCCTCGATTTTCAGAATCCAGCCGCGCTCGTTCATGGCCCGGCCCACGGCCATTACGTCGCGCACCAAGCGCTCCCGCATAAAAAACACGCGGTCAAGGTCCCCGGCAATCTTGGATTGCGAGAACAGCATCTCGATGCCGGCGGACTGGGCCGCCTCCGGCAGCGAGGCAAAACCCTCCCCGCATTCTTGGACTTCGAACGTCAGGGCGCGTTGGACCAGTTCGTAGCCGAGTTCCATTTGCTCCGCCCAGTAGGCGCGGCGCGCGGCGTCATCAGGGTGGGTGGGCATGGTTACGCGTTAAACTTTATCGCAAACAAATCGGCGTCCTTGAGTTCAAATTTCAGGCGAACCGGCCGGCCGGCGTGCGCAGCCAGAGTGCCTCCGCGCCAGCTCACCGTATGGTCAATGAAGTCGCCGGTGATGGGAGCACAATCGGCCAGTCCAAAACCCGGCAGTGGCTTGCCGTCTGCGTCCTGCAATTCGACCCGCGTCGCACCTTTGCTGGCGAGGTTGAGCGCCAGCTTCGCGCCGGTAAAAGTGAACGGCTTGGTGAGCAGAGTCCCGCCCCCGGCACTGGACCGCACCGAGACGAAACCATCCGTGCGAAACACGAAACGTCGCACGCGGCTGCCGGGGCCGGTGTAGTAGGCCTCGGTGGCATACACTGACAATTCGCGATCCTGTCCGGGCAGTTGCAGCAGGGCCCAGGTCATGTAGTTGCTGCGATTGCCGTCGCGATCCTTGGGGGCGGTGATGGGGATGAGCGGTTCCGGCCAGCGCTTGAACAGCACGCCGTCGCGGCTGCTCATGAACACCGGCTCGACCTGCTCATGCTTCGGTTGGAAGCGCGTGGGAAAGCCGATGAACAGATGCGGCGCACGCGCGTACGGCATCACCGCGTTGGTGTAAAGATGCTCGGCCGGTGAATCCACGAACCGCAGGTCGGCCTGGTTCTCCCAGACCAGAAAGTCCCTCGAAGTCGCGGTGCGGATGGCCCGTACGCCGTTGGCGAAGATGCGCCAATAGGCCCGGTACTCGCCGCGCGCGGCGTCCCAAAACGCGAGGTTCTGCGAATCAAACGCACCGTCCGTGATGACCGGGGTCTGCTTCACCCACGACCACTGGACCCCATCGGGCGATTGGTAGGCGTACAGCCCCTTCTTAAACACGGCGGACACCGCCTTGTAGCGCGCCGCTGCGGGGGCGGCGGGATTGCCGTCCTTGAACGCCGAGAAGCAGTGCGTTCCGGTACCGGTGAGGACGATGTTGTTCTCCTTCGCACCATTGAACTCATGGAGGCCGAGTTTGGGTTTGGTAAAGGTCAGTCCATCGCGGCTTTCCGCGTAACACGCAAACTCCGGATGCGCCTCCTTCTTCGCCGTCTCGTTCCAGTGCGCGCCCCGATAATACATCCGGAACCGGTCATCATCGGCGAAGATCGTGAAGTAGGCCGAGGTGTTTCCCTCCCACGGCGCGTCACAGGTGATGACCACGTCACGCGGCTCGGGCTGGTGGGCGTGCAGCGCCGCGCCATCGAGCTTCGCAATGAGGTAATCGTCCAGAAACAGCTCGCGACGTGAACCGAGCGGGAGCGGTTGAGCGGGTTCGGCGGCGAAGGAAAACCGCGCGGTGGCCAGTGCGGTGGTCCCGAGCGCGGTCGTGGTCAGCCAGTCCCGGCGGGTGAGTGAAATTCCCTTCATAATTGAGCCTGATCGCGAGGTGTGAGACCTGCCCTCACGCCAGCAATTCCTTGATGATCTCGCCGTGAACATCCGTGAGCCGGCGGTCGATGCCGTTATGCCGGAAGGTCAGCTTCGTATGATCCATGCCGAGGAGATGGAGCATCGTGGCGTGGATGTCGTAGCAGGTCGTCGGGGCGTTACGATGCAGCGGCTTGTAGCCCCACTGGTCGCTCTCGCCGTGCGTGGTGCCGCGCTTGATGCCGCCGCCGCAGAGCCAGTTGGTGAAGACGAAGGGATTATGATCTCGTCCCCTGCCCCCTTGCGTGCTGGGCATCCGGCCAAACTCGGTGGTCCAGAGGATGATCGTGTCCTCCAGCAGACCGCGCTGTTTCAGGTCCTGAATGAGCGCCGAGGCACCACGGGCCATGCCGCGGGCTAGCGGGCCGTGGTCGCGCTCGATGTCCTCGTGCGAATCCCAGTTGCGACGCGGAAAACCGTTGTCGTTGCCGCTCCAGATTTGCACGAACCGCACGCCGCGTTCCAACAGCCGGCGGGCGACCAGGCATTTGCGGCCGAAGATGTCCGCCTCTTCCTCGGCGTTGATCTCCTTGGGCCATTCCTTGCGGGAGTTGTTGATGCCGTAGGCGCGCAACAGGTATTCCGGCTCCTTCGAAATATCGAGGGCCTCGGGCGCGGCAAGCTGCATCCGGGCGGCGAGTTCGTAGCTGCGGATGCGCGACTCCAGCCGGCCATCGCCCTCGCGTGCGGCCGCGTGGGCCTGGTTCAACTGCGCCATCACGGCGTGCGCGGCGGCCTCACTGTCACGGGTGACGAACCCGCCGTTCTTGTGCGGAAACAGGTCGGCGATCGGCGTCTCCGTGCCAGGATAAATCACCGTGCCGCTGTGCTGCTGCGGGAGAAATGCAGCGTCCCAATTCTTCGTGCCGTTGCTGGCCAGACCACGGTGGTCCGGCAGCACGACAAAGGTCGGGAGGTTCTCGTTCTCGGTGCCGAGTCCGTAGCTGACCCAACTGCCTACGCCGGGAAACCCGGGAAGGTTGAAGCCGGTGGCCTGGAGCAGCGTGGCCTGCGAATGGACGCCGGTCTTGCCCACAAGGTTGTGGATGAAGGCCAGTTCGTCCGCGACGTGGCCGAGGTCGGCGACGGCATCGCTCAACATCTTGCCTGACTGCCCGTAGGGCCGGAATTCCCACACCGGCTTCTTCCATGGGCCAAGGCCATTTTGAAAGGCCTCCACCGACTCGCCAAAATCGCTCGCCTGCCCATCGCGTTTCACCAGCTCGGGCTTGTAGTCGAAGAGATCAAGGTGGCTCGCCGCCCCGGCCATGAAGAGCTGGACGACGCGTTTGGCCCTGGCCGGGAAATGCGGAGTGCGGAATTCGGAATGCGGAATGGAGGAAGCGACTTCGCCACCCACAGGTTTTTCCGAAGCCAGCAGGCTCGCGAGGGCGAGGCCGCCGAGGCCGCCACCGCTCTGCCAGAGGAACTCGCGACGTGAGCGCGGCCACTGCGGCGCGATCCGGTGGAAGGGCGAGTTATTATGCATGGCTTCGGCTGACAACTGTTCTGACGCCTTGAGCTGGCCCCGGCTTCGCCGAATTCGATTCCGGCGAAAGGCCGCAGTCAGTGAATCACTGAACCTCCGACGCGCGTGGCATTCCACTGCAGCCGGTCACAGCCGGTCACTTCCTGAAAAGCCTGTGCCTCCAAGGTGGACTGGAGCCGCCGTCGCTTGAACCAGCCGGCCTTTGCCAGTACGACGGCGTTCTCGGCGAGCAACGCCTCCAGCCGCAGTGCAATCTTGCGCTCCGTCTGCGGCGGCAACCCGCCAGGATGGATGGCTCCGGTCGGCATCAAAAACCCATCAGATTTGGAACCACTCCTTCGAGTAAACGATGCGCGTCTTCTTGGCGACGGCCTCGCTGGCCTTAAGCACGCTGACGGTGGCCTCGAAGCCTTCCTGCGCGCCGGCGGCGGGCTGGCGCGGCACGGTGGCGAGGTGCTTGGTGAGGGCAGCCTTGTCGGCGTCACCGAACGTGGCCTTGAAATCCTCAACCGCGTTGGTGACTTCGTTGGCGTTCGTCAGGAAACTTTCCAGCGCGGACTGCAAGGAGGTGGTCATTGCGGGCGTGTTGTCTTCCGCCTGATCGCCTTGGGCGACGAGTTTGGTCGCATTCGCCACGAGCGCGATGCCGGTCTCCTTGTGGAAGTTGTCCTTGCGCGCATAAACCTCCCAGCCGAGCAGGGGCGCATCGGACTCCTTGAACATCCACGCCTTGCCCCCGCGCATCATCACGGCGGCATCCTCGCCGTAGATCATTTCGTAGTCGGAGTCGAACGAGTTGGCCAGCGTGGCATCGTAGATGAAGTTCACGCCGTGCCCGTACTCGAAAACGCACTGCGCGGTATCGGGCACCGTGCGACCGTCCTCCCATTTCAGGACGCCGCCGAAGCCGGTGACGGCGACCGGCAGCTCGTGAAAAAACCACGAATTGTTGTCCACCTGATGGATGCCAATCTCGCCGATGAGGCCGGCGCTTTGCTCCTGGCGGAGGTGCCAGTTGATCTCCTCTTCGCGATCGTGGTTGGGCGAGGTCCGGCGCCAGCTTTGCTTCTTGTGCCACTGCGCGCGGGCGCAGACGTATTTGCCAATCGCACCGCTGCGGATGAACTGCATGAGGAAATGGCGCTGCGTATCGGAGCGGAGCTGGAGCCCGGCCTGAAAGACGGAAGTGGGAGCGGCCTTCGCAGCGGCGGCGATGGCCCGCGCATCCTCCACCGTGTGGGCCAGCGGGGCTTCGCAGTAAACGTGCTTCCCGGCCGCCAGCGCCTCGGTCACGAGCTGCTTGTGCTGGTGCGTGGGGGTGGCGATGACCACGGCCTGCACGTTTTTGTCCGCGAGCACCTTCTTGTAATCGCTTTCCTTGGCTGCGGCAGGCGCGTTCTCCCCGGTACGCTTGAGCATCGCCGGATAAGTGTCGCAGATGGCGACGACCTTCGCCTCCTTGATCCGCCCGAGCGCGTTCACAATCTCGCGCCCCCAAGGCCCGAGTCCGATGACGGCAATGTTCACCGTGAACGCCGCCTTCTTCTCCACCGGAGCCGGAGGCGTCTGCGCCCGCAACTCCACCGCCCCGAGCGCCGCGAGCATCGCGGCGAAGGAACTGCGTTGCACAAACGAACGGCGGTTCAAGTCATTCAAGGTCTCAGCCGAAGCAGTCGGATTCATGGGGCGACATGATGCGCAAGCCGGGTATGAAGGCAACTGCAACGTGACGGCTGGGGAGCTGGGACTTGTTGATGCCGCGTCCGTCATTTACACGTTTCCTAAAAATGGGCAGTATGTCCAAGTCGCCGGAGAAACTACGATTCAGGCGACGGGTCAACGCAGTAACAAACCAATACCATGGGCGATAAATCCCCCAAAGCCACGCAGAAGAAGTCCTCCCAAAAGGAGTCCAAGGCCAGCAGCGCCAACCAGAAGAAGCAGCAGGCCGTAGCCGCGAAGCAGGCGGTCAAGAAGAAGTAGTCCGCCGCAACCGTCCCTCCCGATTTGAACCCGGGAGGGACTGGTTGTGCGATCCCCCGAAGACAGTACTTTCCCCATGGCAAAACCTCTCAAACTCCAACAAGGTCAGGTCTGGAAACAAGGCGAGCAGTTCCTCCGCATCGTGAAGCTCGAACGGCTCGCGGTGGAATACAAGCTCACGACGGCCCCCGCCAGCAAGGGCGGCAAAAACATTCAGGTCACCAAAAAGGAATTCTGCCGGTTGATCAAGAACGCTGAATTGCTCCCCGCCGCACCCGCGCCAGCCCCACGAGTGGTGCGGGCGGAGTGAGAATTGCCGAGTCCGGAGCGCGGACGCCCACGTCCGCAGTCGGTGGCGACCAGGCAGGGTGAAAACTCGATTGTCCCATCGGGTAGCAATGTCAGCCAGCCGCAGGTGAGTTTTCACACAGACGGTGGCGATCGCTGCTTGGCTGCGGACGTGGGCGTCCGCGCTCCTGGTGGTCCGGTCAGACCTTCGGCTTCGTCGCACTGCGGTTGGCCCAGGTGAACAACCCTTGCGGGCGGGCCAGCATCAGGCCGATGACCAGCAGGGAGTAGATGATCATCCGCGTGTCGGCGATCCACTTGAGATTGTTGAACGGGGCGGAAAACGGCAGTGACACCGGGGCTCCCGCCAGCATCCGCAGGCCCTCCGGCAGCAAGGTCAGCAGCACGGCCGCGATGATAACGCCGGTGGTGTTGCCCATGCCCCCAAGGATCACCATCACCACGATCTCGATGGACCGCATGAAGTCGAAGCCCGTCGGTGCGATGGTGAGGATCGAGTGCCCGTACAACCCGCCAGCCACGCCGGCGAAAAACGCACCGACCACGAACGCGGTGATCTTGTAACGCGTGGTGTTGATGCCCATCGCCTCCGCGGCGATCTCGTCGTCGTGCACGGCCAGGAAGCCACGCCCGTAGGTCGAGTTCACCATGCTGACGACGACATAGACGGTCAGCGCGGCGAAGGCATAGACCCAGAAGAGGTTCGTGTAGGCCGGTATCCCGTTGAGTCCCAATGCGCCGCCCAGCGAATCCACATTGCGCAGAAGCACACGGATGATTTCACCGAAGCCCAGGGTGACGATCGCGAGGTAATCGCCCTTAAGCCGCAGTGACGGCGCGCCCACGAGAATTCCGGCCAGGGCAGCGACCAGTCCGCCGCCGAGGAGTGCGGTCGGGAACAACAGGTGCACACCCGCGCCCTGCGTGAGCGCCGGGGCGAACTTCGGCGCGGCAAACATTGTGATGGCCGCCGTCGCGTAGGCCCCCACGGCCATGAAGCCCGCGTGCCCGAGCGAGAACTGCCCGGTGTAGCCATTGATGAGGTTCAAACTGACGGCGAGGATCACGTTGATCCCGATGTTCGAGATGATCAGCGCGAAGTAGGGATCCAATCGGGACGAGCAGGCGTTCACCACACCCGCTAGGATGACGGTGGATACGAGAACGATTTGTGACTTTGGTAGCATTATTCTTTAGCCACAGATGAAACACAGATGAAACACAGATGATACACAGATGGGGAACAGTTGATGTGTCGGAAGGCAGGCATGGCCCGCAAAGCACGCTGGGCTATCATTGCTTCTGCCCGCTGCCAATCTTGCCCGCTTTGATTATCTGTGTTCAATCTGTGTGAATCTGTGGCTAAACCTTTTCGACCTGCATCTTCCCCAGCAAGCCGGCCGGGCGGAAGAGCAGGATGGCGATCAGGATGGCAAAGGCAATGGCATCGGTGAAGGTGCTGAAGCGGCTGCCGTTCACGAAGGTTTCGACCACGCCCAGCAGCAGCCCGCCCAGCGCCGCGCCGGGGATGTTTCCGATGCCCCCGAGCACCGCCGCGACAAAGGCTTTCAGTCCGGGCAGAACGCCCATGAGGGGATCGATGGCCTGATAGTTCAACGAGTAGAGAATGCCACCCGCCGCGGCGAGCGCCGAGCCGAGGGCGAAGGTGAAGGAGATGATGCGGTCGTTGTTGATGCCGACGAGGGAAGCGGCCTGGGGATTGAACGACACGGCGCGCATGGCGGTGCCGACCTTGGTCCGCAGCACGATGTATTGCAACGCACCCAGCAGTGCGAGTGCAACGACCAGAACGACAATCTGGTTGGAGCCAATGACCAGTCCGCCCACGTTGAACGTGTGGACGGGAAAGAGGGTGGGAAACGCCTTCGGTGCCGCGCCGAACATGAATTGCCCGGTGTTTTCCAACAGCAGCGAAACGCCGATGGCCGTGATAAGCACCGTAAGCTTGGAGCGGTTGCGCAGCGGCCGGTAAGCCAGCCGCTCAATCGTGACTCCAAGGACCGCGCAAACCACCATGGCGAATGCCAGGGTAAACAAACCACCTCCAACGGACTCCAGCGGAAGCTTGGGGAAGTGTGGCAACAGCTTTTGAAACAACCCGGGAGGGTTTGCGATGTAATACCCGACGAACGATCCAACCATGAACACATCGCTATGCGCGAAGTTGATGAACCGCAGCACGCCGTAAACCATGGTGTAGCCCAGGGCAATGAGCGCGTAAATCGCGCCAAGCGAGAGGCCGTTAATGAGCTGTTGGAGGAATTCGGTCAGGGGAGGAGGAAGTTGATAGTTGGGGAGTTGATGGTTGATAGATGCCCTTTAACTACGGGGCGCAGATTCCAAGAGGGAGCGGCGGAGGCCACTGAGCATCCGGCCCAGTTCATCGGCACTTGCGTAGAGGGTTTGAAATCAGGTTCGGTCAGAAAACCTTGGCGGCGACCGATGAAGCGCTGAGCTACGACTTCAAACAAAGAACCGGTGGCGATTTCTAGGAAACGAGCATTGTCGTTGCGCGACGACCGGGCGCTACCCTCCGCTATATTGGAGGATACAGACACCGCTGCCCGACGCATCTGGTTGGTCAGCCCGAACCGTTCGTCTTCGGAAAACGTTCTGGTCACCTTGTAAACAAGGTCAGCAAGCTCATTTGCCCGCTGCCAAACGTCAAGTTTCTCAAAATTGAACATGTCGCGCCCGAGGTAGCAGTAGTCTATCAACCATCAACTCCCAACCTATCAACTCTCCCCTACGGATTCACCGTTTCCTTGTACACAAACTTCCCGTCTTTCACCTCGATGATGACGGCCGGCTTCGTGGCGTTGCGTTTGTCATCGAGCGTGGTCTTGCCGGTGACGCCCACGAAGTCCTTGGTGGCGGCGATGGCGTCGCGAAGCTTCTGGCCATCCGTGCCACCGGCGCGCTTGATGGCGTCGGCGAGGACCAGGGCGGAATCATAGCCCAGCGCGGCCATGGCGTCGGGCACTTCGTTGTTCCAGCGCGCCTTAAACTTCTTCACAAAGGTCTGAACCATCTCGGTCTTGTCCTCAGGCGAGTAGTGCGTGGAGTAGAAAGTGCCGTCCATCGCCTTGCCGCCGATGGTGACCAGCTCCGGAGCCTCCCAGCCGTCGCCGCCGAAGATGGGCAGGTTGATGCCGAGTTGCCGTGCCTGTTGCGCGATCAGGCCAGCCTCCGTGTAGTAACACGGGGCAAAGATCGCATCGGGATTCACGGCCTTGATCGCGGTGAGCTGGGCCTTGAAATCCTTGTCGCCGCTGCTGAACTTCTGCTCCACGGAAATCTTTCCGCCGTCAGCGACAAACTTCTCCTTGAAAAACGTGGCTAAACCGACGCTATAGGGCGCGGCGGCATCGGTCAGCACCGCGACGTTCTTGGCCTTGAGAGTGTTCTTGGCAAAGAGCGCCATTACCGTGCCTTGGAAGGGATCAATGAAACACACGCGGAAGACGAAGTCCCCGACCTCGGTGACCTTGGGATTCGTCGAGCTGGGGGAAATCATCGGCACCTTGGCGTTCTGGCAGATGGGGGCGGCCTCGAGCGAACGTCCCGAGGCGACTTCCCCGAGGATCGCGATGGCCTTGTCCCGCGAAACCAGCTTGCGCACCACGGCGGCGGACTCGCCCTGTTTGGACTGCGTGTCCTCAGTGATGAGGTCAAACTTCCGGCCCAGCACGCCGCCGGCCGCGTTGAGTTCCTCGATGGCCAGGAGCGTGCCTTTATGCGACGACTGGCCGAAGGTGGCTTCCTTGCCGGTGAGCGAGGCGAACTCGCCTACCTTGATGAGGTCGCCTGCCTTCCCTTCACCCGGCTTGCCAATCCCGGAAGCCGACTCGTCTGGTTTCTTGCAACCCGTTAGGAGGACACCGGTGGCCAGGGTAAGCGCGGCCAGAACGCCGCAGTGCGTGGAGAGAGATTTCATCATGGTGAGCGGTTGATTTTCCGCCGGCCCGCAGGCTGGCTGAATTGGGAGGCTAAGGGCCTTCCCACACACTTTCAATCTTCAATCGCCCAGGAAATTTGCAGCGAGGTAAAACAGCAGGAAGGCGAGAATGAGAACGCCAGCGAGTGCACGAAGGAAACCGGCCCCGCACACGTCGCCGATGCTGACAACCAGGAACCGGTGAAAGTCTCAGCTTTCTGTTTCGGGTTAAAGCCCATGCCGCAAAGTGCTCCTTCCCACATCTCGTGGAGATCCCCGCCCTCGTTGGCTTAGCCACGCAATACCGTTTCCAACACGGAAGCCAATCTTGCCGCCGCTGCCTTTGATCGTCGCCCCAACGCCATCAGCGCGGGGATTTTTTGCGGCCGACTGAGTACGGCGAGGGCAAGCCGGGCCACATTTAGCCGGCCATCGGCTTGCATCAGGGCATTGAAATCCAGCGGCAGGTCCTCATGCGCGGCGTCAGAGATCACCCGCACCGTTGCACTGGGAATGCCCCGCTCCCGGCACAGTCGCCGGATCACGCCGGACTCCATTTCCACGACCTCGGCTCCGGTGCGTTCGCGCAGTGCGGCCTTCTCCCGTGCCGTCACCGCGACCCGTTCGGCGCAATGGAAGCGCGCGGGCACCGCTCCTGCGCTGGTCAAAGCTAGGCGCAGGGGGAAATTCTCATCGGCATCGAAGACAACTTTCTCCGCCGGCAGGTCAGGGCTTAATCCGCCGGCGAAACCACAGGTCAGAACCAGCCGCCAATTGCGTTCGGCCAGCTTGCATTTCACCGCCCGCTCCGCCGCCGCCGCCCCCATCCCACTGACAACCACTTCGACTCCGGGAGGCAAAGCTTTGCGCAAAGGAACCGCCTCCTCCGGAACAGCGAAGCAGACGAGCACTGGGCCTGAGGCTGGGCCACTCATGAACGCCTAGCGCGTGGCCGGATGACCGTTGCTCTGCACCTTGGCCTTGCTACGGCACAACTGATCGTACGTGGCCAAGGCGAGGAGCGGCCAGGAATTCCGATACATGTCGTATTTCAAATAGAACACACACGGAAAGCCCGTCCCGGTGATCTCGTCCTCGGTCCACGAACCGTCGGAATTTTGCGTCCGGCATAGGTATTCGACACCACGCCTGAGTGTTGCCATGCCCGGATCGCCATACGTACAGAGGGCCATGACGGCCCAGGCAGTCTGGGACGCAGTGCTCGGTCCCAGTCCCTTGTGGACCGGGTCATCGTAGGTGTTGCACCGCTCGCCCCAACCACCGTCGGCATGCTGTACGCTGACCAGCCAGTCGTGCGCCCGGATCAGCCAGGCCTCGTGCATATTGTAGTTGAAGGTCTTCAACCCACGCAGCACCTGCCAGGTGCCGTAGATGTAATTCACGCCCCACCGCCCGTAGAAGGAGCCATCCTCCTCCTGCATCTTTTTAATGAACGCCAGCCCGCGTTGCACCTGCGGGTTGGTGATCGGCACGCCCTCCAGCCCCATCACTTCCAGAATGCGGGCGGTGATGTCCACGCACTCGGGGTCCAGCATCGCGTTGTGGTCGGCGAAGGGAACCTTTTCAAGAATGCTCTTGGTGCAGTCCTTGTCAAAGGCTGCCCAGCCGCCGTCCTTGCACTGGAAGGCCAGCATCCAGTTGTAGCCACGCCGGAAACATTCATCGCGCCGCTTCGGGTTGTCGGTAGCAATTTGGCGCAACGCGAGCAGCACCATCGCCGTGTCGTCCACGTCCGGATTCCACTTGTTGTTGAACTCGAAGACCCAGCCGCTGGGCTCCACGTCCACGGGATTCTTGTGATACCAGTCACCTCGGAAGCGAATCTCCCGGTCGATCAGCCACTCCGCAGCCCGCTTCATGCGCGGGTCTTCGGCAGGCACGCCGGATTCGCGCATGGCGATGCTCACAATGGCGGTATCCCAGACGGGGGAAAAACACGGTTCGATCCGCATGGAGTCCGGCGTGTGATGCTCCAGCTTCTTGAGCTGCATGTACTCGCGGGCAAAAATCGGGTGGTCCTTCTCGTAGCCGAGCACTTCGAGCGCGATAACGCTGTTTAGCATCGCGGGGAAAATGGCAGCAAGACCATCGCTGCCTTCATAACGCTCGAGCATCCACTGCTCGCATTTCTTGAGCGCGCGTTTGCGGAAGGGATGGAAGCTGTGCCGGGCGACCCACTCGGCCAGCTTGTGCAGCCGGTCGAGCCAGAGGAAGGCGTTGCGCAGGCCAAAATCGAAGTAACGCGGGCGGAGAGCCTCGTCCAGCTCCCATTTCCCGTTGGGATAAAGTTCATCCAGCGTCACGCCGTTCTTCAACTGCCGCGTGGGCCGGAAGTGGTTGATGATGGCCAGCGGCACGAGCATGGCGCGGGACCAGTTGGACATGTCCCAGAAGTTCACGTGAAACCACTTGCCGATTAGCAGCACTTCGCAGGGAATCGAGGGGACGTGGTTCCAGCCCACCAACCCCAGAAGCGCCAGATAGAGCTTTGAGAACGTGTTCATCCGCGGCACGCCACCAAGGTTGCGGGCCATTTCACGCGCCTTGAGCATTCGGGGGTCGGTGACCGCCACCCCGGCGAGTTTCAACGCCAGATAGGCCTTGATGGTGGCGTTCACCTCGGACGGGCCATGCGGATAGATGTTCCAGCCGCCATCCTCCAGCTGCCGTTCGAAAATGTGGTTCACCGCACGCCGCTGCCACTCCGGGTCCACGGTGTTGGACCAGTGGTGATAGGCCACCATGTCCGACACGAGCGTGGCGTCCACGAGCAGCTCGCCCACCCAGTAACCTTCCGGATGCAGCACGCTGAACAGGTAGTCCTGCGATTGTTTGATCGCCGCAGCGACGGCGGGGGCCGACGGCTCACCGGCGGTGATGGACGGGGACGGCGATACGACGCGTCCGGTATGGGTAGCAACTGACATGCGGGGTGAATTTGGAAAACAGCAGAGGGCGAGTAAAGGATTATCCAGCGACAAAGAGGGCTTCGGAAGGGCTGTAAGCCGAATTCTGTCATCGCCCTTGCGGACGGAGAGAATCATTTGTCTGAGCGGTCAATACCCGGAACCCATTCCGCTTTCACGGAAACTGGCACGAGCCGCGCCGTTGGTTCCCTATTGGACCTTGCACCCGGTGGGGTTTGCCGTGCCCCCGCGCTTGCGCTTGGGGCGGTGCGCTTTTACCGCACCTTTTCACCCTTACCCGGCCGGTTGCCCGGCCAGGCGGTCTGATTTTCTGTGGCACTGTCCGTCGGTCCGCCTCACGGCGAACCGCCCGCGTGTATCTCCGGCCTAACCGGAGTTACGCGGCACCGCGCTCCATGGTGTTCGGACTTTCCTCCCCCGGATGAACCGGGAGCGATCCTCCACCCTTCCGAAGCCGCCGACAACGTAGGCCGCAACCCCGGCCGAAGCAAGGCCGCTCATTCCCAAGCGCACAAACTTTCGACGTAGGCCGCCGAACCATCCCGCAACCAGCCATCGAGTTGCGCCTGGTCCTTGAGCTGCTGGCCGCGCGGGCGGTCCACGACCAAAAACCGTGAATCAATCTCCGGCACCGCCGTGAGATCACCCCAGAGCTTCTCGAACTGCGCCACCGGAAACACGTCCTCCTGCCCATGCCCCCAGCGCTTCTTCACGTCCTTCAAGGTAATGTAAGTCGGCACCTTCGCCGCGAGGGCCCGGATGCCGGCCGCGATCTTCGCCTCGTGGCCCGCCAGCACGTCCTCGCGCGTGAGCTGCAAGGCGCGCAGAAACCCGTCCACATCGATCCACGTGGTCAGGCTGTTGTAATAGCTGAGGCCGAACTCCAGTTCCTCGTGCGGCATCGCCAGGCCCTCAACCAGACGCACGCGTCCGTCCACGCGCGCCAGTCCACCGCCGCGATCATCCAGCCGACGCGGAATGACCTCGAAGGACAACGTCGCCCCGCTCGCAAGATGCTGTCCGAGCAAGGCCGCGTCCAGGTTTGCCCCCGTGGTGTCGATGTTGTGGAGCAGCAGGGTCTTGAGCTGCGGACGCTCGCGGAGCAACGCGGCCAGCGTGCCGTTGCGCAGGAGGTTGGGCACTTCGAAGAAATGTCCAACTGGGTGAAGGCACTGGAGCGCCAGATTATCGCGGTAATCCGTGGCCTCGCCTGCCGATGTCGCCCAGCGCAACAGCGCGGCGCGCAGAGAATCGCGCACCTTCTGCTGCTGCTCGTCGAGCACCTGCTGCGGCATCTCCTCCCAGGCAAAACGCAGGTCGCGCGCCATCGGGACCAGCCGCAACCCCACACTAGCGCCCCGGCTCAACAACAACGACCCCTCGTAGCCGTAGTTTCGGTTCGTCGCCAGAAAATCCGTTAAAGGTCCGTGCGTCAGGTAGCTGGTCGTGACCACATGGGGCACAGACAGCCCCACCTGACGGGCGACCTGACGCGATTTGGCAAGGTGTACTTCGAGAAACGTCCGGTGCCGCCCACCCAGCTTGCAGAAAGGGTGCAACGACTTGACCACCCCAGCTCCCTGGGTCCACCGGCTGGCCGCTCCTGCAGCGAGGGTTATTACAGCCGCCTCACCATTGCGGAGCGCGGTAAGACCAAGTTCAGCAATGGATTTGTGGGCCGGACGCGAAGTATGGGTCACATCGCCAGGCCGCACATCCTCAATGACCAGGTTCGCCGGCAGGCGGTTCTGCGCCAGGCCTATCCGCCCGCCTTTCAGATCCGCACGAATGATTTCATGGGCCTCACGGTCAAAGCCGTTGGCTGCGAGCAATTCATCCAAATTCTGCGCCCCGGCAGCTTCCTCCTTGAGTCGCGGAAACATCCGGTCAAAGAGCGTCTGCACCATCCCCCGCAGCTCCGGCTTGGCCCGGCACGCCGTGGCGAACTTGTCCAGTTCGGCCCGGCGGGCCGGCGGGAGGTCCTGCCGCTCCGTACGCAGCAGTTGCGGCACCGTCAGTGAGTAGTAGCCCGACGGCATGAGCGCCGCGTCGCCGGCGAGCAAGTCCGCCCAGGTGCCGCGTTCGTTGATGGCGTAGTCGAAGACCACCGGCTCCATCGCGAAGGGCAAGGCGTGCTGCAGCTCGTGCTTCGCCGCCGACATGATTTCCTGTAGCCGTCGCTGTCCTTCGATCTTCCGGTGCGGCGCAAAGATAAAGCCCATGCCGCCGCCGCTCATCCCTCCGAGCATCCAGAAGCCCCAGAAATCGTCGCCAAATTCCCGGCCCACACGTTCGATGAGCTGCTCGGTGAAATACGTGGAAGCCCACGGAATGATCGCCTGGATCGGCTCGCGGAAATTGCGGGTCGTGGCCGCCCCGAGGGCGCGGATGTCGCCGGATTTTAATGCGGCGAGTACTTCGTCCATAATGCGGAGCGCGTCCTGTCGCCCGCGCCACTCGGCTTCGCAACGCAATAAATACTTCTCCGTGACCATCTCCAGAATCGGCCCGACGTTTTGCGCCATGCCGCCATGCACCAACACGAGGGACGCCTGCAGCTTCCGCCGCGTTTCGGCCGAGGCATCGTCGAGGTTAAGGATGCGGTGCTGCGGCATCAACCGGCCCCGCGAAATGCCGAACTCAGGATCACCTTCACCCGCGATGACACCCTCGATGAGCTTCATCCCCGGCCAAACGCCGCCGCTATCCTGCCAGCCACCACCGGAACCGCCCAACCATTCACCCAACAAAGCCCGGGCGAGGACGATCCGGCGCTCGTTTTCCTGCAACTCGCCGGTGAGCGAAGTCGCCTGCCCCGTCGCCCGCATCAGCACGCTGACCAGCGACCCAAGCAAATTAGTGCTCACGGCCAGCCGCGACCCCTTGGGAATGTCATTCACGCTGGAGACCAGTTCCAGCCCGCGCCCCGGACCAACAATGCGCGCCAATAATTCCGCCAGGTTTTGCCCGCTGCCTTCAATGCCCGGCGGCACAATTCCCGCCGCAATCACGGCCGCTTTCAGCAACCCGAGATAATCCTTCGCAAAGTCGAACACATCTGACAGCGCCGTAATGTCCGCCGACGCACCGAGGTCCACCGAGGTGAGGCGCAGCACGGGTTCATCCAATGCCCGCAGCCACGCGCTGACCGGCGGACGCGGCCTGGCATCGCGGCCATGTACGCCGAGGTCCACGGAGATGTTGAGGACCTTCGCCCCTTCGGGGAAATCCATGCCGAGGAAGAAGATGTCGCTCCACGCCGAGTGCGTCAGGTCCATCCTCACCGGCGTCTGCTCGCACAGGATCGGATACGTGCCGTCAGCCGACCGCTGAAGCAACTCGGTCCGGATGCGCAGCGGCTGGTCCGCCGGATGCCCCACGCGGAACATCCACTGGTTGCCACGCACGCTGCGCACGCTGCGGCGCACCTGATCGGCAAGCGTCTGAAACGCGAGCCGGTGGTATGCATTGGCCAGGGCGGAACAAAGGCCGTCACTTGGCCCGTCCTTGGCCTGCGCAGCGAGGAAAGTATCAATCGCCTCCTCAAAGCGCCGATGCAACAACTGCTCATAGCCTGCGAAAGGAATCAGTCCGGCAGTCTTCTCACTCCCGGCTTCCGATTCCTTAATTCTCCCCGGCAAATGAAACCGGTGAATGGCGTAGAGGAAAAAAAGGGCACGGACGCGCTCGTAGAGATTATCCGCCCGGCGGCGGAAGACATCCAACTCATCGCACTCGGCAAGGAGCTGGGCGGAAGTCAGGTCGCCGCAATAGGCATCGAGCGAGGCATTGCGTCGGTCGGCGTCGCGGGAGGTAATGAGGTCAACGAGCATGGGGAAGAAGGGACGAAAAAGTCACCACTCAGAAAGGCACGTCGTCGAAACAGTGCTCACGCAACAGGTCAGCTTCGTGTTGAAGTAGAGTTCGACAAACTCGCTCATGACTATGTCCGCGTGTTTTCGCCTGAGATGGTGGAAGCAGCAAACATCGCATGTCAGTTGCTCAAAGAACCCACCAATGCCTTGGCGAGCGCGGCGTAGCCCTTCGCCTTGAGCTTCTCGACCTGTTTCTGATCCGACCGCGCCCGTGACTCACGCGTGCTCAAAGCCTCATCCTCGAACGCCGCCGGCGTCAGCATCGTCCAGTTGCCGGACTTCACCTCCACCACGGCCGCCTTAAGTCGGATACGCATTTGCTGCGTTTCGTCGGGCGTAAACCAACTGACGACGGGAACCCAGGAGATGGTCTTGGTGACATGATCCACCCGGCCGGACTCCAACACGCCCCAATAACAGATGATGGCATCGACCCCGCCCCGCGCGGCGGCAAGCCGCAGCCGGGCCGACAATGCCTCGTCGGCGGAACTCTGGACACCTAGCTGGGTAGGTACGCCACTGAACGGAGTGACGGCGAAATACTTCTCTACCTCCTCAACCATCGGCGCATCGGGATACTGGGCGCCGGATTGAATCAACATGACACGCGCCCCGCGTTTGACTTCGAGGCGGGTCCGCTGGGCGGCCGCACTGCGAATCTCCTCCTCAGTGGGTTTGTCCGCCGGACGAATCCCCAAGACATCGAGTTCGTTGAGTTCACGAATCTGCGGACTGACAGTTCCACCGCCATAGTAGTTGCGGCGATCACGATAACCGGAGTCCGATATGGATCGGGTCTCGCAGCCAGTGAGAAGAACAGTGCCAACAATGAAACCGAGGAGCAGATAGTTTTTCATAATTGGAAAGTTAGACGGGAAATCATCGGATTCGCTGCGCCAAAAGCTCCACCAGCCCCGTCAACACCTCATCCCGGTCCTTGCCGCTCAGGGCGAGGGCCATCTGTGCCGTGAGCAGGCCATAACGCGCGCCGATGTCGTAGCGCCGGCCGGTCAGTTCGGCGGCGAGGTAACGCTCCCGACGTGCCAGCTTCGCCAGCGTGGCGGACAGGTGAACGCCCCCACGCGACCCCGTCGCCGCCACTTCCTCGGCCAGCATTGCCATGACCGACGGGGTAAGCACGTGCATCCCGAAGAAACAAAGGTAATGCCCCGCACGCAGACCAGGCACAATCAACCGTTGTTCCGCCTCCGTAGGCGTGGGTTTCTCGGCCACCTCGGTGATTTCGTAAAGCCCCTTCCGGGCCGCCGCGAGCCGGCCACCGACCGCGCCGTAGTAAGGCAGCTTGCTCTCGTGCGTGGCCTGCACGGCGGACACCGCGCAGTTCTCCGCCGCCGCCGTCTCGACGAGCTGCTGCGCGCACCGCCGGGTTTCCCCGCTCACGTACAGATGGTCGCCGACCAGCAGAAGGAACGGCTTCTTCCCGGCGAACTCCTCGGCGCACGACACCGCATGCCCGTAGCCCAACGGCTGCCGCTGTTTGACAAAGACCAACCGTTTTGCGTGCTCGCCCGCCGCAGCGCGATAGGCCGGTTCATCTCCCGGAAAGATGACGACGCAAAGCTCCTCGATGCCCGCCGCGAGGACCTCCTCAATGATGATGGCGAGGGCCGTCTTGGTCTGCCCGTCCCGGTCCACGAGCGATTGCAGCGGCAACGTCCGCTGGCTCTTCCCGGCGGCGGTGATGATGGCGCGTTTGATGTCCATGCGGGCAGTGAATAGCAGGATCGGTGAAAACTGTCGCGCCGGAAAAAAAGGGGGAAAGTATTCAGTATTCAGTGTTCAGTATGCGGATACGCCAACCACTGAACACTGGTTACTGAACACTGAACACTTGTTACTTCACAGCCGCCGCCAACCCGGCCAGCAGCCGGTCAATGTCCTCCGCCGTGTTGTACCCGTGCACCGCGATGCGGATGCGCCCGGCATGGTGCATCACGTGGATGTTCTCACGCTCCAGGACAGCCTGGATGCCGGCGGTGTTCGGGTGTTGAAAAGCCAGAATGCCGGTCGGATTCGCGGGCTGAGCGGGAGCCATCGGCTGCAAGCCCAGCTCGCGCAAACCGGCGTGGACCTGCGCCACCAGCGGGTCCGCATGACGCGCGATGGCCGCCACCCCGACGCCTTCCACGTAACGCAACGCCGCGTTCAGCGCGTAAATCGCAGCGAAATTTGGCATGCCCACCGAGAAACTCGCGGCCCCGGCCTTCGACTCCGCCCGTTGAAAACGGTCGGCATCGAAGGCATTGCGCAGATGGAACCAGCCACCCGCATGCGTCGTCAGCCGCGCCGCCGCACGCTCCGGAATGCCCACGATACAGCCGCCGTGCACACCCAGCGACCACTTGTGCGTGCTGCTGATGACGCAATCGGCGTCGAAACAATCCAGTTCCACCCGCCCAAGCGCCTGCGTCACGTCCACGGAGATGAGTGCGTTCGGGGCCAGCCGCCGCACGGCATTACGGAACGGGGCCCACGCGAGGCGATGCCCGTTGTAAAAACTCACGAGGGAGACCTGCACCAACTGCGTGTGCGCGTTCAGCAACGGCGGCAAATCATCCACGCGCAGCTCGCCGCCCGCCGCCTTCCACACGCGCGTTTGCGGCCGAGTCACCGCCGTGAGCCAGGGCGTCGCGCCGGCCGGAAAGTCGAGGTTCGTGACCACAACCTCATCGGCCGGCTGGAGGTTCAGAGCGGTGGCCAGGAGATTGTAAGCCTCCGAGCTGCACGAGCAGAAGGAGACTTCCGTCGGCTTCAAACCGATCATCCGCGCCGCCACTTCGCGACAATCCTCGACCTGCTTGAAGTGAAAATCGCGCCCCTTCATGCCGCGCAGTTTGTCGTGCCAGTAGGTTTGCAATGCCTCGCCCACGCAGAGCGGCGGAATGCTCTCGGCAGCCGTGTTCAAATACGTCATCGAATCCAGCGCGGGGAAATCGCGATGGCGGGTGGCAGATGTCAGCATGGAAAAGATTTAGCCACGGGCGAACGCAAAGGACATAAAGAAATCAACCGACCAAACCCACAAAACCCGCACCCGCCTGCTCCATCCTCAACAGAGTGAGAATGGTTCCAACAGCATGTTGGGCTTTGCCCCCTCGGCATGAGTCGTTGTCACACGGTCCGGAAAAAGCGCCAGAGGACTGGCGCACTCCAGGACGCTGCCGCGACCTCGAGGGCCACCGGCTTCGCGCCAGCGTCCTGGAGTGCGGTGGCCCTCCACCGCTTTGTCCGTGACGCCCGGACTCCCGCGCGCACTCCCGTATCCACCCGGACGCCCCAGCCCCCCGGCGGCGCGGTGAGGACACCGCGCCCTACCTGCCGCAGGTTCGTACCAACAGGTTCATTCGGCCCGCCTCACTTCAAATCATTCAACAAATCCTCCACGGCCTTGTCCTTCTTCTTCGCGGTGGGATCAAGGGCGGCGAGGCGTTCGGAGTGGAAGCGGACGTGGCCCCAGAGTTCGGGATGCAGCTCGGCTTCGCTCGGCGCGTCGGCGGTGATCTGCGTGACCTTGTTCGCCCAATACTCACGGCGCAGCACTTCGGTGCCATCGGGTCCGCTCACCAAAATACCCCAGTCCATCTTGAGACGCAGGCCTGGCGTAATCTTCAGGCCGAGGGCGGCGAGCGGGACGGCGGCTTCGAGCACGTAGCCGTTGTCGTTGTCCTCCACGGCGAAGCGCACGGAGTCAAGCTTGGTCACCCGGTCGAAGGTGACGGAGTGAACGGGGCTCACGACCTGCCAGGCCTTGTCCGGCGGCGTGCCGGGGACGACGGCCTGATAGAGCACGGCGGTAGGTTTGTCGCCCATAATCGTGAGCAGCAGGCGCTGGTCGCCGGGAGCCGGGGCCTTGCGGTCGGGATTCGCTCCGGGGTCAACGGCAATCTGGAGATCCACGCTCGCGCCGGTCTTGAACAGGCGGTCCCACTGCTGGCCCTGGTTCTTGAGCGGGCCACGCCGGGAGACTTCGAAGGCGAGGTAGAGGTTTTGCTCGTCGTAACCGATGCGGAACTTCGCGTCGCGATCCTGCTCGGCGCTGACCGGGCCCCAGTCGTTGAGCTTGCCGTCGAGCTTGGGCGCGGACATCAGGTAGGCGTCGAGCACCGGCGCTCGGGCGTAGAGGACGCGGGCCTCGCGGGAACGCTCCCAGTTTTGAGCGGCGGCGAGTTCCTTCGCTCCGATGGCGACATTGCCCTCGAAGCGCTTGAAGCGATCCATACCCACGACTTCTACGACACTGGCGTGGTTGTGCCCGGCCACCGCGTAATACTTATTGTCCGAGGTGCGCGTGAAGTAGCCTTGGAAATGCTCCTGTCCCGGCGTGATGTCGTCCAGCCGCATGCCGCGCGCGTTGTTCGTGCCGCTCCAGGGCAAGGCCTTGGGATCGCGGATGTCGCGGAAGATCTGGCCCGCGAACATGCCGTCAGCGGTCATGATGTTGAAGATGCCGACGTTGGAATTGAAGACGAGGAACTCGCCGAGATCGCCCGCATGCGCGGTGGCGTGACCGGCAAAGCCAAACTGGCAGACGATCTGCGCCGGGTGCCAGGGCTTGGCCCGGGTGAGCGCCTGAACGCCCGCACCTTCCGTCTGGTAAGTCCAGAGGACCTTGCCGTCCGGCCGCTGCACCGCACAGGCATTGCGCAAGGCGGATTCGTCCTCGAAGTGATAGTAGTTACCGTCGTTGAGCCGCAGCGCCACGCCGTCCCAAATGCCCGGCAGCTCGACGCGTTCATAGACGGGCACGCCAACGGAGCGGAACTCCTTCACGCGGAAGCCGAGCGGGCCCATCTGCACGCCGAGCTGCGAGTCGAAGACCACGCGCACGTTCTTGGGTTTGGGCCAGAGCTGGACTTCCTCGGGCTGCACCTGTTCGTCGCCATTCAAGTCGCTCCAGGTGCAGATGTAATCCATGAGCACCTTGCCACCGAAGGCCTTCACCAGCCGCGGGTCGAGCAGCGGCTTGAACTGCCCGGCGAGACCGACCGCGGCGACGAGCTTGGCGCGGTCGCCGTCGTGGCGATACACCACGCCGCACTGCTGCGAGGGGCCATGCCCTCCGGGCCGGGTGTTGACGAGATAGAGCTGCTTGCCGACGTAGATCGGGGAGTCGCTCGCACCATGACCGTCGAGGGACAGGAGGTTCTTCAGGCGTGACTTGCCGCTGGCCCAGTCCAATTCGAACTCCAGCGGACCGTAGAACAGGCGGCGTTTGTCGCCGGGATCAAGCTGGCCGGCCCCGCCGTATTCGGTCGGGCCGAGGAACTCCTTTTGAAACTTCCCGTCTGCGCTCCAGAGGCTGATGCGCTTGGGCCAGTAATTCCAATCCACGGCCCAGACCTGGTCGCGGGCATCGACCGCGAGGGCGGTGATGTGATCCATGCGGTTTTGATTCCACGGGCCGCGCTGGTAGCCGCCGGGCTCGCCGATGCTGCGGAGGAATTTCCCGGTCGCATCGTACACGCGGATGTTCTTCCGCTCCTTGGCGGAATCGAAAACGTAGAAGTTGCCCGCACGGTCGCAAGCCAGCGCGGAAGGCTTCTGCAAGTCGGTGACCAACGGGCGGAGCGCGGCGCCGTTGAAGTCCACCTGCACGAGCTTCTCGTCCGCGATGGTGAAGACCTCGCCGCGTTGATTCACGGCGAGCAGATTGCCGCGCGACCAGTCGCCCCCGGCCTCGGCGATGCGCGGCACGTGAACTTCCTTGAGCACCTTGCCGGTCTCACCGTCGATCATCTCCACACGCTCGGTCACCAGGGGGTTCACCACCGGTTCACCGCCGAGGTAGCGCAACGCCGCCACGCCGAAGACGCGGCAACGCTTCGTATCGAGCGTCTGCCCGCCGAGGTCCTCACGGATGCCGCTGGGATAATGGTCCTTGCTGTCCCACTGCTTGATCACGCGCAACCGCACGGCGCGCGTGCTGACCTCGCGACCGAAGTCCACGTAGCCATCGAGATACCTCGCGTAACCGTTGTTGCTCTCGCGACCGCTGTAGTAATCACGCAACGCCTGCCGGTAGGTGGCGACCTTTTCCCAGCCCGCGTCCGACTTGATGTCCACGGGCGCATTGGCGGGACCAGTAAAGACATCCACCTCGGTCACTGCGCCGTCCACCTCGCGCAAGGCGAGGCCCCGGAGCGACTGGGGAGCTTTCCATTCGAGCGCATAGATGCCGGGGTCCGCCGCGCTGAGGGGTTCGGTACGTTGTGCGTCCCAGGTGCCATCGGGGAGGATTTTGCCGGAGTTAAACCGAACCGTGGCCGTGGAGAAAGCGTTCTCAAAGCGACGGCCCAGCAACTTCATGCCTTCAAGCCGGCGCTGCCACAGGCCATCATCGGCTGCGGCGAAGCCAGATTTTTTGGTCGTCGGTTTGTCGGCGAGATCCAGCGCCGGAGCACCTTTCTTGTCTTCGATGTCGGAGAGCAAATCATCGTTCGCTCCGCCCCCGCCACGTGTGAAGGTGATGCGCAACGCCCGCGTGCTGGTGCCGGCAGGAAGCGGTAAAACCGCCCAGGCGTTCGTGTCCGTGAGCGGGACATTTACCCAGTCCGCCCGCTCGTCGGGCCGCGGCGGATACGGCGCGGCGGACTTCAGCACGGAGAGCGTGAACTGCATCTTGTCCTCCTTGGGCGGCGGCGGGAACACCAGGCTGCCGATGGAGACTGGTTTGGTGAAAGCGAGCACGACGTGCTGCTGACGCGTGGGGTTCTTCGTGGTCTCGAGATGGACAAGACCGTGGTTCGGCCCGAAGCCGGGCGGCTGATCCTTGAGGCGGAAGAGGCGGAGGAAGTCCGTGCGCTGGTCCGGCACCATCTCATAGGCAGCACGGGGTTTGCGCGCGACCGGATAAGTCGGCAGGGAATTCTGCAAGTCCACGTCCGACGCTCCGGCGGCATTTTGGAACCAGTTCTCCGCGCCATGGATCGCGACGAAGACCTTGCCATCGTGCGCCGCGAGTCCCTGCGCGCCGCGCTTGCGTTCGGCCGTGGGCTGAAGCATCGCCAACGTGCGCACCTTTTTGGTCGCGATGTCCACGGCCCAGATGGCTTCGGTGTTTTTGTCCATGCCGGCCCGGGCGAAGTTGTGGGCCGGTGCGAGGTTGAACACGGTCTTGCCATCGCTGGCCAACAGCCACGAGCCGGTGAAAGCCTCGAAGGACGAGTGCCCCCATTGCTTGCGGCCTTCGAGATCGCACTCGATCAGGGACACGCCGCTCTCGGAAACCGGTGCCCCGAGGAAGACCCGGTCACCCGCCACACACGCCGAGCGCGGGGGCGAATGGTCTGCGAGCCAGCCGCCGGAACCACTTGCTCCCGTGAGCCACGCGGGCCGTTCAGGGAAGTAACTGCCGTGGTTCGGGTAGGCCGTCATTTCGTAGCGCAACTCCAGCGGCGGGTGCGTGATGGCCTTCCACCGATAGTCGCCCGGCGGCACATAGTTGCCCTGCTCGTCCTTGAGGTCCCAGGCCACTGAGTTCTTCCCGGCCACCTGGGTGGTGTTGGCGAGAAGATTGCGGACGCGCGTGCCGTCGGCGCGGTCCACGACCAGCGTGACCTTGCCGGCTTGGGCCAGCTCGTAACCGATCTCCAACGGCGGTTCGGCGGAGAGGGGTTTCACGATGGCCGGGACCGGTTGCTCGCCGAGATCGGTGAACACCGAAAAGCCCGCGAGTCGGGCGACGGGGCCTTCGTCGGTCTTGGTGATGTGCAGCCGGAGCGCACGCGTCTGGACCGGTTCAAAATTGAGCCAGCGGCGTTGCCCATCCTGGGTCGGCTTAAACTTCCGGATGGCCTTCCACTCCTGCTCGGTGGCGGCCACAGCATTGATGCCAGGTGGACCGGTGAAGGCCTGCAATTCGAACCCACCAAAATTGTCCTGCAACAACACGCCGTCCACCCGGCGGGCCTCCGCCCACGAGAGGATGAACCACGTCGGCTGCAAGTCCGTGATGGGCGCGCGGGAGTTGATGCCTTTCTCGTCCTTGCCCGAGCTGATCCACTCGCCGTAGCCGCGCGTAAGGTGGCCAGGGTCATACGTGTAGGGCGGACTGGCGGTGGGCCGGGTCGTGTAGTCCGATTCGGCATTGGCGACGGCGGCGGGCGTGTGGTTCGCGAGGCGCGGAGTGAGCAGCCGCAGAAACGGCGACTGCCGGGAATCGCGCGGCGCGGTCACGGTGACCAGCAGCGCGCGGGTCTTGGTTCCCGCGGGTAACGGGGCAAAGCGCGGTGAGGATTGGTTCGGCTGGACCTCCACTGTCAGCCAGTCGGCGGCCCGGCCCGGTTCGGGCGGCAGGCTGGCCGCCGGTTGCAGCACCCGCAGTTCACCGCTTCCCCCGAGCACGGTGCCGAGGACGACGGGCTGCTTGAAGACGAGCAGGTACTGGAGCACTTCGCCGGATTTTCTGGACCGGGCCAGCTTGGCAGCAGCGGCCGGTTCCCCCGCCTGACCCAAGCCAAGAAGTTCCCGGATGGCGGCGGCCTCAACCGGTTCAGCCGAGCGTTCGCTCAACACCCGGCAGGCGTCAAAGTCCATCACCGCCTCGGACACCGCCGCCGGAAAAGGCGCGGAGAATGCACGCAGGCTCGTTAACGCCACGATCAGGCTCAGGATGGCGCGCGGAAGAAAACGGGAGAGGTGACAGTTGTCAGGCACGATTTCCCGACGCGAATGCGACCGGCGAAATTCGCCCGGACCAAGGGAGGCCGCCCCGCTAAAAAGAGCAAAAGCCGCCGCAGCCGGCAGTACGCCGAAGTCGTTTGGTGAATATCCGGAGACAGCCTCCAGTCTCCATTGAGCTTTTCCGACAGGTGGCTGGTGTTTGGTGAATTGAGTTTTATGAAGAGATTGTTTTGTTTGGTCGCCTGTGCGGCGATTTGTTGGACCGGACCCGCGACGTCAGCCCAGGTGGCTGGCGGGGCCGCCAACCTTGTTGATGACAAGAAGGCCAAGGCGCTGCTCGACGCGGGCGATGCGCGCTTCGAGGCCGGCGAACTGCCGGCCGCCATGGACCTCTACAAGGCCGTGCTCGACCGCTATCCGGTTTCCCGCTGGCGCTTCCTCGCTCGGCTCAAGATGGGCAAGCAGTTCCTCAAGGAGAAGAAGTTCGACCTCGCGCTTGATCAGTTCCGCCGGGTCGCCGTCGAGGACAACAAGGACGCCGACCAACGCGGCGACTCCAGCCTGCAGGTGGGCATCTGCTTCTTTGAGATGGGCAAGTTCGAGGAGGCCTTCGGCGAGTTGCGCAAGGTCATCAAGCTGCACCCCGGCACGCCCTACTCCAACGACGCCTATTACTACATCGGCCAGGCGCACTTCAAACTCGGCCGCTACGGCAATGCCATCGAGGCGTTCAAGAACGTCGGCACCTCGATCGATCCTTCCGCCCAGGAAGCCGAGAAGCTCGACGCCGGCAAGCGGCTCTTCGTGAAGATCGACGACAAGGACCTGTCCGCCCAGGCGAGCGAGGCTGGCGTGGTAGTCACTGTGGAGACGACTTCCGGCGACAAGGAATCCGTGACCTGTTTCGCCGTCACGCCCGGCGCGCCCATCCTCATGGGCAGCATCCGCACGCAACTCGGCGAGGCCAAGGCCGGCGACGGCATCCTCCAGCTCATCGGCACGGACAAGATCAAGGTCACCTACGTGGACAAGCAGACCGCCGACGCGCAGCTCAATGTGCCGCGCTCCAAGCAAATCCTCGTGGTCGGCAATGCCCGCGTGAAGGTCGTGGACGGCGCGTTCGCCGAAGCCGTCGGCGCCGTGGTGCTGGACAAGCCGACCTTCCTGCTCGTGCAGGACTCCGACCGCGACATCTCCGCCAAGTCCGATGAGATCGAAGTCATCGTCCGCACCAAGCGCGTCATCGAGGAGAATCCCGAAAGCGAGAAGGCCGAGAAACCGGCGAACACCATCGCCGCCGCGCTCGAAGCCGCCGAGAAAGCCGAACCGGTTTTCAAGGTCATCGACGAGAAGCGCGTCAAGCTGGTTGAAAAGCCCGCCGACGGCGCGGCTCCGGGAGCGGCCGTCCACACCGGCGTCTTCATTGGCACCATCTCCCTCGCGCGGCAGTCTGACACCCCGAACCCCGCCGCCATCGTCGCCCAGGTCAACGACATCCTCGAGATTGAATACCTCGACGAAGTGAGCCTCGATTCCAAGCCGGTCGCCCGCAAGACCATCGCGAAGGTGATCGAAGGCAACTTGAACCCGCTCCAGGTCGCCAACGCAAAAATCAACGACGAGGAACTGAAGTTCAAAACCGCGCTCAAGACCAGCGAGGCGCTCAAGAACATCGGCAACATCTACAAGGACCTCGGCCTCACCAAGCAGGCCACGGACAAGTACAAGCAGGCGCTCGTCGAGACCGAGCAGGTCGCCCGCAGTTACGGCGCGCTCAACCAGCGCCTCCTCGAACAGACCTACGTCCAGATGTGGAAGATTTATTACGCGATGGATGACCTCGGTCGCGCGGCCCAGATGTGCCTCGAACTCCAGCGGCGTTTCCCGGACAGCCCGTTCGTGGATGACGCGCTCCTGCTGATGGGCCAGGTCAGCCAGAAGCAGGGCAAGTTCCAGGAAGCCATCGGCGTGTACCGCCGGCTCGTGGCCCTGAAGAACTCCCCGCTCGCCCCCGCCGCCGCCTACGCCATCGGCGAGTGCTACGAAGAACTGGGCACGACGCAGAAGAACAAGATCTACTACGACGAGGCGTTCCTCGCGTTCAAGGTCTGCTTTGAAAAGTTCCCGAACTCGAACCAGGCCGGTGACGCCCTGTCGAAGATGGCCGAGTACTATTACAGCAAGGAAGACTTTACCCGCGCGCTCGACCTCTACGAGGAAGCGCTCCAGCAGTATCAGGACAGCAAGTTCATCGACGTGGTGCTCTACAACTACGGCCGCTGCCTGGTGAAGATGAAGAAGCTCGACAACGCCGTGGAGAAGTTCAACCAGCTCATCTCCACTTACCCGAACAGCAAGATGGTCGGCAACGCCCAGAAAATCGTCGAAGCCATCGAGAAGCGCAAAGCCTCCGCCGGCACCGCGAACTAAGCCACCTTCAATTCCTTTTTCCATCGCCCTATGAAAAACCGTTTCCTCCTTTCCTCCGCCCTGTTGCTCGCGGTGTGCCTCGTCAGCCGGGGTGCCGCGCTGGATGACGCAAAGGCGCTCGTCCAGGCCGGCAAGTTCGACGAAGCCATCACCAAACTGGAATCCGCCTTCCGCTCCGGCGCGGCGGACAAGCCCGCCATCGCCGTGGAACTGGCCCGCACCCAGCTCGCCGCCGGCCGGTTGATCTCCGCCCAGGTGACCGTTGACCGGTTCCTGCGTGAGTCGCCCACCGCGCCCCAGAAGAACGAGATGACCTACCTCAGCGCGCGGCTGCGCGAAGCCGGCGGCAACATCGCCGACGCCGTCTCGCTCTATCGCACCATTGCGGAGCAATCCCCCGCCGTGCCCGAGCGCGCGGAAGCGCTGGCCGACTGCGCGCGGGCCGCTTCCCTGCTGAGCAATGCCAGCATGGTGGAGCGCTGCCTCGCCGAGTTCACCGAGTCCTTCCCGCAGGACCCGCGCACGCGCGAGTTCCTGCTGAAGCTCTACCGCCAGCGCGCGGGCCAGAGTGATCATCGCGGCGCGGCCGAGACGGCGCACCGCTTCAAGGCCGCCTTCCCGCAGGACCCGGCCGGTGCGGCATTCCATGAGTTCTACCATCTTTCCTCCGCTGGCGATTACGGGGCGGCCGTCGCGGCGTTCCAGGTCGAGCGCAAGCTCCCGACCTTTACGCTTACCTCCAGCGTCGCCTCCTACGCCATCGAGGCGATGCGCCGCCACACGAACGGCTACGCCTTGATCGAGCCGCTGGCGACGGAGTTCGCCACGCTGACCGGTGATCCCCAGTATCAAGTGGCCGCGCTCGAATATCTCCCGGACCTCGCGCTGACCAATCAAGCCGTCACCCTGGGTGGCCAACTGCTGCCCAAGCTCGCGAACACCGCCTGGGGACCGCGCATCCGCCTCGCTTATGCCAACGCCCTGCGCCGGGTGAACAACTTCGAGGAAACCGAGAAGCAGTTCGTGGCCCTGCTCGCCCTTGACCCGTCCAACAGCACCGCCTGGGACCGCCACTCGGAAGTCACCGGCCAGCTCAAGCGCCCGGAGGCCCATGTGAAGTTGCTGGAGCAAGCCCTGGCCGCCCTGCCCTCGCAGAAGAACCTCAGTCTCCGCCTCGCCGCGCAGGGCCAGATCGTTTACCGGCTCACCTCGCTGGCATGGAGCCGCAATGACTACGACGCCACGGCCAAGCACGCCCGCAGCTTCCTCGAATCTGATGGCTTGTCCGGCTACGGCTCGCAGGTGATCAAGTTCGCCGCCGACACCTGCTTCGTCGGGCTGGCCGAGGCCGCCAAAGCGGTCGAGGTCTCAACGGAGGCTTTGAAAACCGCCAAGGCCAACCACCAGAAGGCCAATGGCGAAGCGAAGAAGACCCAGGCCCCGCCCGCCGCCAAGGAAGCCGCCGAGAAGGCGCTCGCCACCGCAAAGGACGCGCTCGACCAGGCGCAGACCAAGGCGGATGCCGCCCAAGCGAAGCTCGACGAGACCCGCGCCAAGTCCATTGCGAAGTTCGATGCGCTTCTGCCTTCGCTCGAAAAGTATCTCACCCGCACGATTGCCTGGGCCGGCGCGATCGCCTCGGTGGATGACACCTTCAAGCCCTACCTCACCGTCAAATCCATGTCGGGCGAGGCGAAGCGGCTCAATGAAACCATGAACCGCGTGCGCCAGAATGATCTGGTGAAAGCCTCGATGGCCGGGTTCCAAACCGCCCGCGCCGCGGGTCAATGGGCGCGGGCCGGCACCTCGGGCGAAGCCTTGCTGCCCAAGTTCCTCGAGGCCGGACCGGCGCTGGCACTGGAAGGCGGCAATGCCGTGTTGACCGCGATGTATAACGGCGGCCAGTACGAAAAAGGCATCGCCGCTGCCAAGCTCATCCTCGCCAAATACCCGGCCTCCGCTGGAACGCTGTATTATCTCTCACTCTGCGCCAACCAGTTGGGCGCGCCCAAGAACCGCGACGTTGTCGCCCTCGTGGACGCCACGGTCGCCCAGTCGGGTGGGAGCTACTGGCCGTACGACGGCTGGAGCAACGTGCGCACCTACACCTTCACCGTCGCCGAGCAAAACCGGCAGCCGGACGTGATGCTGGCGGAGTTCAAGCACCTCGCGACACTCAACCCCGGCAGCAGCGAGGCCCATGACTATCAGCGCCGCATCGGTGCGGCGCAGGCGGCGGCCGGACAGTTTGACGCGGCCAAGCAGACGCTGCTCGCTGCGCTCAAGTCCGCCCAGCCTACGGCCTCCGAGCCGGCCACGCTGCATGTCATTGCCACCTCGTTCACCAACGCGGCGAACTGGGCGCTACCGCTGCTCGACGCCTATCTGGCCCGTCCCACGCGCGGTCCGCAGCAGGGTGGCATCCAGCTCCTGCGCGGCAATCTGTTGCTTACGGAAAAGCAGGATACGAACGGAGCCATCAAATCCATCCAGCTCGCGGCGGCACGTCCCGGCGATCTCGCGTGGACGACTGCCACGGTTCCCTGGCAATGGGGTGAGACGCTCCTGCAGACTGTCGCCAGCGCCAAGGTGGAAGATGCCAAACCCGCCGATGTGACGTTGTTGTCCGACATCATCAGGTCGCTCGGGCCCGTGCAGTCGCACTGGATGCCGGCCATGCTCGTGCGTCAGGCCCAGCTCAACCATGGCCTGGACTTCTCCCACACCGTCAACCGCATCACCGTCGGCATGAACCCCAATGACGGGAACTGGCTCGCCAATTATTACATCCCCTGGTCACAACAGGTCGCCTCGCTCGGCAAACCCGAATTGTCCGGCCTGATCCTCCGCGCTGCCGTGAACCGCTTCACCGGCGTGGACCCGAAGCTCCGGGCCCAGGCCTCCCAGGCGCTCTTCAGCCTGAGCAACAAGAACGGCTTCCCCGCCGCCGAGATCGACGAGAAGCTCGAATGGGCACCCTTGCTCAAGTCCGCCGCCAGTTTCCGGCTCGGCGACCCCATCGCAGCCTGGAAAGCCTTCCAGGCCAACGAGCCGCTGTTCGCGAAACACGAGGACAAGCTGCCCGCCGATTACCTGCGCTGGGTTTCCGACCGCCTGCTCCAGCGGGATGACGAAGCTTCCCGTGACCTGGCCGAAAAGATTTTGCGCCGCTGGGTCATTGCCAACGAAAACTCCACCGCCGTCCCCATCGAAGAAAAGGCCAAGACGCAGCTCGCGTTGGCGGACTTCTACTTCAAGACGTTGCGCTATGACCTCTCCCGCTCGGAGTGCACGTCGCTCATCAACCGCTTCCCGAACACCTCCGAAGCCGTGGATGCGCAGTTCCGCATCGGTGAGTGCTACCTGAACCAGAAGATGTACGTGGACGCGGCGAAGGTCTTCGAGAAGATGGCCAAGTCCAAGGACAAGCTCAGCGCCAGCCGTGGTGAGTTCCTGCTCGGCGTGCTCGCCCAGCAGCGCGGCGACGTGGACGATGCGAAGGCCCGCTTCCGCAACGTGATGGATCTCGCGCCGTCAAGCGACGTGGCCGACGGCATCCTTTACCGCCTCTCGGAACTGTACGGCCAGGAGAACCGCTTCCGGGATGAGCTGCTGCTGCTCCGCAGCATCGGCCTCATCGGCAGCAGTGCCAAGCAATGGCATCCGCCGGGCCTCCCGCTCAACATCGTCATTCAGGATGCCGACCTCGGCGTGAGCCGTGGCCAGAGCTACGTGCCCGTCGTCGTCACCACGAGCAGCGGCGACCGCGAAGTGGTACGGCTGGAGAGCGGCAGCGCCGGCAAGGGCTTCTTCCGCGCCGAGCTGCCGACCGAACTGGGCGACGCCAAACCCGGCGACGGCATCCTTCAGGTCAAAGGCTCCGACACCATCACTTACGACTACCCCGAGGAATTCAAGAAGCAGTTCACTGCCATCGCCCCGCCCCGCTCGAACATCCGCCTCGCGTCGGATGGCGAGTTCAAGATTTCGGCCACGGAAATCAAGGACGAGGAAGAGGTCAGCTTCGAGGAGCGGCTGCGCCAGCAGCGGCAGCAGGCCGGCAAGCAGGCCGGCCTGGAGTTCCGCCAGGAGTTCCGCAACGGCAATTCCCTCAAGCCGGGCAACAACATCTACCTCCAGGTCAAGGACTCCGACCGGGACGTGAGCAAGGACGCCGACACCATCAAGGTGCTCGTGTCCGCCGCCAGCGGCAGCAAGGTGACGGCCACCCTCACCGAAACCGGCCCGCACACAGGCATCTTCCGGGGCACGCTCAAGACGGTCGAAATCGCCGCGAACATCTTCGCCAGCGACCGTTCCGTCGGCAACGAGGCGGTCCGGGCCATCGACAACAACCCCAAGACGGCCTGGGAAGGGTTGAATGACGGCCGCGCGCCCAAGTATCTCGTGGTGGACCTGAAGCAGTCCACGAAGCTCGGTTTGTTGAAGTGGAGCACGGACGGCTTCTTCAAGGACAAGAAGCCGGTGGATTATGCGATCCAGGTTTCCACGAACCTGACCGACTGGACCACGGTGGCGGCGACCACGAACTTCACCGGCTCCACCGCTGAACAGCGCTCGCGCATTGTCTCGACCAACTCGGGCAACTTCGCCGGGGCCTCGATCCAGCTCACGAACGCCTCGGGCCGCTATGTGCGGCTGTTCATCGAGAAGTTCAGCGGCACCGCCCCGCGCATCGCCGAACTCGAAGTCACGGACGCGGCGGGCACACTGCTGCTCCCGACGCGCGGCGAGGCCGAAGTGGCCGCCGGCGATTCGTTGCGGTTGACCCCGAGCGACCGGGTCACGGCCGTTTACGAGGACGAGACCAGCATGATCTCCCAGGGCAAGCCCCGCAGCCTCTCGCAGTCGATGTCGGCGACGTACTACAATGCGACCATTGGCTTCATCGCCTATGACTTCAAGGCCCAGGCCGGCCAGGCCATCCCTGAGACCTACGTGAAGCAGGTCCGTCGCGTAGACCCCGGTCAGCGGGTCATCGTGCGCATCACGGATTACGACGCGGATATCACCGACAAGCGCGACAAGGTGAAGTTCTCGCTCAAGACCAGCGACGGTCAGGAGCAGAAGCTCGAAGCGACGGAGACCGAGCCGTTCAGCGGTGTCTTCACCAAGGAACTGGACATCTGGTCGCCGCAACGGACGAACGGCTTCAAGCTCGCCGAAGGCGTGACGCTGGAAGCGCATTACCTGGATGAACAAAACACCGATCCCGGTGCCCCTGCCATCCGCACCACCCATCTGGAACCGGCGACCCCCGGCGAGGTGAAGGTTGGCTTCGTTACCTCGACCGTGAAGTTGCGTGCGGATGGACAGGAGACCTTCACCTATACCTCGACCATCGATACGAACAACGCACCGCCCATCAAGTCAGTTGCGTTCCGCCCGCCGCTCACCTTTGAGATCATTGATCCGGCAGCGGCCAAGGATTCGTTCAGCGAGGTGAAGGCCACGCTGACAACGTCCGGCGGCAGCACCGTCGAGGTGATCTGCCCGCTGTCCGATGTGGCCGGCGGCAAGCAGGCCAAGCGCAAGGTCTCCGACGACGCGTTGGAGATTGGTCGCTTCGTCGGCCAGATCTTCATGAACCTCGGCGACAAGGACTCGCCGCCCACCACGGTGCTCGAGCCCGGCGACACGCGCACACTCGCGTCACGCCGCAACCCTTCCGTGGTGCAGGAGCAACAACTCGCCAACGTCGTCCCCGTCTTGAACCTCAACGGTCAGGACGTCATCACCGTGACCTACAAGGCGCAGGGCAAGGAGTTCAAGGACCAGGCCCGGCTCGCGGTGCCCGCCAGCGTGGAGTTCACCGACAGCGGCTACGACAAGGCCGTCTCCAACCTCTACATCGGCGACAAGATCTTCATCGTCGTGAAGGACCTCACGGCCGACGCCACCTCGGAGCGCGACAGCGTTGAGGTCATCCTGACCAGCCAGCGGGGCGAGAAATACACGGCCAAGTTGCAGGAGACCTTGAGCCACAGCGGCGAGTTCAGCGGCAGCCTCGCCCTTGTGGCGGGCGAGAAGCCCACGCCTGGCGACGACAAGATGGAAGCCTGGTTCGGTGACGCCATCACGCTCACCTACGCCAGCAAGACCGACGCCAGCGTGAAGTTCGAAAAGACCATCAACGTGGTGAAGGGCACCGACGGCAACCTGCTCGTCTTCGAGAAGAAATACGCGACCGAGCGCGTGGCCATCGAATCCCAGTTCCGCATGGCGGAAGCCTACTTCGAACTGTTCAAGAACTTCCGGGCGTTGAAGCAGTTGCCCGCCGCGACCAATGCTCTGAACGAAGGGATGCAGTTGCTCAAGGAATTGAGCAACGACTACCCGAGCAAGCAATACGAGGCCCGCACGGACTACCTGCTCGGGCAGTTCGCGCAGGAGTTGAAGAAGTACGACGAAGCCGTGAGCTACTACAAGCGCATCGTCCAGAACCACTCCGATCACCCGCTCGCGCCGGATGCGCAGTACAAGCTCGGCCAGTGTTATGAGGAGAAGAACGACATGGACACCGCCAGCGCGGAATACGTGACGCTCGCCTACACCTGGCCGGAGAATCCGCTCGTCGCCAACGTCGTCGTCCGCATCGCGGAGTACTTCTACAACAAGAAGGAGTATCCGACGGCGGCGGAAGTCTCCAAGAAGTTCGTCGAGCGCTTCCCGCAGCACGAATGGGCCGAGCGCATGCTCTTCCGCGCGGGCCAGTGCTGGTACAAGGCGGAGCAGTTCGCCAAGGCCGGCAAGGAATTCGACCTGCTGGTGGACAATTATCCGCGCAGCAAGTTCCGCCCGGACGCGGCCTTCTGGGCTGGCGAGTCCTATCGCAGCGGCGGCCAGCTCGTGCCCGCCTATCGCCGCTACAAGCGCGTCACCTGGGATTACCCGGAGAGCGACGCGGCGAAGTTCGCGCGCGGCAAACTCGTGCTCCCCGAGATGGTCAACGTCGCCGACAGCGACACCGCCCAGGCACAGCAATAAAAGCCCGGGGCCTATTAATCAGGAATTCAGGAATGCAGGAAGAATCGACGAATCTGCCTTCAAGATTCCTTCCTGCCTTCCTGCTTTCCTGATAATTTCTCTCCAGAATTTCCTGCACCATAATGCAACCGAAACCTGAAAAAGTACGCGCTGAAGTTCCGCTGAAGGTCCTGTGGAAATGGACCGGGGTCAGCGCCGTCATCCATACCCTCATCATCGCGCTGCTGTGCGGCTTTAGCTACTGGGGCCACCAGCAAAGGGAAGCCGCCAGCAAGGCCAAGGCCGCCGCCGATGAAGCCATCTTGAAGAAAAAGGAAGCGGAGGACGCCGCCAAGGCCGCCAAGAACACCAACGCTCCGCCCGCGACCGCGACCAATGCCGCCCCGGATAAAACGGCGCTCACCCCGCCCCCTGCGGCCACCGAATCCACCAACCGCCAGGCACAGGCGGAGAAGCTGCTCGGCATCGACAAGGTCGCCAAGCCCAACGAGATCCCGAAAAGCCCGTTTTCCAAGAATGGCGACGATCTGCTCAAGGATTTGAAATGAGCGTCCCACGTTCAGCGTTCCACCTTCAACGTTCAGGACCCGGCCCCCGCTCCGGCGGTCGCCTTGCGAAGTCGGCTGCAGGTATTTGAGCGCCGGTCGTTTCGCCTTCGATGCCCCCTACCCCGCCATCTCCCACCGCGCGCGTCTGGAATCCCTTCCGGCGTGACGCAGTGTATTGGCAGGGCAAGCACGGGCGGCTCCGCCGGTTCATCACCCGGTCCTTCTTCGGCCACGCCTCCATCATCCTGGTGACGATGCTCTCGATGCACATCCCGGGCTGCAAGAAGACCTATGACCTCGTCAAGGGCTCCGGCAAGCCCAAGGCGATGATCAAGCAGATGAAGGTCGAAGTGAAGAAGGTCCAGCGCAAGCGGGTGCTGGTGAATGCCAACAGTCCCATCGTCTTCGAGGTGCCACCGCTCGAACTCACGCCGCTCAACCTCAAGGAAGTCACGGCCAACGAATACAAAATTGGCCAGGGCGAAGGGGCCGGTCCGGCCGGTTACGCCGCCGGCCGCGAAGGCGCGCGTTTCATCTTCGTGCGCGTGCGCTATGACGGCGGCAACTGGGACTTCAACATGCGGAACGGCGCAGACGAGAACATGACGAAGGAGTTCGGCCGCCGCGCCAAGATGCCGGTCTCGACCATTCCCCAGGACGTGACGCTGGCCGAGCTGGGCCGTTACGTGAAGGGCCGGGCGCCTCCGGTGGTGTTCTTCTGCGGCAGCTATCCCTTCCGTTTCGACACCCGGGAGATTAAGGCGGTGCGCAATTACCTGTTGGAAAACCGGGGCATGATCTTCGCCGACAACGGCGGAAACCAGTTCCACAGCGCGTTCATCCGGCTGATGCAGTCCGCGTTGCCGGAAGTCGCCGCCGTGGAAATTCCCGACGATGATCCGGTCTACCAGGCCCCCTACCCGCTGAATGGTTGTCCCCCGCTCTGGGCGCACAGCGGCACGCGGGCGCTCGGCTGGAAGAAGGACGGCCGTTGGGTCGCCTTCTACCATCAAGGCTCCATTTCGGACGCGTGGAAAGACACCCATGGCGGCACCAGTGCGGAGTCCGCCGAGCAGGCGTATCAGCTCGGCGTGAACATCCTCGCCCAGGCCATGGCCGGCTACAGCGAGTGGAAGATGATGCTCGAAGGAAAGGGAAAGAAGTGAACACCCTGAATTTTTTGCTTTGGAGTCAAGCGACTCGAAATACGTCAGATAACCGTTAACCAATAGGATACCGATATGTTGTGGGAATGGATTGTTGCGGGTGGCATGACGATGGCCACGTTGATTTTGCTGTCGATCATCAGCATCGGCGTGGTGCTGGAGCGGCTGGCCTTCTTCAAACAGGTGCGCCTGGCCACCGGCGAGTTGCGCACGGCCATCAAGGAGGCGCTCGACAAGAAACAGGGTGATCTGGTCCTGGAACGCTGCCGGCAGAGCGAGTCACCGCTCGCCGCGATGATCCTCGCCGAGGCCGCTTCCGGGCTCGACGCCGAGAGTGCCGACGCCGAGCGCGTCATGACGCTCACCATGCGCGGCGAAATGGCCCGGCTGAAGCAATACCTCCCCATCCTCGCGACCATCGCCTCCATCGCCCCGTTCGTCGGACTGTTCGGCACCTGCAAAGGCATCATTGCCGCCTTCTCGGACATTGCCACCCAGGGCATGGGCGGCCCGAGCGTCATTGCGGCGGGCATCTCTGAAGCGCTCGTGTCCACTGCGACCGGCCTGCTCGTCGCCATTCCGGCGCTCATGTTTTACAACTATTTCAGCAAGGCCATTTCAAACATGGCCTTGGAGCTGGAGTCGCAGGCCTTTCAGGCGTATCGCGACCTGCGGCAACAGCTCTCGCCGGTTAAGAAGTAGTCAGTCGAAAGATCAAACCTATGGCAATGGACGTCCAGGACGACTCGGATGAACCGATCGCCGCGATCAACTTTATCCCGATGATCGACATCAGCCTCGTGCTGCTGATCATCTTCATGGTCGCCACGACGTTCGTGAACGTCACCGGCATCGACCTCAAGCTCCCCAAGGCCACCACCGCCAAGAACGCCGAGAGCAAGAGCGTCACCGTGCAGCTCAACATGCAGAAGGATGTCTTCCTCAACGGTGAAAAGACCACCTGGGACAACCTCAAGGCCGGCATCACCGCCAAGCTCGTCGGCACCAAGGACCGCGCCGTCGTCATCAACATCGACCGCGGTGTGGAATACGGCAGTGCCGTGAAGCTTATGGACATCGTCAACCAGTGCGACGCGGCGATTGTGCTCGCGACGGAAGTCGACAAGTAAGACCTGTTTTTGGCCACAGATGAAACACAGATGGCACACAGATTGCGAAGAATGCCTTGGGAACTCGGCCATTTTTCCTGCCTTCCTGCCTTCCTGATTCAATGTCCTTCCCCATCTGAGTTTCATCTGTGTTCATCAGTGGCTTAAAATGATTTTTTGCCTATGAAACTGCGTTTCCTGCTCATCCTCTGTGGCTTCCTCACCCTGACGGCTCACGCCCGGCTCGCCCCGGGCCGTTGGACCCGGCTCACCGAGGAGGAACGGCACCAGCTCACCCGCGCCGAGCGTTATGCCGAGCAACAAAGCTGGAAATCCGCCCGCTCGGAATACGAGCTCTTCCTCCAGCTTCACACCAAGTCCGAAGTTGCCTCCTACGCGCAGCTCATGTTCGCCGAGTGCACCCGCCAGCTCGGCCAGATCAACGCCGCGATCAACGAGTTCCGCAACGTGATCGATTACTTCCCGGAAGCGATTGACGCCGGCAGCGCGCAGTATTCCATCGGCGTCTGCCAGACCCAGACGGGTGATGCCGAGGAGGCCGTGAAGGCTTTCGAAAAGGTCATCGCCAAGTGGCCAACGAACGACTTCGGAGCCTACTCCCGCAGTGAGGTCTGCAAGATCTATTGGCGGCTCAGCAAGACGGAGAAATGGGTGCCGCACATGGAATACCTCGCCACCGGCACTTACACCGACCCGCAGAACCTGCACAGCACCGCCCAACACCGGCTGCTCATGCACCGGCTCATGGAGAAGAAGACCGCCGAGGCCTACTCCTTGATTGAGCAGACCCACAAGAAGGACCCACTGACCACGTTTGCCTCCTGGACCGCCGAGTCCATGCACAACCACTACATCCCGACCTACTACGGCGAGAAGGGCACCAAGGCCCGCGGTGCCATTGCTGATGCTGCCGTCGCGTTCATCGAGAAGCAGCCGACGACCGATAACACCCAAAAGGTTTCAATGGAGCACTGGTGCGCCCGCATCTACGCCTATGCCGGCGAGTCGGCGAAGGCCACGGAACGCTTTGCCGCCCTGACCAAGAAACGCCCGGAAGACGACACCATCCGGGGCGAATACGCCGCCTACCTCCGCACCAGCGGCAAGCGCGGCGAGGCCCGGCTCGTTTACCGCGACCTGAAAGACCAGTACGTGGCCGACCGCGAAATCGCCGAGACGTACGGCGAGGAGAACAACTGGAAGAGCTGCATCGAGGCTTACCAGACGATGTTGAACAAGCATCCCAAGCAGAGCGACGCGATCCAGTGGCGGCTCGGCGAAGTGTTGCAACGCACCGGCAAATACACCGAGGCCATCGCCGCCTACAACCAATCCCAGCACGAGCCGCAGTCCCTCTTCCGCATCGCCGAGTGCCAGAGCTCCATGAAACAGCAGGACGCTGCGATCCAGTCGCTGGTCACCGTGCTCAACTTCTTCAAGAGTTCCGCCCCCGAAGCGCAATACAAGATCGCCGGCTACTACGCGGCCAAAGGCGACAAGGAAGCCGCCATCCGCACGCTCAAAACGGTCTGCAAAGTCCACCTGAACACCTCCTGGGCCGGACGCGCGCATCAGGACCTCTCGCTCATCTACGGCATCGACGTAACCCTCGGCGGCTCGGCCAAGAAAGAGGAGAAGTAGTCCTCGTTGCCCGGCAAGTCGAACGCCAGGCGCTGCCAAGCCGAATCCAAATTGGTTGCCAACCGGGGATGATTCAATCCTCATTGGCCCGCTGGTTTGAAGTGATTCCGAATTCAAATGACTATTGATCCCCGCCGCTTCCGCCCGTGCAGCTTGCTGGCCGCCCTGTTGCTGCTGTCATCCTTCGTCGTGGTCAGTTCGTCAACGGCCGCCGACGCCCCCTTCCAGCTCCGCCCCGGCGAGTTTCCGCCCGAGGGTTCGGCGCATTATGTCGCGGGCGAATTGATTGCGTTCGATCATGTCAACCGCACGGGCGTGTTGCGTCCCGACCGCACCGACGCCCAGCGCCGCGGCGACTGGGACTACCCGCACCCGTTTACCCTGCTGCCCTATGGGTCGATCAGCTACCACGGCACGGCGGCGGATCTGCGGGACATTCCCATCGGCACGCACTTGCACGGGTGGTTCTACCAGGAGCCCGCCGCCCCTAAAGAGTCGAAAGAAGTGAAAGGAAAGAAAGGCGCAAAAAATACGGTCCCCAGATATGAGCGGCTGGGCTTGGAAGCCAGCTACAACCTGGCACTGCGACTGGAAGACGACTTCACCTATTGCGTCGGGCTCAAGCGCGAGTGGCGCGTGGACGCGGTCGATTTGGAGAAGGGGGTTTTGACTGCCACGGGCCTCACGGCGGGCAAGGCTGACGCCAAGGCTACGGCCTTTCAGGTGGTGCCAGCGACTCGCGTTTGGAAGGGCCATGGCTTTGGCGGTCTCACGAATCTCGCGGAGGGCCAGACCGTGTTGCTAAACCTCACTTACGCCACGCTTAAGGGACCGGGTCGGTGCACGGACATCTGGCTGGATGCCGAGAGCCGCACCGTGGCCACGGCCCAACAGGCGGAAGTACACCGGCAGTCATTGCGCGAGCGCGGCTTCGCCGGATGGATCGACGCAGTGGACAACCAGCAGAGCATTGTCACCATCACCCTTTTCAACGCCTTCGATCCCAAGCTGAAGGAAATGTTCCGCGTGACCCAGACAACGAACGACACGGCCACCGCCGCGTGTGCCGAGGAAAACCTCCGCACCTACGACCAGATCAACGACCGCAAACGCGGCACGCTGCTCGAAGCAAAGGAAGTCCCGGTCGTGCCCGGCAGCAGCGGCCTGCAGGTGAAGTTCAAGTCCGAGCTGCTGCTTGAAGGCTTCCGTCCGAAACGCTTCATCCGCATCTGGCCCGGCATCTGGAAAATCGATGACCTGCCCCGTGAGGAACGGCTTTATCAATAAGCCACGCGGTCAGCTCTCCTTGCCTTCTTGAAGCCGCTCGTCTTGTTGTTCGCCACCGCGCTGGCCTTTGCCTGCGTTGCTGCGGATGCGCCGAATTACCTCACCAACTCCATCGGGATCAAGCTGGTGTCCATCGCTCCCGGCACCTTTGCCATGGGTCAGGACGGACCCGGGACAGACTACCAGATGAACAAGCATCCCGCTGAGTTTGACCGCTCTGAATGGGATGAGAAGCCGGCGCATCAAGTCACCATATCGCAGCCGTTTCTCCTTGGGGCAACGGAAGTCACGCTGGGCCAATACCGGCAGTTCAAACCCAAACATCGCATTCGCAGCGGGGATGATGAGGCCGCCACGGGGGTGAGTTGGAACGATGCGGTGGCGTTCTGCGACTGGCTCGCGAAACGGGAAGGCAAACCGTATCGCCTGCCCACCGAGGCGGAATGGGAATATGCCTGCCGGGCGGGCACGAAGACGTTGTTCAACACCGGCGACACCCTGCCCACCGGGCATCACCGTTGGTTCGGCGACGCCGGCCGCCGTCAGCTCTACTTCACCAATCTCGCGATGCCCCCCGAGTATCAAGTGGTGGCCGGCCCGGTCTCGCTACGGGTTGCGCAAACCCCGCCGAACACCTGGGGCCTCCATGACATGCATGGCAATGTCGCCGAGTGGTGTGCTGATTGGTACGGGCCGTACGAAGCAGGCGCACAGACCGACCCCTTGGGGCGCAGTGACGGCGATTTCCGGGTCTTTCGCGGCGGCTGGCATTCGGGCTTCACCCGGCTCGTGCGCTCAGCCAATCGCGGCGGCTGGCTGCCGGATGCGGTCAGCGAGACCATCGGATTTCGCATCGTGCAAGGTGAACGTCCCAAGGGGCAATTGCTGCCCCCGCCCACCCCGCCGTTGAACGCACAAAACGTCGCGCAATCCGTGGTCCGTTTGGAAAAGCCGGTGACGGATGTCCCTTACTTCACCGGACCAAACATGTTTGTGAAGGTTCCCACAAACTCCGCCGGGCCGCTTTTCTCGCGGCATAATCACAGCCCCGCCATCACCGAGTGTCCCAATGGCGATCTGCTGGCCGTTTGGTTTTCGTGCGTGGATGAAGGCGGCAGTGAACTGTGCAACGCCGCGAGCCGGCTGCGTTACGGCACCACGGAGTGGGAGATCGCTTCGCCTTTTTGGGATGGCCCCGATGTCAACGATCATGCGCCCAAGCTTTGGTGGGACGGTGAGCGGAAGCTCTTCCACTTCGCGCGTGGGTTGTCGGAAAACATCCTTCGCACTTCCACGGACAACGGGGCCACCTGGTCGAAGGCGCAGCTCCTTTTCCCGCACGGAGAATTCGGCAACCAACTCCTTCGCACCCGCGAGGGCAACTTGTTCCTGACGCACGACGCCCGCACCACCGGCTTGGTGAGCAGCCGCGATGGTGGAAAGACTTGGACGGCCATCGAGTTGTCGAAGCGCGAACCCGCCACCGACCAGCGTCCGGGCGGCACGGGCCATCGTCCACCCGGCATCCATGCGCCCATCGTCCAGCTTGCCGATGGCAGCCTCATGGCCATCAGCCGCCTGGACCAACCGGACGATCAGGCGCGCTTCCATTTCAAAACCCCCATCAGCATCTCGCTGGACGAAGGCAAGACCTGGACCTTTAGTGAATCCGAGTTCCCGGCCATCAGCAGTGCGCAACGCGCCATGCTCGTGCGACTGCATGAAGGTCCCTTGCTCCTCTGCTCGTTCACCGATCAGGGCCGCGATTGGCGGAACCGCAAAGGCCTCAAGTTCAAGGCGTCCGACGGGAGCGAGTTCACCGGCTTCGGACTTTTCGCTGCGCTGTCATTCGATGACGGTAAAACCTGGCCGGTGCGGCGCTTGATCACGCCCGGCGGCCCTGAGCGCGCCGTGGTCGGAATCGACAACGGTGAATTCATCGTCAGCGATACCATGGCTGAGCGCACCGGGTACCTCGCCGTGACTCAGACGCGTGATGACCGCATCCAACTCCTGAGCAGCAAGAACCACTACGTCTTTAACCTTGCCTGGCTGAAGCAGCTTCCGCCGGTGCCGAAGAAATGATAAACCACCCGCAGTAAAGTTTTGTCCTCTCCTTGATATGAAACGATTTTGCCTGTTAACCGTCCTGCTTGCCCTTTGTAGTCCATCGCTGCGCGCCGCCGACGCGCCGCCCAAACCCACGCTCAAAATCATCCCCGGCCAAGTCATCGTGCCGACCGGACCCGGCGAGATGCGGCGTCCCTGGGGCGAACTCATCAGCCTCGACCTCGCCACCCGCACCGGGAAGTTCCGCAATGAAAGCGATGACACGGTGATGAGCTTCACCGTGATGCCGTACGCCGAACTGTTGCACCATGCCACGCTTGGTGATTTGCAGGACTTCCGCGTCGGTGAGCGCGCGATCTTCCGCCTCCACGAGAATGACAAGGGCGAGTGGGTCTGGCTCACCTACATCCAAGATGAGATGAACATGATGAACGGCCACAAGGAGTACTTCTACGTGGCCAAGACCGACTCGGCCAAGCACTCGGTGGACTGCACCTGGGCGAACTTCGACAAGAGCTTCATCCGCCAGACCAACGTCATCATTGAGACGGATGGCGAGACGCGGTTTTGGAAGGCGGGCGCGCCGGCGAAGTTCGCCGACATCAAGGTGGGCGACAAACTCCGAACGAAGACCCACGGCGTCGGCAAAGGTAAAACCCGCATGGCGTGGGAAGTGTTTCTCGACGATGAAAGCCTGGTGAAATTTCAGACCGAACAGAAGGCCGTCCACACCGCCCGCATCACCAAGGAAGGCGCGCCGGGCTACGTGAATGAAGTCACGGGCAAGGAACTGCGCCTGACGCTGTTCAACGAAGGCAGCGATCTCACCAAACAGCTCAAGGCCGGCCAGACCGTGCGGATCGCTCCCGCCGGGGTGGATCGCAAGCCCACCACCGCGCCGCTCACCGCCACCGTCACCACGGCCGCCACCAAGGGGCGCGAGTGCAAGGTCTCGGTCACGCTGTCGGCTACAGAGGCGAAGTTCCAGCCGGCGGGGTTGGCGCGCCTGTGGCCGGCGGAGTAAGGATATGAAGCTCGGACCGCTTTGCGAAATCATCCTCTATGTTCGCGACATGGCGGCGCAAGTAAGCTTTTACCGGGACGTGCTCGCCTTGCCGGTCCAGTTTCCCAGCAACCTCACGAACTATTCTGCCGAGCACTGGGTCACGTTTGACACGGGCGGCTGCACCCTCGCGTTACATGGAGGCGGCACCGGCCAATTTGGCGATGATGCCCCGAAGTTTGTGTTTCGAGTGACCGATCTTGATGCGGCCCGAAGCGAACTCCTCGCGAAAGGAGTACGTCTCGGACCAAAACGATTTCCCGCTCCTGGCGTAAACGTTTGTGACGGCTGCGATCCGGAGGGTAATTGGTTTTCCCTGGAAGCACTCGAAGCTGCAGCGCCCGCTGCGCACCATTAGTCACCTCATCAACTCCGCATGGCACCGGCGGAATTTGCGGCACAAAGCATCGCCCATACGCCCCCCGAGTGAGCGGAAACGTTAGCCTGGCTGCATGTTGTACTCACAGGGTTCTTTCTGCCCATCCCGCAGCGGGGCCTTACTTGGCGCGCTGGTCCAGATTCAGCAAGGCCCGGCGGAGGCGGCCTTCGATCTGGTTCTTCCGGTGTTGGGACACGATCTTTTCTCCGGTCAATTCGGTCACGTAGAAGCTGTCCATCGCAGCCCCCTTCTCCGTGCTGATCTTGGCCACAGAGATGTCCAGCCCCAGTTCGCTCAGGGTCTGGGACATGGCATAGAGCAGGCCGACGCGATCCTCCGTCTGCACGTCAACAACCGTGCAACGGTTCGAGGATTCGTTGTCGAAGACAATCTCGGTCGCAATGCGCTCGCCTTCGAGTGACTGGTAGAGCGGGTTCACCACCTTCTGCTTGGCGATGAGCGGGTCGAAATCCAGGTGCCCCACCAGCGCCTTGGCCAGGAGTTGGTCGAACTTCTCCTTCTCCTCCTTTGTGGCCAGCACGCCGGACCGGGCGCTGGTGACATCGAAGGTGTCGAGGACCACGCGGTCGCTGCGGGTAAAAATCTGTGCACTGAAGATGTTCAGACCGGCAGAGGTGAACGAACCGGCGAGCTTGCTGAAGAGGCCGGCCCGGTCCCAGGTGCAAACCTTCACCCGCGAACAGCCCCGGTCGGGCTCGTCCTTCCATTCAATCGCCGGAGCAAGGGAAACCTCTGGATCATTGCTGAGGAGATTCCGCATGAAGCGGTTGGTGAGTGCAAGGTCACCAACGATGTCCGCCGCGTTGTGGATGAGGAAGTAACGCGGTGGCAGGGTGCCGAAATGCGCCTGCGCCTCCCCCAGCTGGAGTTCACGGGGAAGCTGGCGTACCACCTCCTGCAGCAGCAATTCCCGCTGCTTCTCCTCGGCCCTGATGAAGGTGGTGGTGCCCGTCAGCTCCGCCAGCGTCTTGCGGTAGAGCGTCCACAACAGCATGTCCTTGAAACCATTCCACAGCTTGTCGCTGGTCCCGAGCGAGTCCGCCAGCGTGTGGAGAACGAGCTTGTTCAGAGTGTCCGGGGCCTGCACCAGCGCGGCGAAATACCGGACCACCTCCGGATCATCCAGATCGCGCCGTTGCGAGATCTGAATGATGGCCAGGTGATGCTCCACCAGCAGGCGCAGGACGTGCGTGGTGGCCCCGTCGAGGCGGAGGCGGCGGGCCACCCGGTCAGCAAAGTGCGCGCTGTCCACTTCGTGGTGGCGGCCCTGCATGGCCTTGCCGGAGTCATGGAGCAACAGGGACAAATACAGGATGAAGGGGCGCTCGATCTTCTGAAACACCTCCTGGTACGGGGCCGCGTTGGGGATGCGCCCGGCCCAGATGTCATCCAGCTTTTGGACGCACATCAGCGTGTGCTCGTCCGCCGTGTAGATATGGAAGAACTCATGCTGGACCAGGCAGGTAAGTTTGCCGAACTCCGGCAGGTACTTGCCGAGGAAATCCACCTCGTGCATGGCCCGGAGGGCGGGCGCGACGTTCCCGCGCTGGCTGAGGATCTCGCGAAAGCTTTCGTGGACATGCTCGTTGGCCAGGAACTTTGAATCCACCAACCGCAGCTCGTTGCGCAGCAGCTTGGCGGTGTCGGGATGGAGCCGCGCGCCACGTTGCTGGGCGTAAAGAAACACCCGCATCATGCGGCACGGATCGTCGCGGAATACGCTGGCCGACTGGTGCAAAAGTTCGCCCTCAACCAGGCGGAAACCGTCAACGACCGGTTCCGGTTGCTTGCGGCGCGAGGGCAGGAACTTGGAGAGGAAGGGCATCCGCGCCGGCGGTTTGTGCAGCAGCGCCAGCCGCCGCTCCACCGTGCGCGTGATCATGTCGATGTTGCGCGCATGGAGATAGTAATCACGCATGAAGCGCTCCAGCCGGCGGCTGGGCGAGCGGTCCGTGTAGCCGAGGCTGTAGGCGATGGCCGGCTGGACGCTCTTGGTCAGCACGTCGCCGGCGCGGTTAGTCAGGTAGTGCAGCTCATTGCGCGCCCGCAGGAGAAAATCATACGCCGCATCCAGCTGGCGGCGCTCCGCGTCGCTGATGAAATCCTTTGCCTGGAGATCAGCGAGATTACGCGGCCGGTCCTTGGTAAAGAACGCCATCCACAGGAGATTCTGGTAGTCGCGCAATCCCCCGCAGCCGTTCTTGATGTTCGGCTCCTGCATCAGGGGCGTGTTGCCATATTTCTGGCGACGCGATTCCTGGTCGGCCAACCGCGCCGCGATGTACGGCTCCTCGTGCCCCCGCACGCACCGCGCGATCACGATCCCTTGCATTTCGCGGAACAGTTCCGCATCTCCGCACAGCAACCGCGCCTCGATGAGCGAGGTCTTGGACTGGATGTTCTCGTTGGCGGCCGTCACGCAATCGTCCAGCGTGCGGACCGAGTATCCCACCTTGAGCCCCAGATCAAACAGCGTGTAAAGTAATCCGTCCGGCTCGGTGAGCAGCTTGATGAACGGATGCACGCGCCCGCGCGCCGCCGCCGCCGTGTCCCCGGTGTGCAGCAGGAGAATGTCGATGTCACTATGCGGATTCAGTTCGCCCCGCCCGTAACCGCCGATGGCGATGAGCGCGTAGCGCGGCAGTCCGCGGCGTTCAACCTCCGGCAACGTGTTGACGAGCGCCTCCAGGATGTGCCGGTGCAGCGCGTCCAACACCACCGCCCGCGCCTGGCAGACCTCGCGGCCGCCGCCCCCGGCGCGATGCAACATCTTGAGTCGCGCCGTTTCGACTTTGAGGAACTGTTTGAAGCGCGGCAGTTCGCGGGCTGGCAAACGCCCTGCTGGCAGGGTCAGGCGTTTGGCAGCGCTGGCTTCGATCTTATCGGCTAGGCTCGGCATCCGGTTCGGCGGACGATAGGGAAATGCCTCCAAAAGGCAAGCGGAGCACCGGCGCATCGGAAAAGGGAATCTCCGCTTGGCGGGCCGTCCCCCGTTTCTATACTCGGGCCATGTCATCACTGCACCCGCGCCGGCAATGGCTTGCGGCCATGATCCCCGGCTGCCTCGCCGCGCTCGCCACCGCGCTCCCGGCGGCCAACTGGCCCTCGTGGCGCGGCCCCAACGGAGACGGTTCCACAACCGAAAAAAATGTGCCCTTGCAATGGAGCGCCACCGAGCATGTCCGTTGGAAAAACGCGCTTCCCGAGCCGGGTGATTCTTCGCCCGTCGTCTGGGGCAGCAAGGTATTCCTCACGCAGGCCTTCGAACAGGAAGGCGGCCGCACCGTGATGTGCTATGACCGCCGGGACGGCAAGCTGCTCTGGAAGGCCGGCACCACCTGGAAGCAGGCCGAGAAGCGTTACGGTAAGAACCCCTTTTGCGCCGCCTCCCCGGTTACGGATGGAGGACGCGTCATTGCCTTCTTCGGTTCGGCCGGCTTGTTCTGTTGGGACATGGACGGCAAGGAACTTTGGCGCCGCGAACTCGGCCCGCAATCACACGAATGGGCCTACGCCGCCTCCCCGGTCATTCATGGTGATGTCTGCGTGCTCTACTTCGGCCCCGGATTGAACGCCCGGCTCATCGGTCTGGACAAGCAGTCCGGCAAGACGCTCTGGGAATACGAGGAGCCCCGGCCGGAATTACGTCCGCGCACGGACGGCTTCAAGGGCAATGAACGCGGTGGGATCATCGGCACTTTCGCCACCCCCATCATCACCCGCAGTGGGCCGCGCGATGAGCTCATCCAAGCCTTTCCGCAGTTTGTCCGCGCCTTCGATCCGCGCACGGGGCGCGCCCTCTGGCATTGTGATGGATTGAACGAGCTCATCTATTGCTCCCCCGTAGCCGGCGACGGCGTGCTCGTGGCGATGGGTGGCTACTTCGGCACCAGCCTGGCGGTCAAAACCGGCGGAACCGGCGACGTGACCGGCTCGCATCGCCTCTGGCAAACCGTCCGCACCAAGAACCGCCTTGGCACCGGGGTCATCGCCGATGGCCACTGTTACGTCCTTAACACCGAAGGCATCGCCGAATGTCTGAACCTTCAAACTGGCGAATCCCGCTGGCAGGAGCGCGTGAAAGGCACGGGCAAAAAAGGCGACTCATGGTCCTCCATGGTGCTGGTGGACGGTCACCTGCTCTGCCTCAACCAATCCGGCGAAACCATCGTCCTCAAGGCCAGTCCGAAGTTCGAACTCGTACGGGTAAACCCGCTCGACGGCGAACTGGCGAACTCCACCCACGCCATCAGCGATGGCAACATTTTCATTCGCACGCACCGGCATTTGTGGTGTCTGGGGAGCAAAATACCCTGACGTTTTGTTACTTGGCCGAATTTTTCCCCGGCCTGATGCCGTCGAACCCCCCACGATCAATTGCACCAATTTTTGAAACGACCTGTGAGCCGCACCCAGCCGAACCCTCTCGCCAGCATGACCCGGCGACGCTGGCTGCAAGGCGGTGGCGCGCTGGCGGGCGCGATGCTGTGGCCGCAACTTCTCCGCGCGAAGGAAGCCCAGAAAGCCACGAACGCGCCGGCCCGTGCCTGCATTGTCATTTATCTTCAGGGCGGTCTCTCGCACTACGAAAGCTTCGACCCCAAGCCCAACGCTCCGTCCGCCTACCGCAGCACCTTCGGTGACATTCCCACCACGCTGCCGGGCATTCACTTCGCCGAGCACCTGCCGCACCTCGCCAAACGCGCGCACAAGTTCAGCCTCATCCGCAGCGCGTACGTCGATTCGCCCAGCCACCCGGTGGCGATCTACCAGACGTTGACCGGTGGCGACCTGCCGGATGCCTCCGTCGAAGCGAAGAACCGCAATCTCGCGCACCCGAGCATTGGCTCCGTCATCGCCCGGGCGTGCGGCGCCCGCGCCCCGTTGCTGCCGCCCTATGTGGCCATCCCGCACTCCGGCCAGCTCGGCAACCGCGTTCACTACGCCACCGCCGGACCGCTCGGCGTGTCGTATGAACCGCTCGAATCCGGCCTCCCGCCGATCGACGCCCGTACTCCCTTCGGTGGACCGCAGGACTTACGCCTGCAACAAGCCCTCTCCGGCAAACGCCTCGAAGACCGTCTCACGCTCCTCAACGCCCTGGGCGGCCAGGCCTCCGCTGCCGCCGTTGACGGCTTGGACAAATACCACCGGCACGCGCTGGAAATCCTTTCCGGCGGCGCGGCGGGCGGGGCCTTCGATCTTTCCAGCGAATCCCTGAAGCAACGCGAACGCTACGGCCAGCACCTATGGGGTCAGCAGACGATCCTGGCGCGCCGCCTCGCCGAGGCGGGCGTGCCCTTCACCCTGCTCAACTACACGCTCAACCAGGAACGCGGCCAGGACTGGGACACCCACGAGGACAATTTCAACCAGATGCGGGACAAGCTCCTCCCGCCCATGGACCTCGCCGTCAGCGCTCTGATCGACGACCTCGAAGAACGCGGCCTGCTCGACACCACGCTCGTCGCGATGTTCGGCGAATTCGGCCGCACGCCCAAGATCAACGCCAACGCGGGCCGTGACCACTGGGAAAAGGTCTTCTCCGTCATGCTCACCGGGGGCGGGCTGAAGCGCGGCGTGGTCGTCGGCTCCAGCACCAAGGCCGGCGACCTGCCCTTCGAGCGGCCCGTCCACTTCAACGACGTCCTCGCCACCATCTACCGACAGCTCGGCGTGGCCACCGACGAAGTCTTCCACAACGCCTTCGGCCAGCCCGTCCCCATCCTCACCCGTGGCAAGCCGGTGGAGGAGTTGATTTAGTCCGCTACTGCCCGGCTCGTTCACCGCCTCTGTTGGGCCATACCGACCCTGGTCACGGTTCAGGACGCCTAGGGCACAGTGACCGCACTTGTTAAAAGGAGTCGCAGCATTGTCAGGCCAAGGTCCGCCCGATAACCTGAGCCAACTGTTCTCCATAATGCGCCTCGCCTTACTTTGTGCCGTCCTGATCTCGACCCTGTCCGCCACCGGTCAGGAGTGGCCCCCGCTGCCACCGCAGGATTCGCCGGCCGAACTCCCCGCGCAGGAATGGCCGCAACGCCCGGGACTCCGCCACTTTCGCGTGCAGGTGCATTACCCCGGCGGCTCACTGGCCGGCGTCGGCCCGCTGACCGGCATCATGCTCACCCTCCACAACTGGGGGGGCAGCGACTGCGTGGGTACGACCGACCCACGCGTGCTGGCGCAACGACTGAACGTCGTCGCCGTTTGTGTCAACTACCTGCAAAGCGGCAAGGCCGACTCGATCGACGCGCCGGAACCGTACGACTTCGGCTACCTCCAGGCGCTTGATGCCTTGCGGGCGCTCTGGTGGGTGCGCGACCAGCTCACGACCCGGGGCAGGCCGTTTGCCGATGACCGGCTCTTCTGCTGCGGTGGGTCCGGCGGGGGGAACGTGACCTTGATGGCCAACAAGCTCGCGCCGCGCACCTTCGCCTGCGTGGTGGACATGTGCGGCATGAAGAAACTCTCGGATGACATCGCGTTCAACCTCCCCGGCGGCAGTTCCCTGAACGCCCGCTGGAGCCGTGACCCGCGCAGCCGGAATTTCCTCACGCCGGACGAGCAGGCGTTGCGCTTCGTCGGCCATCCCGGCCATCTGACCACCATGAAGCAACTGGGCACCACGAGTAAAGTGGTGGTGATTCACGGGACCGAAGACACGGTCTGCCCCTTCGCCGATGCCGTGGAAATGGTGGATGCCATGAAGAGTGCCGGACTCGCCGTGGAGGCAAAGTATGTTTCCAAAGCCGACCTTGACGCCAAGGTTTACCGGTCCGCCGGCCACTTCTTCGGCACCACAGAAATCGTGCTGGCGGCCGCAGAAAAGTATTTGCAGCCCTCCGGCGCGGAGGCGCGCCATCGCCCGGGGCCAAGCGATTTCCAACGCCGCGAGGCTATCCGGTATCGCACGCCCGGCGGGGAGTTTGTCATTTCCTATGCCGCCGGGTTTCCAGTCGGGCACTTCGATCTGAGTCCGCTCGCATTGTACCTGGACCACGCGAACTTGCTCGTCGTCAAGGACGCTCAAGGCAATGAGCGCCCGGTGAAGACCAAGGCGGACTGGGCGGAGCGGGTCGCGCACATCCGCGCCGGGATGCAGCAGGCGATGGGTCCCTTGCCCGAAGCTGCCCGGCGCGTGCCGCTGGACGTGGAAACGGTCGCCGAAGAGCGCACTGAAAAGTATCTGCGGCGCAAGGTGCGATTCACACCCGAGCGGGATGACCGCGTGCCGGCGTGGCTGATGATTCCGAACACCGTACCTGCTGGCGGTAAAGCGCCCGCGATGCTTTGCCTCCACCAGACCACGGGCATCGGCAAGAACGAGCCGGCCGGACTGGGCGGCTTGAAATCGTTGCACTACGCCCACGAACTGGCCGAGCGCGGCTACGTTTGCCTCGTGCCGGATTATCCGTCATTCGGCGAGTATCCCTACGACTTCAAGAAGCAAGGGGCGCACTACGCCAGTGGTTCGATGAAGGCCATCTGGAACAACCTCCGAGCCGTGGACCTGCTTGAAGCGCTGCCCCAGGTGGACGGGGGGCGCCTGGGGGTGATCGGCCACTCGCTCGGCGGGCACAACGCACTCTTCACCGCCGTCTTTGATGAGCGGTTGCGGGCAGTCGTGTCGAGCTGTGGTTTCACGCCGTTCCACGACTACTACGGCGGCAAGGTCGCCGGCTGGACCAGTGATCGTTACATGCCCCGCATCCGCGACCGCTACGGCAACAACGCCGACCAGGTGCCGTTCGATTTTTACGAAATCCTGGGCGCACTCGCTCCCCGTGCCTTCTTCTCAAACTCGCCCGTACGCGACAGCAATTTCGACATCGGCGGCGTGCGCAAGGCCTTTGCCAAGGCAGGCGAAATCTATGCCCTGCACAATGCTTCCGCACAACTCAAGCTCGTCACGCCCGACGCCCCGCACGACTTCCCCGAAATGGAACGGAAGGCGGCCTATGCTTGGTTGGACGAAGTCCTAAAGTAAGCCGGCCACCATGGGACAAACCACCAGACATTTACCTTCCGCGAACCGTTGACAGTGTTCCACTACGATGTCCTAACGATGCGAGCACGCCAACGGCCAATGCCTGTTGCAAACAAGATTCAATCGCCGTAGCAAGCGGATCGTCACACGTTACCGACCGACATGAAGCGCATTCTCACCATCCTCGCCACTTTGCTGCTGGCCATCAGGGCAGCCCAGACGCAGGAGCTGGTGAGCTTCAGCCGGGAGGTCCGGCCCATCCTGTCGGACAATTGTTTCAGCTGCCACGGACCGGATGCGCAGCAGCGCAAGGCCGGGCTGCGGCTCGATGTGCGTGAGGAAGCGCTCAAGGCGGCGAAGTCCGGCGGCATCGCCATCGTACCGGGTGAAGTAAAAAAGTCGGTGCTGCTCAAGCGTCTCAACAGCGGTGATCCAGACGAGTTGATGCCACCGCCCAAGTCACACAAGGTGTTGACCTCGGCGCAGAAGTTGAAGCTGCGGCAGTGGATCGCACAGGGTGCCAAGTATGAGGAGCATTGGTCCTATGCAGCGTTGGCCCCGGTGAAAGTTCCGGTGACACGGCGCAAAGACTGGCCGCGCAACCCGCTTGATCAATTCGTGCTGTCGCGCCTGGAAGCAGCCGCCCTCGCACCGTCCCCCGAGGCGGCCAGGGAGGTGCTGATCCGCCGGGTCACCCTGGATTTGACCGGCCTGCCCCCGACCCTGTCGGAGGTGGATGCCTTTCTCGCTGACTCCTCGGCGCAAGCCTATGAGAAGGTCGTGGACCGCCTGCTGAAGTCGCCTCGTTACGGTGAGCGCATGGCGATCGACTGGCTCGACGCCGCGCGCTACGCCGACTCGAACGGATACCAGGTGGATCGCGACCGGGAGCTGTGGCCCTGGCGGGACTGGGTCATTCGCGCGTTCAACGACAACCAGCCTTTCGATCAGTTCACCATCGAGCAACTGGCGGGTGATCTGCTCCCCAACCCGACCCTCGAACAGAAGGTCGCAACGGGCTTCCATCGCAATCACATGCTGAACGAAGAAGGCGGCATCATCGCCGAGGAGTTCCTCGCCGAATACACCGCTGACCGCGTGGAGACGACCGCAGCCGTGTGGCTGGGACAGACCTTCAACTGCTGCCGATGCCACGATCACAAGTTCGATCCGTTCACTCAGCGCGACTTCTATTCGCTGAAAGCCTTTTTCCACAACGTGCCGGAAAAGGGCGTGGGCATCTATGGGAACCCCATCCGTCAAAATGCGCCCCCGTTTGTGAAACTGCCTTCACCGGAAACCGAGGCGAAACTCGCCGCCCTGAACAAATCATTGCAACAGGTGACCGCGCAGCTCACGGCGCTCACCAACCGGTCGGTGAACGGCATCGATGAATGGTCGCAACGCGTCGCTGCGGCAGCCGTGAAGTGGGTGCCGGTCCAACTGCTCGCAGCCAGCGGCGGGGATCAGCCACCGGTGATTGACGCCACCGCCACCACTTTGGAGGTCGGGCCGCAAGAGACGCGCCCGAACACCCTCAAGCTCACGGCACGCCTGCCGGCCGGACGCATCACTGCGGTGCGCCTCGAATGCGGGACCACGGCATCTTCAGCGAGCTTTCAATGGAGCGAACTCAAGGTGGGGCAATCCAAGGTGCGCGCCACGGCATGGGGAGATTCGTTGGCGAACACCGAAACCGAAAAGGTATTGGATAATGACCGCAAAACCCGGACGGTCCTTGCCCTGAAGCCGGAACGCCCGGCGCACGCGGTGTTCGAATTCGAGCCCGCCCTGGCGGCGGAGGCCAGCCGCGAGGTCCAAATCGAGATTGGCGTCGAGAATGCTGGCGGGCCTTCAAGTTGGCGGTTGTTCGTCACGGAAACGGAGCCGGAGGTGCTGGTGCCGGCCGCTCTGGAAACGCTTGCAAAGAAAGCCCCGGCCGGCCGCACGGCGGTGGAGAACAAGCAGCTCGCGACGTTCCGGATCTCGCAGCAGCCGGAGCACCGCAAGCTCAATGACGAGCTGGGCAGCCTGAAGAAGCAGGTCGCGGCGGCCGAGAATGAGATTCCCACCACCCTGGTCATGGAGGAGCAAAAGGAGCCGCGCCCGACCTTCATCCTGATGCGCGGGGCCTATGACAAGCCCGGAACCGCCGTTACGGCGGCAACCCCGGCCGTGCTGCCCGCGCTGGCACCCGAACTGCCACATAACCGGCTCGGGCTTGCGAAGTGGCTCGTCAGCCCGCAAAACCCGCTCACGGCCCGCGTCACGGTAAATCGCTTCTGGCAGCAGGTGTTCGGCACCGGCCTGGTGAAGACCAGCGAGGATTTCGGTTCACAGGGAGCACTCCCGAGTCATCCTGAACTGCTCGGCTGGGTGGCGCAGGAATTCATCCGCAGCGGCTGGGATGTGAAGCAATTGATGCGGCTCATGGTCACCAGCGCGACCTATCGGCAAAGCTCCCGCCTCACGCCGGCATTGCGCGAACGCGATCCGGAAAATCGCCTGCTCAGCCGCGGTCCGCGCCACCGGCTCGTGGGTGAATTCATCCGGGACCAGGCGCTCGCGGCCAGCGGACTCCTGCTCGACCAGCTCGGTGGGCCATCGGTGAAGCCCTACCATCCGCCGGGGCTTTATGAGCAGATCACGGCCGGCAATGGCTACAACACGTATGTGCCCGGCAAAGGGGACGAACTCCGCCGCCGCAGCCTCTATACCTATTGGAAGCGCTCAGTGCCCCACCCTGCGATGCTGCTCTTTGATGCGCCGTTCCGCGAGAGTTGCACGCTGCGGCGGCCGCGTACGAACACCCCCTTGCAGGCTTTGAACCTCCTGAACGACCCAACGTATGTCGAGGCCGCGCGCTTCCTCGCGCAACGCATGATCAAGGACGGTGGCGGCACGGAGGAGACGCGGCTTACCCACGGCTTCCGTTTGCTGCTTGCGCGCCCGCCCTCACCGGCGGAACTAAAAGTCCTGCGCGGGGCGTATGAACGCGCCCGCGCGGATTTCACCAAGGATACGGAAGCGGGTAAATCGCTGTTGTCGGTCGGCTCGGCGGGATTCGATGCGAAGCTAAACCCCGCCGAACTGGCCGCCTACACCACCGTCGCCAGCACGCTGCTCAACTTGGATGAAACCGTCACCAAGCCGTGAACTCATGAGCATGCCACCTTCTCACAACGAACTCTCCCGCCGCCATTTCCTGGGCCGTTCGGCCACGGGCCTCGGAGCCGCCGCGCTCGCCTCTCTGCTCAACCCGCGACTGTTCGCCGCCCCTCAACCGCCGCAGTTTGCCCCCAAGGCAAAACGTATCATCTGGCTCACCCAGGCCGGTGCGCCTTCGCAGTTGGACCTGTTTGACTATAAGCCCGGCCTCGCCTCCCAGTTCGACAAGGATTTGCCCGCCTCGGTGCGCGGCGAGCAACGGCTCACCGGCATGACGGCCGGCCAGAAGCGGTTCCCCGTAGCCCCATCGGTCTTCAAGTTTCAACAGCACGGCCAGTCGGGCCTGTGGCTGACGGAAGCCCTGCCCCACACGGCGAAATTCGCAGACGACATCTGCGTTATCCGGTCGCTGCACACCGAAGCGATCAACCACGACCCGGCGATGACACTGCTGCAAACCGGCCATCAGATCGGCGGCCGGCCGGCCTTCGGGGCGTGGGTGTCGTATGGGCTCGGATCGGAGAACACCGACCTGCCGGCGTTCGTCGCCCTGATCTCCCGTCCCAGCGGCCCGACAAATGCGCAACCGCTGCACGAGCGCATGTGGGGCTCGGGGTTTCTCCCGTCCCGCCACCAAGGCGTGCGCTTCAGTTCAGGCAAAGACCCGGTGCTGTTCCTGTCCAATCCTCCGGGCATCACCCCGGAGCGTCGGCGCGCCATGTTGGATGACACCGCCGCCTTGAACCGCCTGCAATTCGCCGAGTATCAGGACCCGGAGACGCAGGCGCGCATTGACCAGTATGAACTCGCGTTCCGCATGCAAGCCGCCGTTCCGGATCTTGCCGACTTGTCCAAAGAACCTGCGGACATCTTCGAGCGCTACGGTCCCGAATCGAAAAAGCCGGGCACGTATGCGGCGAACTGCATTTTGGCCCGTCGGCTGGCCGAGCGCGGCGTGCGTTTCATCCAGCTCTATCACCGGGGCTGGGACCAGCACAACAACCTGCCCAGCGGGATCAAGAGCCAGTGCCACGACACCGATCAACCCACCGCCGCCCTGCTGGCCGAATTGAAGGGACGCGGCCTGCTGGAAGACACGCTCATCATCTGGGGCGGTGAGTTTGGGCGCACCGTCTATTCCCAAGGCGTCCTGACCAAGGACAACTATGGGCGGGATCATCATCCGCGCTGCTACAGCATCTGGCTGGCCGGAGCCGGCATCAAAGGCGGTCAGGCATTTGGCGAGACCGACGACTTCAGCTACAACATCGTCAAGGACCCGGTACACATTCATGATCTCAACGCGACCGCCCTGCACCTCCTCGGGCTCGATCACACCAAGCTGACGTATCGTTTCCAAGGCCGCGATTATCGGCTTACCGATGTTCATGGCGAGATCGTGAAGCCAGTCCTCGCCTGAGGGATAAAACCATTCGCTGGCGCAGGACCCACTCCGCAACGGGCCTGACACGGGACGGAGCGGATTCCCCTGGCCCCCTCGCCAGAAGGGCTTGCTGCGACCGGCTTCCAGCACAGACGCGCTTCGTTTGAACCGGGTTGCAATGCCGTCGGAATTTGATGCACGTCGCGCCGCATCGCCAAATAATGAGATGCGCCCCGGCACGCTTCGCCGGGAAACGCGGCGTTGACCGGGGTTGCTCATCGCTGTTACTGAACTGCCCTGTGCAACTTGTCGTTCTCCGTTTTCTGGATGGCCCGTCATCCGTCATCCGTAACCGCGTAGTTTGTGGCAAGAAATCAATTCCAACGCATCTGGGCGGTTTGTTCCTGGCCCTCGTTGGCCTGGCGTTCAACCTGAGCGCAGCGGCGGTTCCCGAGCCGGCACCCGATCCCAAGGACGTGATTTGGATCGAGGGTGAGCGTCCCACCAAGAGCACCATGTCCCGCCATCCGTGGTGGTATGACCAGGTCAAGAGGGAGGTGCTCTCCGGCGGTGACTGGATCTCCAATTTCAACAAGGACAAGGTCGGCGAAGCGGAATACGCCTTCGATGTCCTCACCCCAGATACGTATGCCTTCTGGATTCGCGCCAACCCCAGCGTCGGGGCCAAGCTCACCTGGCAACTGGATGCCGGCGCGTGGACGCCGGTCAACTTCACCGACGCGCGGGGTAACCAGAACATCGCCGCCGACAACAAGCCCGACATGCGCTTCATCGCGTGGGCCAAGGGCGGTAATCTGACACTCACGCCGGGCCATCACGTAATCCGTTTCCGCATGGAAAGCGGACCGGACAAGAACCATCACGGCGGCCTCGACTGTTTCGTCTTCACCCGCATCCCGTTTGTCCCCGCCGGGGCACAGAAGCCAACCATGTCGAAGGCGGCAAACGGCCCGGCGGACTGGTTCCCGCTCCTCGCCGATGAGGACACCTTCAACCCCGCGAGCGTGATCGACATGTCCCACTTGATCCCGGCTCCGGCTGGTCAGTTCGGTTTTCTGAAGGCGGTGGGCAAAGACCTGCGGTTCGAACAGGCCCCGGCTCCGGTGAAACTCTGGGGCTGCGGAGCGAATGTGGAACCGGGCCGTTACTCGCGGGAACAACTGACGCAGCGGGCGAAGTATCTACGGAAGTTCGGCATCAACGTGGTCCGGCAGCACGCGGTCTTTGACGAGTTGAACACCAACGGAAAAATCGATTCCCAGAAGCTCGACCAGTATGACTGGTGGTTCGCCGAGCTGAAACGGAACGGCATCTACACCGACTGGTCCGTCTTCTACCACTTCACCATCGGGCCGGACGATGGTTACGACCCGGCCCTCTTTCAGGAGCTGGAAGGCGGAGCCGGACGCAAGGACACCTATGGCGTGATCAACATCGCGCCCAAACTCTGGGAGTTGCGCAACCGCGTCCTCACCGCCCTGCTCACGCACAAGAACCCCTACACCGGGCTGCGTTATGTAGATGATCCGGCGCTCGTAGGGGTGGAAATGCAGAACGAGGACTCCGTGTTCTTCTGGAACCCGCTGGGTGCGTTGGCCGACCCGAAGACCAAAAAGTGGCCGCTGCACGCGCAGGCGTTGCGCGTCCGGTTCGCCGCCTGGGTGAAGGCGAAATACCCCACCGATGATGCGCTCAAGTCCGCTTGGGGCGAACTCCGGGAAGGCGACTCCCCGAAGGCGGGTGAACTGCGGCTGATGTCACCGTGGGAGCTGGACGGCAAAGGTCCGCGCGGCCCCTTCACCGGTCAGACCCGGCGGGCTGGAGATTTTATCGAGTTTCTGGCCACCCTGCAGCGGGCCGAATTCGAGGCGTGCGAGCAGGCCATTCGGGCCGCCGGTTTCAAGGCCGTCACCATGACCACCGCCTGGCAGGTGGGCGGCTCCGCCACCGATCCCGCGAACATTTGGACGGACACCGTCGGCTCCATGATTGACCGGCACAATTACGCCGGCGGAGGTGCGGGCGGGCACGGCATCACCGAGGGCAAGGTGAACAACGAATCGCACCTGGCCCATCCCGGCAGCGGCATCTTCACCGTCGCGATGAAGCAGGTGGAGTCAAAGCCTTTCTCCATCACCGAGTGGACCCAGTCCGCGCCGAACCAGTGGAAGGCCGAGTGTGCGCCGATCCTGGGGTTTTACGGCATGGGGTTGCATGGTTGGGACGCCTCCTTTCATTTCATCCAGAGCGGCACGCGGATCGGTGATGGCTGGCCCGGCATGTCCAGTTACACCACCGATACGCCGGCCTATCTCGGCCAGTTTCCAGCGCTCGCGTTTGCGTTGTATCGCGGCCATGTCAAAGAATCGCCCGTCATCGCGGCGCGCCGGCTGTCCGTGGCCGACCTGTTCACCGGACGGGATGCGCTCAAGCAGGATGCGACGAAGGGTGGCTACGATGTCAAAACGATGATCGTCGAGGGCGGCACGCCGCTCGAAGCATTTGCCATTGGCCGCGTGACCGTGGACTTCGCGGGCGGCAAGACCGAGCAGGTGGATTTTGCGAAATACTGGAACCCAGCCGGCAAGACCATTCGCAGCACCACCGACGAGCTGGTCTGGGACTACGGCCGGCAGGTCATCACGGTGCAGACGCCGAAGACACAGGCGGTCATCGGGCGCACGGGGGCAGGCGCCTTTGTGCTACCCGGTGTGGAAGTGAGTTTCAAAACGCCGTTTGTCAGCACGATCTTCACCCCGCTGGATGACCAGCCGCTGGCCCAGTCCCAGCGTATCCTCATCACGGCCCTGGCGCAGGACAAGCAGACCGGAACGCGCTACTCGGCAGACGGCGCGAAACTCGAAGCTACCGGCACCGCGCCGCTGTTGCTGGAACCGGTGCAGGCCACGATCAAGCTTGCCGGCCCGAAGCCGGTGAGCGTGACCCCCTGCGACCACTACGGCGTGCCGATCGCCGGGAGTTCCGTGCCCATCGCAGCCGACGGCAGCTTCACCATCGATGGCACCTATCGCGCCTACTACTACACGGTGAAACGTTGAACCCCGTTTGCCGGAAGTCAGCTCAATCTCAATCGTGAGTGTCGACGGCAGGCCGCTACTTCCTTTCTTCCCCCCGGATTTGCCCCCTGAGGACATGACGGCCTCTGCCCGGCGTGGTGAATGGGAATGGCCCCCCTCGCGCCGTTTTGAGGACGGGGCCCCGCTTCGGCCGGTCCCGCACGACACAACGACGGGGTCCGGGGTGTTAAACAGCCCCCCAGTTTTACCTTGCGCCACTTTTCAATCCCATTAGGGTGCCAGTCCAAGCAGCCTGTGCATGAAACCTTTTCGATGGCGGCTGCGTCTGTAACGAAGCTATGCCTATGAAGAACCTTGTTGCTTTCCTCCGCGTTGGTGGTTTGGGTCTGTCATCCCTCTGTGTCGCCACCCTGCTGGGCCAGTCATCGGCCGTGTCGGCCGCCACTCCGGCCAACACCGTGGCCAACGAGCAGAAAGCCATCGCTGCCGCGCAGACCAAACTTCAGGCAGATCAAAAGGCCATCGCCGATGCCCAAAAGGAGGCCCAGACAGCCATCCAAAACCTGACCCAGGTCCGGGCCAATGCCTATCAGGCCATCGCCGCCAAATTGGGCCTGCCCAAGGTGCAGGGCGACCTCAATGGATCCCGCGCGGAGGCTGACCGGCTGTCGAAGGAACTGACCAAGGCCGCAAAGGATTCCCCCGAATATCAACAGGCGGTGAAAGATGCCGACGTCGCCCGCGAAAAGCTCAACGCCGTACGCGAGGACAAGGCCCTGTCCGACGAAGATCGCCGCAAGCAATCCGAGGAACTTTCCAAAATCCTCCGCGGCCCGACGGACATCATCAAGGCCAGGGTGGATGGGGACACCGCCCTTCAGGAAGCCCGTAAGAACATGAATGCCGCCCAGGCCGAGCTGACCACGCTGCAGCGGCAGGCCGCAGCGGAACTCGCGAAGGATGCCTCCGTAACCGAAGCCGCCACCGCCGCCAAGACGGCGCAGGACAAGGTGCTGGCCGCCAACACGGCCCTGCAGCAGCAACAGCAGGCCATCGCCGCTGAACAGAACAAGCTCGCCCAGACGCAACAACAACAGCAGCAACGCGCGACCGCCCGGCCCATGGTCAAGAAGAAGTAGGGCTTCCGGCCAGCGTTTGAACTAGCCGGCCCGGATTAGGTCGGCCTTGGAAGTACTTACTGCCATTGGTGGGGCGAAACGCGTTCCTTCTGCCCATTACCCCACCGCACACTACGGCCCCCGCACGACGCCAAGGGGCGGCAGGGCTGTTGGTGCACGTGGCGTGATCGTCTCGACAAAGTACCGGCGGTAATCCTCGTCGGCAACCGGCCGGTAAGCCTGTCCCAGCAGCTTGCTCAAAGTGGCAGCCAGCTCAGCTCGTAAACCGCGCGGGGCATACCACTGGTCTTTGGCCAGCAAAGCCGTCCCGATCGTCCGATCGCCCACCGTGCTGAGATAGTGCAACGCCGCGATCCGTACGAAGTCCTCATCGAAGGTTGGTCCGGCTCCGGGCACCGGCGGCACCACGGGCGTCGTCACCATCTGAACCGCCCGGGGGATGGCCACTTTGTCCCGCGCGTCGGTCAGCACGATAAACGCCGCCTCGCGCGCCTTCGGCAGGTTGTTTGTGAGCACGATATTCTGGAGCACCTGACGGAGTGGCGGGAGTGCCTGTTTGTCACCGGTCTTCCCCAGGGCGATAATCAGGGCGACCTTGAAGGCCTCGTCCGTCGTCCCCAGTTGACCAATCAGCGTGAGCACGGCCTCGGTGCTCTTCAGCTCGCCGAGTGCCCAAGCCGCCCGTTCAAGAACCACCGAGCTGCGCGTTTTGAAGGCGGCGATCAACGGCTGCTTGGAGGCTGGATTCCGCAATTGACCGAGAGCATGGGCAGCGTTGCGCGCCACCAAATCCGCCGGATCGGCCAGCAGCGGATGCAGGGTCCCGGCCAGTTCCGGATCACCCCAAGCTCCGAGAGCGGCTGCGGCCGAAGCCCGCGTCACACCGCGCTCATGCTTAAGCAGACGCAGCAAGGCATCGCGGGCCGGGGTGTCCTGCAGCGCCACCAACGCGAGCCCTGCCACCCGTCGCACTTGCGAACTCGGGTCCACCTCCAGCCGTTGGACCATGCCGGCCATCAACTCAGGCCGAAGAACCTGGTCAAACATTGCGGCCAGCGCCTCGCTCGCAGCCAACCGCAGCCCTTCGTCGGGCTCGTTCAAGCGCGTGATCAGCTCACTGCCCGCCGCGGCGACCCGCCCCCGGTGAATCGCCCGCACGGCCTCTTCTTGAACCACCACCTCCGGCCGGCGTAACAGGCCGATCAACACCTTCGATTCCTGGCGGGCTGCTTCGCCATCCAGACTGCGCAAGGCACGCACCAAGGCAACCGTGTTCGAACCGCGCATCGCCTCTGCCAGCGATACGGCCCCCGCAGGAGCCACCGGCCGCACACCCTGCCCCGCCGTTCCATCGCGAATAATGGCGAGGGCCTCCAGCGCACGCTCGCGCACGACCGGATCGGGCTCCTTGAGGGCCGCGCGCAGCATCTCGACGGTGCCCGCATCCTTGACTGGATGCATGATCACCGGAACCCAGGCGCCGTTCGTTGCTGGACTGGACTGGGCCGACGCGTCGGGTGAGGTTCCGCAGGCCACGAGAACCACCCAGCACAGGGCGCTCCAAATGAAGAAGGTCGGTTTCATTTTTGCGGGGCGAGCAACCAGCGCAGGCGGACGAATGCAACGGTTAGAAACAACCCGGACACCCCGAGCGCCCGCCACGCGTGGCGCTGCCAGAGCACCCCGAGATCGTCGAACACGCCGCGCGTGAGCACCTGTAACGACGCGGCAAACGGGTTCAGCACCAGGATCATCTCGCGCAGCCGTAGTGAGAGCTGGTCTGCGGTCAACAGCGGCAGCAGCGTGACGATCGCCGCCAGGAACGTCACGCCGTAGGCCAGCGCAGTCGCAATCGGCGTGCGCGGGGCCAGCGCGGACGCGCACAAGCCGGCGGACAACGCGAAGAGTGTCGTCGTACCAATCACCGCCCAGGCGTAAAGGATTTCGCGCAAGGTGTTGATCTCCAGATAATGAATGGCAAACCAGCCCGGCGCTGTCCCCAGCAAAAGGAACGCCACGAACAACAGTGCGACCCCGACCTTCCCGACGAGGAAGGAAAAGGCCCCGAGCCGCGACATCCGCAGCAGTTCGAGATTCCCCCGCTCGCGTTCCTGCGTAATCGCCCCGGCCGTGAGCGAAGGCACGATCAACACAATGAGACCAAGCTGGAACACCAGCGCCACCGAGCGGATGAGATTCGGCGTTGGTCCTACGAGATTGCCGACCGCGCCGATCATCATGAGCATCGACAGTCCGAAGCACGCCGCCGCCACCCGGAAAATCCACTGGCCACCGCCGAAAGCCCGGCTGCGCAGCTCCTTCGCAAACATCGGATTCAGCCAGTCGGGAATGCACTGCCGCCGGCGCATCGGGTCCACGAGGTAGAACGGAAAGCTCAACCGTCGCCGGGTTAAATCTTCCGCATCATGCAGCGTGCCCGAGGCCCGCGCAGCGTCCCGCCGGCTGCCGCCACGCACGCGCAGCACCAGGAAGCCCACCAGGATCACCGAAGTGACGGAGCAATAGGTCAGATAGGTTTTCCAGGCCCCGGCCGGATCGAAGGCCGGCAGAATCACGGAAGCCATCGCGCCGAGCGGACTAAACGCGCGGGCCTGCTGGATGAACTGCGCCGCCCAGGGTTTCTGTTCGAGCAGGAAGCCCGGCACCCACGGACCGGCGGTGAACAGCAGCAACAGCACGTAGGTGACCACCAGTGCCAGGTGCGAGTTCCGGGCCACCGCGCTGACCGACAGGCCTAGGAGCCCAAACATCACGCTGCTTGCCGCCGTGATGAGATAAATCGCCGCCGCCTCGCGCACGGAAACCGCACCCAGGAAGAAACATGCCGCGAAGATGGGCAGCGACAGCAACACGAAGAGCAGCAGCACGATGATGGATGAGCAAAGCTTCCCCGCAACAATCTCCCAGGGCCGCAGCAGCGTGGCGAAGAGCAGGTCGTAAGTATTGTGCTCCCGCTCGGCGGTGATGGCCGTCGCGGCAAACGCGGGCGCGTAAAGGATCACCAGCAGCAGTTGCGCGACACCGCACACCAGCAGGAGCGAGCGCGACGCCCGCGCCGTGGCGGAGTAAACGCCCTCCTGCGGCCACATCCACCACACGAGCGTGGCGAGGACGCCGAGGTAGAGCGCCGCCAGGGCAAGCGCCAGCGGCGAACGCAGCGCGCTTCTCACTTCGCGGAGCAGGACGGGGTTATTCAGCATCGTCACTCCTCCGGGTGCCGGCCTTGGCCTGCTTCGTGACCTTCATGTAGAGGTTTTCCAGATCGAGCGGTGCCTCGCGATACCACAGGACCCCAACGCCCTGTTGGATGAGCAGGCCCAGCAGCCCGGCGATTTCGTCATCCTCGCCCGCGAAGGACAACCGCAGCAACCGGCCAACCGTCTCGGTCACTTCGAGCTTCGGCGCGGAAAACTGGGCGGTGAGCAACGCGCCGGCCTGCGCCGGGTCACCGAGCACTTCGATCTCGATGAGGCGACGCTGTTCGACCTGCCGTAGCACCGCCTCCATGCGATCACACAGGAGGAGGCGCGCCTGTTCGAGAATGCCGATGCGGTCACAGACCGACGCCAGCTCGGGCAGGATGTGCGACGAGACCAGAATGGTTTTGCCCAGTTGCTTGAGGTGCTTGAGCAACTCCCGCATCTCAATGCGGGCGCGGGGATCAAGGCCGGACGTGGGCTCATCCAGAAACAGCACCTTTGGATCATGAATCAACGCGCGGGCGATGCCGACCCGCTGCTGCATGCCGCGTGAGAGCGAGTCCACAAAGTAATCGCGCATGCCATCCGTGCCGGTGACGTGCAGCACTTCCTCGATGCGCGTCTGTCGGACCGCTCTCGAAAGCCGGTACGCCGCCCCGAAGAAGTCCAGATACTCCCACACCCGCATGCCGTTATACACGCCGAAGATGTCAGGCATATAGCCAACCACGCGCTTGGCTTCCTGCGGATACCGCACCACATCGACGTCCGCGACCGTCGCGCTGCCGCTCGTGGGCCGCATCAAGCCGGAGAGGATGCGGATGGTCGTGCTTTTGCCCGCGCCGTTGGGCCCGATGTAGCCGAAGATTTCCCCCGCCTCGATGTTGAGCGTCAAGCTGTCCAGCGCCAGGACATCGCCGTAGGTCTTGGTGAGTGCGTCGGTGACGATCATGGCGTGGTGGCCTTCAGTTCGAGGTCAAGGTTGCGAAGCTGCCAGGTGTGGAGGCTCTGGTTCATGGTATGGTCGAGCCGTTTGCCCTCGGCGGAATGGGTGACGTTGACGGCCACGATGACACTGCGCCCGCCCGCCCGCAGGAAACGCCCGGGATCAGGCACGCGCACGGGCGCCGTGGAGGCAAGCTTTTCCATGCGGGGCAACAACTTCGCCACTTCGCCCTCGATGGCGAAGTCGCCGGCCGCGACGTAAAACTCCGGCTGGAACGCCGCGCCACGAAACTCAAAGTGAACCGCCAGTTCCTGGGCGTTCACCGCCGGGCAGCCCGCCGGCAGAACGAACTCCACAAACATCTGCCCCGGCCGCCCGCCCGCGAAGCACCCCTCGCTCCGCTCGAATGAATACGCGTCCAGATTGCGGAGCTGGAGCGGCATCACCCCCGCAGGCAAGAGCAGCGATGGCCCGGCGTACTCGACGGAGCCTTCGACCGCCAACAGACCAACAGCGCGGCGGGCAGCAGGGGGCTCGATCGCCGCCAGCGGAAAGGCCGGAGCATCGCTCCAACTGAACAGCACCGGCTGGGGCTCGCGGCCGCGCAGCAACTTTTGAAACCGGCGTTCGTCATAGGTCATCCTCGAGTCACCGGAGTAAATGGGCGCGGGAAACAAGGCTTCGCGCAGCCGTTCACGTTCCAGTTGGCGGGCGGTGCGAAGCAGCTCCGTCGAATCCGTCAGCGCATTCACCCGGAGCCCCGCCTTCTCGACCTGCGCCCCCTTGGACACTTCGGCCAGCGGCACGACAAAGCGGTTGAACTTCACGAACGCACCGGACAACGAAGCCTCCGACCGGTTCGAGAGCACCAGGTACAGACCGTCCGCGCCAACCCGCATGCGCACCGTTGGCGCCCGCAGCGTCGCCAGGGGTGCCCGCCCGATGAAGGTGCGGAGGTCATCCGCGCGCACGGCGAGATTGCTCAACGACAACTGAGCCTCGTAGCCGACCCGCAGCAGTTCCGGCGGCGTCAACGCGCTGCGGCCCGGTGTGAGCGAGTCCCGGTCAGTGGCGGTCCGCAAATGAAACGACCGCTCCGCTGGTGAAAACAGGCCGAGCGCCGCCTGCACACGCCCCGTATCCTCACCACTGCGCGCCGTGGCCACGTAAACTTCGTTGAGGAACGGCTCGGGTGTGGCCTTCCATCGGGCGGCCATCAGGACCGCCCCGATGCCCAGCAGCAGCGCCAGTCCCGCCGCCACGGCCCACCCACGCTCCGGTCGCGCGGTGAACCGGAACCCGCCGAGCACCAGCAAAAGCGCCCCACTGACCCCGGCGAGGTACAGCATCACGCTTTGCCGCGCGAGCACCTTGATGCCCGACAGGCTGGCCAGTACGTGTTCAGTTTGGGGCGCGCGGGTGAGCAGCCGATCCGCGTGATGCAGGAACTGCGGCGAGCCCCCCATCAACTCACGCCACCAGTCTTTCGCTCCCGGCCACACATTGAACTCCTCAATGCCAGCCTCAAATGCCAGCATGGTCACCCGCCCTGCCCCGACCGTCTGGGTCAGCACCCAGGGCCGGTCCCGCGTGCCCGCCGTGGCCTCACCACGTTCGGCCACCAACCGTGCCACGTTCACTCCGTTGGTGAAAATGAATTCACCCGCCACCAGCGGCAACGTCTCCACGCGCTGGGTCGAAACGAACGTCCCGGGCATCACTTCCGCCAGCGTCTTACCGATCCCCGGCGCGGCACTGGGCAGCACGATAAGGTGTCCGCCCATCGCGACGAAATCCTGCAAGGCGTGCTGTTGCAGCGGCGTGAGCTCAGTCTCGGCCAGTCCGCCAAGGACCAAGGCATCGAAGCCGCGCAGTTCCAGCGGCCGACGGGGCAGATTCTTGGGCAATGTCTGGCCACGGGCGAAAACACGCTTTTCCGACCCGATGGTCATCTCCCGCAAGGCGCGATAGCCCAGAAAGCCCGAATCAGCAATCAACAGGAAGAAGGCGTCCTCGGGCACCTGGCTGCCGATACTCTCGTTCTGACTCCACGTCTGCGCCCCGCCGTCCGTCAGCCGCACGTTCACCACCCGGTCGAACCGGTTGGCTTGCTGCGGTGGCCGCAGGTCGGGGAGAATGGGCAGGTCAAATTGGCGGTACGACTGCGCCGGCAGAAACACCGGACGGGTGAACTGCACCCGCTGCTTGCTCAATGCCCCTTCCGTCTCGGCGACCAGCAAGCCCGTGCGCGCCGGGCCGGGGTTCTCGATGTCCACCACCAGCTGGGTCCAATGCCGGTTGCGGAACTGTCCGCTAAACCCGGTCTGCGCCCCCCGAATCCGTGGCGCATCTCCCTGAGCAAAGGCAACGGTGGCCGAAGCCAGCGCGAGCAGGAGCGAAAGAAGGCGGAACACGGCGGCGTTATACGGTTAGCGGCGGAAATGGCAATTCCGTTTACTCTTCAGCCAACAGCCGGATCTGGGGCAACTGCGCCCTGGCCAGTTCTGCCCGCCATGATTTCGTCTGGTCCTTGGGCAGCTTGGCGAAGGTCGCGTGCGCGAGCGGCGCGACGGCCGCGTTCTTTGTCTGCGCCAGGAAGGTGCTGAACGCACGCCACTCGGCATCGTTAAGCTTGCCGAGGCTCGCCGCGAAATAAGCACTGTCAAACCTCGCCCGCGCCTCCATGTCCTGCACGGTGCGCAGCTCGTTCTGCGCAAGCCGGCGTTGCGCCGGCGTAAGGCTGAAGGCCATGCCACCGTAGAGCGTGTTCAACACCGACTTCCGCCCGCTGTGCAATTCGGTGAGCCGGCGCAAGGCGTGCGCGTAGTGGTCGAGCGATGCGGCAAAATCCGCAGCCGCCCCCAACCGGCGCAACACGGACACGGCGAGCAGCTTCTCGCTGCCGCCTGCCAAATACTCCGTGACCCCGGCGGCCGCAGCGGGATCGCCAATCTCTCCCAGCGCCACCAACGCAGCGCGGATGCACTCCACGTTCTGCTCCTTCAAGCCCTTCTCCACGAGGGCGCGGTGGGACTTGTTTTTCGCCAAACCCAGCACGCGATAACCGACGCGTCTCAATACATCGAGATCACTCTGCGCCATCTGCACGCCCAGCGGAGCGAAGCTTGCGTCCATGAACGGCCCGGCCGCCTCCACCACGGCGGTGAGCAGCTCCGTGTCCGTGACCTTGTTGTCGAGGGCCACGCGCAGGACGGTCTGGGCGGTCTCGGTGTCCACGATGTTGTCCCGCGCGCTGCGCAGGCGCTTGGCCAGCTCGGGCGCGGCGAGACTGGAGGCGTCCAGCATGAGGTCGTCGGGAATGACCTTCTTCTTGTCGAGCGCACGCTTGGCGGCGGTCTTGGCGGCCACGGTGTCGGCTCCCTTCGCCAGATGCGCGAGACACGCGGCCAGCACGCGCGGCCATTCCGGAGATTGCCAATAGGACAAAGTGTTTTTCGCAGGGTCGCCATGCGGATTCACCAGCACCACCACGACGCGGCCCGCGCCGAACGTGCCGCTCACAATGGCCGGATGCGGCCCGGCCTTCGCCAGCACTTCCGCCCCCGCCTTCACCGGCGACTGGTCCACCTGAAACGCCATGCCCGCGCGCGACCAGTCCACCTTCGGAAAGAAGTCAGCGCGGGCAGCCGACAGCGGGAAGCCCGTCGCATTCGTGGCGAGATTGCCCGCCTTGGCAATCGTGACCGGCAACAACTCAGCCAATGACGTGTTGCGGTCCGCGCCTTGCGAAAGATTACACCACCCGCCCATCACGAGCAGCCCGCCGCCCGCGCGCACGAAGTCCGCAATCATGGTGCGACGCTGCGCCCCGAGGTCCACGGCCTGCACGTTGTCGAGCACGAGCACGTCGTTTTCGAAGAGCGCGTCATAGCTGTCGGGGAAATCCTCCATCGAACCGCCCAGTCCGAGCCGGAAGCCCACGCGATCCACCCACGACGGCGTGTAATTACCTCCACCCGCGAGCTGCACCGCGATGTCCACCGGGTTCAACCACGCGAACGCCCCGCGCGCATGATGCACATCCACGATGCCGTTGCGCCGCAGCGTGGGTGCAGCGGGCCGGGTGAAGTTCTTGAAATGCTGCGCCAGCACCTCCGGGTCGGCGTTGAACTCCCGGTCAAAATCGGCGTAAGGCGGCTTCGTCGCTGCCGGGGCGGCCACGGGCGTACCGATACCGGCCTTGGCCTTCTCGGCGGCGAGCTGCGCTTCGTGTTCCTTCTTCTTCATTTCCTCGGCGAAGTGTTTTGAAGCGGCCTCCACTGGTGCAGTGAGCGCGTAGCTTGCACCGCCCGCAAACTCCAGCACCACGACACTCCACAACTTCACCTCCGGCAGCACGAGCGTCGCGGCTTCACCTTCCGTTTTCGGCGTGAGCACCTGATGGCCTTCCACCAGGTCCGGCGAGACGTGGAAGGCGCGGGCCAGCTTCGCCCCCGCCGGGAGTTTCGCATTCACCGTCACGTTGCTCAGCCAGGTCGGCGGCGTCTGCACGCGTTGCGCGAAGTTCCGGTAGCCAGGGCAGTTCAGGAGATGCAGCAAGACCTGCTGGCGGCCGTCCGGCAGTTTGCGCAGCCACGTGCTTTGATCGAACCAAACCGCCGCGTTCGTGGGCGAGCCCGGCGACAATGCGACTTGAAAATACTTCGCCGCGTCCGCAACGAGCGCCGTGTCGTCCCACACCACCGCCGAGTAGCGCGTGAGGAACTTCGGCAGCGAGCCAAACGCGTAATCCCCCGGCGAGGTCAGGTACGTGTAGCGCTGGCCCGCCGCGAGCCCGCTCAGGACATTCCACGTCACGTCCTGTTTGCTGCCCATGTCGAAGGTGATGAAGAGCGGCAGCCCCCCGATGCGCTTGACGTAGTCCGCCTCGCGGCAGATGCCCTCGTAGAAGCTCCGCATCGCCCCGTCCCCGTACCGGCTGTGCCCGCGCACCGACTCGTCCATGATGAGCCCGTGATCCTTCGCAATGTCATGAAAGTCCGTCTGGTCTGGCGGGAGAAAGAGCGCGGAACCACAGTTCGCGAAGGCGGAGTTGTAGCCGTGCACATAACCCGGCCGGGCGGTGTTCAGCCGTTCGATGCATCGCCGCTGGTTGCCGACAAAGTGGCCGTCCCACCGGACGCCGTCCCAGCCGAACATCGCGGCGCTGCGGGCCAGTTCATCTGCGCCGAAGTCCACGGCGGGGTTGAAGTCAAAGCGCGTCCAGAGGCTCGCCCAGTGCCGCCAACCCCCGTCGGAGGGCCGGTTGAAATTGTAATCGTTCTCCTGCATCCGCTCCAACAGGAAGGTGCTGAACTGCTCCGACGCCGGGCCGCTGCCGTACGCGTGGCCGAAGTACTCCGGGTGCTGCTGATACGTCAGAAACCCGCTGATGCCCGCCCCGCAGGCCTTGCCATACGTGATGGCCTTGATGCCATGCCGGTGCGCCTCCGCGATTTGCAGTTTCATCCCGGCGACGCTCCCCGGATACTGCGTCTGCCCCGAGACGAACTCCTCCGTCTTCGGCGTGAGGTCCGAGTAATCGCACGGAGCCCAGGCGAAACACTCAAAGTAATTCGCGTACGCCCGCTGGTTCGCGTTCATCACTTCCGCCGCTCGCTCCGGGGTAAGGCCGCGCGTGCTCTGTCCGACGTTCCGACCGGTGATGCCGACGCGATACACGTTCCTGCTCACGCCGAAATATTCGCTGTTGGAATGCATTTCTTTTCCGCCCGCGATCAACGCGCAGCGCAGCTCATGACCAAACTCGACCTCCGTCAGCTTAAACTGGAAGCGCAGTTCCTTCCGCTCGCCGGGCGAGAGCTTGATATTGGTCGTGAACACCTCCCGGGCTGCGTCCAGTTCCGTGACCACCTCAGCGCGGACCGTGAATTCCCCACCCGTGGACCCGCCCAGCAATTCGGCCTTCGCGCTCACCGGCTCGCCCGGCGCGTAGTGGATCTTGTCCACCGTGACACTCCCCACGGCCGCCGGCGCGGACCGCAGCAAGGTCAGTTCCACGCGGTCACAGGCCACGCGCAGGTCGGTGAGTTTGAGCGAGTCCGCACTCTTCGCCCCTTCGAGCAGCTCGGAGAGTTCATCGCGGTTGGCGTCCGCCTTCTTCTGCTTGCCGCTCGTGGACTCGTCGATGTCCAGCGCCGCCGCGACGCCCTTCTCCGCGTCGCCGGGGCTGGCCCGCATCTGATCGAAACCGCTCTTGCCCGCCGCATCCAGCGTGATCGCCGCCTTGCCGCCGGGGTGAAAGAACCGCAGTTGAAACGGACGGAAGCCCGGCCGGGCATCGAGCTGCGCCTGGTCAATCACCCGCGCCGCGCCATCCGCCTTGAACGTAACCGCCAGCGTGTGGAGCAAGCTGGCCGGCACCGCTTCGAGCCACGCCGTCGCCACGTAATCTCCCGCTGGCAGTTCCTTCGTGAATTCAAACACCCGCCCGCCCGCCGGCAGCAACGCGATGACCGACTTCTTCCCCGACGCGCGCGCATCCGCATAAACCACGGCGGCCTTGGGCTTATGGTCTTCGGCTTCGAGAAGCTGGGGCTTGTCGGCAGCGGCAAGCGTGAGGGTGGTAAGGAAAAGGGCGCCGAGGTAACGGAGTGGTGGCATGCGACGTAACGTCAGCATGAGACGCTCGGAAAGTTTGGACAATGGGGAAAATTCTTTGGCCACCGATGGAACACAGATGAAGCACAGATGGGGACGCGCCAGATCGGAGATCGGCGCTCCGCATCGAATGAACCATTGTCGCTCGCTCCGGGAAAAGCGCCAGAGGACTGGCGCACTCCACCGCTTTGTCCGTGGCACCCGTCCGCACGAAACCAGCCGCTCGCCGGGAGATTGGACATTGGCGGGTGGCGGTCTAAAGTGCGGCCATGAAATCGCGATGCGCGCGGGCCCTTCTCGTATGCGGCTGGATCATGGTAGCCGGCCAGGCCGGAGCCGCCGAACTCACCGACCGGTGGGTGTATCTGCAGACGAACTTGCAGGTGGACAAGAACGTGGAGGACGCGGAGGCGTTGTTCCGGCGGGCGGCCAAGGCAGGTTACACCGGGGTGCTCCTCTCGGACTCGAAGATGGCCAAGCTGGGTGACGTGATCCCTCGTTATCACCAGAACGTGGCCCGCCTCAAGAGCATCGCGGCGGAGACCAAGCTGGAGGTCATCCCGGCACTGTTCCACATCGGTTATTCCGAGCCGATGCTCTGGCATGACCCGAACCTGGCCGAGGCGCTGCCGGTGGAGGACGCGTTGTTCGTCGTGCGCGACGGCGTGGCCCGGGTGCAGGCGGATTCGCCGACGCAGTTGCGCGGCGGGGATTTCGTCAATCTGAAGCTGTGGGGCTGGAAGGACCCGAATCTCCTACCGGACAACGGCGCGTTGCGGGTGACGGACCCGAAGGGAGCCAATTCGCGGGTCTCGCAGAAGCTGCAATTAAAACCCTTCCGGCAGTATCACCTGAGCGTTAGAGTGAAGACGCAGGACTTTCACGGCAAACCGGAGGTGAAGTTGCTGGCGGCCAAGCGGTCGCTGAACCACGCGGATCTCGGCGTGAAGGCAACACAGGATTGGACCTTGCATCATGTGGTGTTCAATTCGCTGGATCAGTCCGAGGCGACGCTTTACCTCGGGTGCTGGGGCGGCGAGACGGGTTCGTTGTGGTGGAAGGATGTGACGCTGGAGGAAACGGCGTTGGTGAACCTGGTGCGGCGTCCGGGTGCGCCCTTCACGGTGAAACGTGAGCGCGGCGGCGGGTTGGTGGAGGGCCAGGACTTTGAGCCCGTCGCCGACCCGAAGTCCGGGACCGTGCCGTGGAAGGGTGCGTTTGAAGTGTGGCATGAACCGCCCGCGATCAAGACCAAACTGCCGGACGGGACGCGCTTGCGGGTGTCCTTTCACCACGTCGTGACCGTGAACGAGGGACAGGTGATGGTCTGTCCGTCGGAGCCGAAAACGGTCGAGCTGTTACGAGACGAGGCGAAGCGCGTGCATGCCGCGTGGGGTGCCCGGAGCTACATGATGAGCCATGACGAGATCCGTTGCCTCAACTGGTGCGCTGCGTGCCAAGCACGGAAACTTACGGCCGGTCAAATCCTCGCCGACAACGCGCGGACCTGTGTGAAGCTCCTGCGGGAGGTGAACCCCGGCGGGCGCATCTTCGTGTGGAGCGACATGTTTGACCCGAATCACAATGCGAAGAGTTCGGGCGATTACTATCTGGTGCGGGGCGATCTGACGAGGTCGTGGGAGGGTTTGGACAAGGGCGTGGGCATTTTGCCGTGGTACTTCGGGCGGAGGGCGGAGAGCTTGAAGTTCTTTGCCGACCGGGGACATCCGCAGGTCATCGCGGGCTATTACGATTCCAAGCCGGAGCAAATCCGGGACTGGCTGGCGGCCGGAAAAGGTCTGCCAGGGTTGAACGGCGTCATGTACACCACCTGGCAAAGAAAGTACGGGGACCTTGAAAAATTCATCGAGGCGACCCGTTGAAGCGAGCAGGTCAATGTCACCCAGATCTGACGAACATTGGCTTGCCTTGAGCAACGCGGGAAGGCTGGGCTATGGCTTGATTTTCTTGCAGCGTCCGCGTCCGTTTTTCATCTACGGATGCAACTCGCCTGTCAGGGCTTCGTTTCTTTGACTGTTGATACGTCCATGAAGAGTTTATTTAACTGCCTGCCGCCAGCCAGCGATCGTGGTGTAACGGCGCGTTCCGTCGTGTGGCTGGTTGCCCTGCTGGTCTGGTTCGTGAGCGCAGGTGCGACTGTTCTGCGCGCGGACCCGGGCGATGTGGATCTGTCCTTTCATTCCGGCACGGGACCGAATGCGGTGGTGTTCGCCACCGTGGCCCGCACCAATGATGACAAAATTTACATTGGCGGCGCATTTGATGGCTACAACGGCACGGTTGCCAGGCGCATCGCCCGGTTGACCGTGTCCGGGGCGCTGGATCCGGCTTTTGCCACTCCCGGTTGCGAATCTTCAGTGAATGCCCTCGCGTTGTGGCCGGTAACGGTGACAAACGTGACCGATCAGAAGATCATCATTGTGGGGGACTTCACCTCCGTGGGCAACGACACCTCCCGCCGGGTCGCCCGCCTGAATGATAACGGGTCGCTTGACCTTGCTTTTACCGCGAACATGGGCCAGGGCCCGGACAGCGGTGTGGATGCGGTCACGGTCCAGGCCGACGGCAAGGTCATCATTGGCGGACGTTTCCTGAACTTTGACAATGCGCCCAGGAAACGAATTGCGCGCTTAAATGCGGATGGCACCTTGGACACCACTTTCGATCCCGGCGGCGGCCCCAATGGAACGGTGGTTACGATCAACACCCAGAAGGACGGCAAGATTCTGCTGTGCGGCAGTTTTACCGCTTACAACAACGTCCCCAACCATGAAGGCATAGTGCGTCTGAACGCGGATGGTTCTTTGGACGCAACCTTTTCCGCCCGGGCGGCCAAGGATACCGCCACCGGGCTCGTCAACGGAGCGGTGGTGCAGGACGACATCGGCAAGATCATCGTGTTTGGCGGCTTCAACGTGTTCAACAACACGTTTCGCACCAAGATCGTCCGCCTCAATCTGGCAGATGGCTCCATTGACACGGCCTGGGCACTGAACACGGTTTTCAACTCGGACATCCGCGACGCGCGGCTGCTGCCCAGCGGCAAGCTGCTTTGCGTCGGTGTGTTCAACAGTATCAACAACGTCTCGCGGCGCGGGGTTGCCCGTCTGGACCTGAATGGCAACCACGACCTGGGATTCAATCCCGGTACAGGAGCGGGCTTCAATGACGGCCAGACCAACGCCAATAGTGCCAACGTCAACGCCAGTGCTTTGGACAGCCAGCGAAGGTTGTTCATCGTCGGGGAGTTTCGCGACTTCAACCAGATTCCCTTCAATTTCGTCACCCGTGTGACCACGGACGACCCCGCCCCGCCGCTGGTCATCACCCAGCCGGTGGACTTGTTCATCCCGACCGGTTCCAACGCCACCTTTTCGATCACGGCCAATGGCACCGATCCGCTGGCTTATCAGTGGCGCTTCAACGGGGCTGCCATTCCGGGTGCCACCAACGCTTCCATTACCGTCACCAACGCGCAAAACGTGAACGTGGGGCTTTACTCCATCGTGGTGACGAACAAGGCCGGATCGGCCACCAGTTCCAATGCGAGCCTCACGCTGGGAACCTTCCCGTTCTTCGTTACGCCGCCGGCTTCGCAAACCAATTTCGTCGGAGCGAACACGAACTTCTCGGTGACCGCCGGCGGGACCTTGCCGCTGTCTTACCAGTGGTACTTCAACGGTGGATTGCTCCCCGGCCAGAACAACCCGGTCCTTACCCTGAACAATCTCCAGCTCACCAATGGCGGCACTTACACGATCGTCGTGGGCAATCTCTTCGGGTCGGTGACGAACAGCGCGACCCTGACCATTGCCTCCCCGCCGGCCATCCAGGCCGGTCCCAACGGCGGCGGCCCGGCCGATGGCCAGCCCCAGTCGCTCACAGTGGTTCAGGGACAAAGTGCCACCTTTAGTGTCAACGCCGTCGGCAGTGCCCCGCTCACCTATCAGTGGCAATACGGTGGGGTAAACATTCCGGGTGCAACCAATACCTCGGTCACGCTAAACAACGTCCAAGCGGTTCAGGCGGGTCTTTATTCCGTCGTCATCACAAACCCGTTTGGCGTCACGACCAGTGCCAATGCCACGCTCACCGTGCTCCTGCCGCCGACCATCATCGTCCAACCGGTGTCGCAGACCATCACTCAGGGGTCGACAATCAACCTCTCGGTCACTGCCACCGGCTCGCCCACACTGACCTATCAGTGGAGCCTGAACGGCACGGCCATCCCCGGCGGCACCTCCGCCACGCTATCGTTGTTCAACGCCCAGAAGAGCCTGCAAGGCAACTATGTCTGTGTGGTCAGCAATCCCTACGGGACCGCCACTAGCGCAGTGGCCGTCGTCACCATCCAGGCCCCGCCCGTCATTTTCGACAACGGTCAGCCCCAACCGCAGACCGTAATCCAAGGCAGCAACGCGACCTTCAGCGTGACTGCCAACGGCGACCAACCGTTCACGTATCAATGGCGCTTCAACGGGACAAACCTTGTCGGAGCGACCAATAACCCGTTGACCCTCACCGGCGTGCTGACCAATCAAGCCGGCAACTACTCGGTGGTCGTGAGCAATCCCTTTGGCAACGTGACCAGTTCCAACGCGCTGCTCACTGTCCGGGTGCCGCCGTACATCATCACCCAGCCCACGCCCACCAATCAGACCGTGATTGTCGGCAGCAATGCCACCATCACCGTGGTCGCTGGCGGTGATCCCACCCTCGCCTATCAATGGCTGTTGAATGGCTTCCCGGTTTTGGGAGCCAACGCCGCCACCCTCACGCTGAACTCGGTCCAGCTTGGTCAGTTGGGCAACTACACCGTAGTGGTGTCGAACCCCTACGGCAGTGTCACGAGCACGGCGGCCACGCTGAACGTTAAGACCGCGCCCTTCGTGGCGACGCAGCCGCAGTCCTTGACCGTACTGCAAGGACAGCCGGCTTCCTTCGGCGTGACGGCGGGCGGAGATGGACCGTTCACCTATCAATGGCGCTTCGGCGGAGTACCCATTACCGGGGCTACGAATGGGAGCTTTGGTTTTGGCAATTCGTTCCCCACAAACGCGGGTAATTACTCCGTGGTCATCACCAGCCCCTACGGCAGTGTCACCAGTTCCAATGCATTGCTTACCGTCAATGTGCCGCCTGCCATCATCGTGCAGCCGCAGGCAACCACCGGCATCACGGGCGGCAGCGCCAGCTTCAATGTTCTCGCCACAGGCGACCCGACGTTGCTTTACCAATGGTCCTTCGCCGGTGCCCCCATTCCGGGCGCAACAAATCCGACGTTGACGTTGACCAATCTGCAAACCAGCCAGGCCGGCCTGTACACGGTCGTGGTCTCTAACCCATTCGGCACAGCGACAAGCGTCAATGCCCCGCTCACGGTGAAGATCGCGCCCTTCGCGGCCACGCAACCGCAGTCGCTTACCGTGGTCCAGGGCAGTAACGCCACCTTCTCGGTCACGGCGGGCGGCGACGGGCCGTTTACCTACCAATGGCTCTATTTCGGCAACCCAGTATCTGCGGCCACCAACTCGGTGCTCACCTTGACTGGTGTCGTTACCAATCAGGCCGGCAACTACTCCGTCGTCATCACCAGCCCCTACGGCTCCGCCACCAGCTCGGACGCATTGCTCACGGTAAAGGTGCCGCCCGCGATCATCGTCCAGCCGCTGTCGCAGACCATCATCGTCGGCGTCACGGCCAACCTCGGGGTGACGGCCACCGGGGATCAACCGCTGTCTTACCAGTGGCGCTTCAATGGCAACTCCATTGCCAACGCGACCAATTCCGTCCTGTCGCTTCCCGCCATTCAGGCCAACCAAACTGGCGATTACACCGTCGTAGTCTCCAATCCTTACGGCACCGTGACCAGCGCCATCGCCACGCTCTCGGTGAAGACCCCGCCGTTTGCGGCCACCCAGCCCCAGTCGTTGTCCATCTTGCAGGGCAGCAACGCCACCTTCACCGTCACGGCGGGCGGTGACGGCCCGTTCACCTATCAGTGGCTGTACGGCGGCATCTCGATTCCCGGAGCAACCAACGCCACGCTCGCCTTGACCAACGTGCCGACCAGTCAGGCCGGCAACTACTCCGTCGTAATCACCAGCCCCTACGGTTCAGTCACCAGCGCGAACGCCCTGTTGACTGTCCACGTCCCGCCGGCCATCACCGTGCAACCGCTGTCCCAGACGATCATCGTCGGTGTCACGGCCAACCTCGCGGTGGTGGCGACCGGCGATCAACCACTGTCCTACCAGTGGCGCTTCAATGGCAATGCGATTGCCAACGCAACCAATGCCATCCTGTCGCTTCCGGCCATCCAGAAGAGCCAGACCGGCGATTACACCGTCGTGGTATCCAATCCCTACGGCACCGCAACCAGCTCAGTTGCCACACTTACGGTAAAAGCCCTGCCGTTCGCGGCCACGCAACCGCAGTCCTTGGCCATTCTACAAGGCGACAACGCAGGCTTCTCCGTCATGGCGGGCGGTGATGGACCGTTCACGTATCAATGGCTCTATGGTGGCCTCACCATTCCTGGCGCGACGAATGCGTCGTTGGCCATGACGAACGTGCGGACGAACCAGGCGGGCAACTACTCCGTCATTATCACCAGTCCCTATGGCTCCGCCACCAGCGCGAACGCCTTGCTGACCGTTCATGTACCGCCTTCGATCGTTACCCCGCCCGTCACCCAGACCGTCGTCGCCGGCGTCACGGTCAACTTCACCGTGGTGGCGGCTGGCGACCTGCCGCTCACCTATCAATGGCTCTTCAACGGCAACCCCATCTCCGGGGCGACGAACCCAACGTTGTCACTGGCCGGAGTGCAGACCAGTCAGGCCGGTAACTACTCCGTCGTCGTCACGAACCCCTACGGCACCGCGACCAGTGCCATCGCCACGCTCACCGTGAAGGCTCCGCCGTCGGTCACGACCCAGCCGCAATCGTTGACCGTGCTCAAGGGAACGAACGCCTCCTTCTCCGTCACTGCGGCCGGCGATGCCCCGATCACGTATCAATGGCGGTTCGGCGGCGTGAATCTGGACGGCGCAACCAACGCGTCCTTGAACCTGACGAACGTCCAGACCAACCAAGCCGGTCTTTACTCCGTGGTCATCACCAGCCCGTATGGTTCCGTCACCAGCTCTAACGCCACCCTCACCGTCCTGGACCCGCCGGTCATCGTTGTCCAACCCACCCCGGCCACCGGTCTCGCGGGTGACATGGTCGCCTTCGTCGTAGTCGCTACCGGACGCCCCACCCTGCTCTATCAATGGTGCAAGAATGGCGTGGACATCCCCGGGGCCACCGGAGCGATGCTGACGCTGACGAACATCTCCGCCGCCGACGTGGGCAACTACTGCGTCAAAGTGACCAACCCCGACGGCAGCGTGACCAGCATCACCGTGCCGCTTACGCTTTCGCAGCGGACCTTGACCGTGGTCACGGTGCAAACAACGAACTTCACAGCCGGCTCGCCGATCTCAGTCCCCGTGGCACTGCTGGCCGAAGGCGGTGAGAACCGCGTGCTCGGCAGCATCGCCTACGACACCAACAAGCTGAACTTCATCAGTGTGACCACGCCCGTGGGCGCGACGCTCGCTGCCACCAACGCAGCGGGCCAGGGGCAGATCGGCTTCGATGTTGCCCTACCGGCAGCGCAGACCTTCACGCCGGGCAGCAACGTCGTCGTCTTCGTCAACTTCACCGTCAACGCCGGGGTGACCCAGAGCATTTGCGGCATCAATCTGCAAGGCGTGCCCGTGACGAACCAGGTATTGAACGCCGTTGGCGCACCGCTCCCGAGCTACTTCATCAGTGGTGCGGTGATCTTCAAGTCCCTGACCGATTACACCTTGCGTTCCCAGACCGGAGCGACGGAGGATTTGATGCCCGTGTTGAACCCGGCGGGCAGCGTCAGCGCGCTGACCTTCCTGCGCATCTCCTTCTTCGATCTGGGCAAGGATTCCCTGGGCAACGCGATTTACATCATCAACGCCACGGGCACGAACAACGGGACGCCTTACATCCTCATCCCCTCCACCGTGGCCCCCGCCGGCACCTTCCCGCTGAACGTCGAGTATTACGTCTCGGACCGCGTCACTTCCCCGAAACCGCGGTTGGTTGTGGAAATTGTCACCGGCGGCTATCCTGTCGTTCCCGCCGGTGTGGTCTTGTCGGCGGATCGCTCGCAATTCAACACCGCCACCGGCCGCTTCGTGGTGGACTTCTCCAGCACGGCCGGGAAGACCTACTACATCCAGTACAGTTCCAGCCCCGCCGGGCCGTATGACACCTCCTTCCCGGGCGTCGCCGGCACGGGCGGACGCCTGCAATGGGTGGACACCGGGCCACCTCGCACCACCAGTCTCCCAGCGGCGGCGGGTTCGCGTTTCTACCGCATTCTTCAAGTGCCCTGATTTTCCATCGACATGAAACATCCACTTTGGTTCGGGGCCGTCAGTCTGGCTTGCATGGGCGGCAGCGCTCTCGCACAGGATAACAGCACGCCGGAGACAAACGATCCGATGCTCAAGCGGCGCAACCGCTTCTCGCTCAAGGCCACCTTCAACTTCGGGGTGAAGACGGACTTCACCAGTTCCACCGCCAACAACACCGGCGCGCTGGTCCCCGGCGTGAACCGATCGTACGCCGATGGCTTTGTCTTCCGCGACGTCAGCGGCAACGCCGGCGGCACGACCTGGAACTGGGGCTACAACAACGCCTCCCAGTACACCGCCGCCGACCCTGCCGCCCCCTTCCTCGGAGCCAGCTCGCTCGCCTTCCACTCCGTCAACTCGCTCGCCGACGGCCAGACGCGCGGCAGCCAGGACAAGATGCTGCCCGGGGTGGAACTCGCCTACGAAGAGGTGCTCGGCCGCTTCCACTTCACTGAGAAGCGCCGCGCAAACGTCGGCGTCCTCGCCACCTTCGGCTACATGCACATCGGCCAGCGCGACGCCGGTTCGCTGGCCGGCCCGGTCAGCCTCACGACGGACAAGTACGCACCGGGCATTGTGCTGCCCCCGCTGGCCCCGTACTCGGGCAGCTTCTCGGCCGCCGGCCCGCTGATCCCGGACGTTCCTGGCAGCCGTACCATCACGTCCGTTCCCGCCACCGGCACGGTCCTGAACAAGCTCGATGGCTCCCTCTACGGGATGAACATCGGCCCCTTCGTCGAGTTCCCGCTGCACGACCGCGTGTCCCTCACGCTCGGCGGCGGCCTGGGCATGGTTTACGTCAACAACACCTACAGCTTCAGCGAGACCGTTGTTGTCCCTGGCGTCGTTACCGCGAGCCGCTCCGGCCGGGTCTCGAACGACGACTGGCTCTTCAGCGCCATCGCGCGGGCAAACCTCTACGTGGCTCTCAGCCAGCAATGGAGCTGGGAACTGGGCTTCGCGTATCAGTACGCCGGCAACTCCCGCACCACCGTGCTGGGCAAAAGCGCGAACCTCCAGCTCGACGGCATCCTAAGCCTCAACACCGGTCTGAACTACGCGTTCTGAGCTGGCGCACGCCACCGGAACGGCAGGCATACATATTCGTGCCCAGCCGATCACCAGGAGGATTCGTCCGCCTACGCCAGGATGCCCTTGACAACCTGGCCGTGCACGTCCGTGAGGCGGAAGTTGCGGCCTTGGAACTTGAAGGTCAGGCGTTCGTGGTCGATGCCCAGCAGGTGCAGGAGCGTGGCTTGCAGGTCGTGCACATGGACGGGATCTTTCGCCACGTTCATGCCGAGGTCATCGGACTCGCCGTAGGTGATGCCGGGCTTGGTGCCGCCGCCCGCGAGCCAGAGCGTGAACGCGTAGGGATGATGGTCACGGCCCCAGCGTTTGCGCTCGGCGAGGTTTCCCTGAATGAACGGCGTGCGCCCGAACTCGCCGCCCCAGACGACCAGCGTGTCATCCAGCAGGCCGCGCTGCGCCAGATCGAGCACGAGGCCAGCGCTGGGCTGGTCGGTGTCGCGGCATTGGTTGTAAAGCTCGGTGGTCAGGGAGTTGTGCTGGTCCCAGCCCGCGTGCATGACCTGCACGCAACGCACGCCGCGCTCGATGAGCCGGCGGGCCATGAGACAGTTATAGGCGAAGGTGCCCTGTTGCTTCACGTTCGGCCCGTAGAGATCCAGAGTGGCCTGCGATTCCTTAGAGAAATCCGTGAGTTCCGGCACGCTGGTCTGCATGCGGTAGGCCATCTCGTATTGCGCGATGCGCGTGGCGATTTCCGGGTCACCGAACTCGCGGAGTTTTAGTTCGTTGAGCTGCGCGAGATCGTCCAGCAGCCCGCGCCGGACCTGGGCGGACATGCCGTTGGGGTTGCTCAGGTAGAGCACCGGTTCACCGCTGCCCCGGAACTTCACGCCGCTGTAACGCGTGGGCAGGAAACCGCTGCTCCAGTAGAAATCGTAGAAAATCTGCCCGCAGGTGGTGTCCTTGCTGATCGAGGTCATCACCACAAAGCCCGGCAGCTCCTGCGTCTCGACGCCCAGCCCGTAACTCAGCCACGCGCCGAGGCTCGGACGACCGGGAATCTCGGAACCGGTGAGGAAGAAGTTAATGCCGGGCGCGTGATTGACGGCCTCGGTGTGCATGGACTTAACGAAGCAAAGCTTGTCCGCGATGGTGGCCGTGTAGGGCATGAACCGGCTCACCCACGCCCCGCTCTGCCCGTGCTGCGCGAAGGGCTCGACCGGCTCCAGCATGAGCTTGCCATCGGCCTTGCCGGTCATGGTGCTGAAGCGCTTGCCCGCAATGTATTCCTCGGGGACGGGCTTGCCGTGCAGTTCGTGGAGCCGGGGCTTGTAGTCCCACAAATCCACGTGGGTGGGCGCGCCGTTCTGGAACAGGTAGATGATGCGCTTGGCCTTGGGAGCCCAGTTCGGAAATTGCCGATTGCCGATTGCCGATTGCCGATTCTCCGCGCCGCGCGAATCCTGTTGCAGGAGTGCCGCGAGGGCCGCGACGCCCAGACCGCTGGCTCCGCGGCCGAAGAACTGACGGCGATTGAGCTGGGCCTGGTATTCGAGGAGGGGTTTCATGGGCAATCCCATTAGCACCCGGCTTCAGCCGGGTGTAGGTGAAAAGACATGTGCGGAAACCGTTTCAACGGTTTCCGCGACACTCGGAGCCTCGGTACAAAGGGGCAAAGCTGCTGAAACAGCTTTGCCGCTCCACAGCCCATCACACCGGGCTGAAGCCCGGTGCTAATGAGAGCTGGACCATCGGTGAGACGTTGCATGCTCGTTAGATACGTATGCTTTGATCAATCTCACGACCCGCCCAGCTTCACCAGCGCCTTGTCACTGCGGATGAAGACCGCGCCACCGCCGATGCTCGGCGTGCCGATGATCGTGTCGGTCAGATCGAGCTTGCTCACGACCGCTCCCTCCAGCGCGCTGGTGTCCACGACCTGCACGAGGCCCTTTTCGTTCACGAGATAAAGGTGCTTGCCAAAGCCGACCGGCGTGGCGCTGTAAGGTCCGGTGGTGCGCAACTGCCACAGGCGCTTGCCGTCCTTGATGTCCGCCGCGCTGAGGATGCCGGCGGAGTTCAGGGTGAAGAGCTTGTCGCCCAGCACAATCGGGCTGGCCGTGTTGGGCGTGAGCTGGCTGTTCTGCCAGATCGTCTCGGGGTGCGCCCCCGCCGCCCCGGGCTTCATCGCCGCCATGCCCTTCGACGGCACGTACAAAACCCCGCCGGTGAAAACGCTCGAGGACATGGTCGAAGCCCCATCCGTGAAATACCACGCCTCCTGCCCCGTCCGCACGTCCACGACACTCAGGCCCGGGCCGGATTGCAGGGCGACCAGCGGCGTGCCGGACTTCGCGTCAGGCACGAGGACGGGGGTCGTCCAGCTCGCCATCTTCGGCCGGTCCCGCTTCCACCGGTTAGCGCCGGTCTCCACGTCGATGCCCGCGCTGAACGACTCACTGTCGTTCTCCACCGGCACCACGAGCGTGTCACCCACCACGATGGGCGAGGCCGCCATGCCGAGGCTGTTGCTCGCGTTCGGGTAATCGCGTCCCAGCCCGCGCAGCCAGAGCAAATTGCCATCGAGGTCCAGGCACAGGAGGTCGTTCGAGGAAAAGAGACAAAACAGCCGCTTGCCATCGCTGCACGGCGAGTTGGCCGCCACGCTCGTCTTGGGATGCGACATCGTGCGGCCCGTGGCCCAGAACTGCCGCTCCCAGACCTTCGCGCCGTCCTTCAGCCGGAAACAGATGACGTGCAGCCGGTCCTGCTCGGTGCCGCTGCAAGCCGTGACGTACACGCGATCCCCGACAATGACCGGGCTGGACAACCCCCGCCCGGTCAACGGGATTTTCCAAGTGATGCTCTTCGCGTCGAGCTGCAGGGGCAGATTCGCCTCGGGCGAAACGCCGGTGCCACCCGGGCCACGGAACTGCAGCCAGTCGGCGGCATTAAGTTGCACGCACAAAGCGCTGACGCAGGCGGCGGTGAAAACATGTTTCATTACTTTGATCCTTTCTTGGCCTCGGCTTTCGCGGTGGCTGATCCCTTCGGCGTCGGCGGCCGGTCCTTCGCCAGAATCGCCGTGCCGCTGGCGTCACACACGCGCAACTGAAACTCCCATTCCTTCGTCCAGTCCTTTACCTCCTCGTTCTGGCAGACCTTCACGAGGATGGTGTTCCGGCCCGCCTTCAACTCGACCGGCATCCGATACTGGTCAATGCGCGAGCCACGATGATATTCGTCCCGTCCGAAGAGAAGCTTGCCGTTGAACCAAACCTTCCAACCGTTCTTGCAGCCCAGACGCAACTCGGCGGGCCGGACCTCGGCTGCGTTGAACTCGGTGAAGGCGTAGCCGGTCACGCCCTTCATGTCGCCGAATGACTTGTTGAAATCCACCATGCCGTAATCGTTCGACGTGGCCACGTCCGCCCAATGGGTCTTCTCGAGTTTGCCGTCGTAGGTCGCCACGAGGTCCACCGCCTGCTCGGGCGGATACACGGCGTTGAACCCCGCGAGCTTCGTGTTGTCGAACGCGCCGATCAGCTTCCAGTGCGTGAGAAAGCCAAAGTGCTTTGGCAGGTCCACTTCCTGGCCGAGCTTCCGCAGTTCGCCAGCGATCTTCTTGATCTGCGCCTCGTCGCGCGCATAGGTCAGCGCCTCGGAAAAGCCTTTCGTCGCGGCGGCCTTGTCCCCTGCCGCCAGCGCCTTCTCCGCCGCGTCGATCAACCGCTGGACCGCGTCACGCCGCAGCTCGACGCTGGGATCGTTGGCGAACGTGGGCAGCAGCTTTTCACCCGTTGCCGGTGAGATGCGCACGATCAACTCGTATGCCAAGCGGCGCGCCCGGGGATTGTGTTTCGTTTCTCCGATGAACCGTTCCAGATCCGCCTGCGGCAGCTTGCGGCCCGCCGTCAGTTCGCGGTCCACGATGGCGTCCACGGCCGAGCGGAGGTAATTCGCGGCAAAGTCGTTCGCCTCGTCCATCGCGGTGAGCAGCGGGACGATGGACTGGGCGTCCGCCTTGGCGAGGTTTTGCCAGGCGGCGGTGGCCAGAGCGTTTCCCTTCCCTTCCGCGCCGACCTGCCGGATCGCGGCAACGTCGGCCTTGAACTCGGCCTGCGCCGCCGTCGCGAGCGTCGTGCCGAGCAGTATTAAACTCAGTGGCTTCATGGGCCAAAGGTTAGCGCAGCCACCGCGCGTGACAACCGGCAAGTGCAGGAAAAAGCGATGCCTAACTGACCAATTCGGGTTGAACCACGAAGGCACGAAGCGCACGAAGATCAGATCGAGAAAACGCTACATTGATCCGGTGGACGGGGGCTCACCAAAAGGTTTACCGGTGTCTTTGGACACGTCGGTCAGATTGACTCTGTTCTTTGTGCTCTTCGTGTCTTCGTGGTTACCCCCAGCCCTGCTTCGGCTCTACGGCTGCTTGGGCAATTGGTTCAGCGTGTAGTAAAAGGTGTCATGCGCCAGCGGCTTCGCGGTAGCGCTGCGTACTCCGGCAGCGCGCACGCCCGTGACAAAGCCCGGGTGCAAGTCCCCGATCTTCAGACGCGCACTGAGCCCATCCGCCGCGACGGTCACGCTCAGGACCTTCAACGACGAAGCCTTGTCCGGCGTGCCCGCGAAGTCGTGCTCCGGTCCTGCATTAACCACATGGCGGTAGTTGAACTGAGTGATGTCGTAGCTCGCAGGTTTCGCGGCTGACACCCCATCGACCGGCTGAGTGAACGTCAGCTCGAAACCCTCCGCCAGCGCCTTCACCTGTTGCACCTCGAACAGCTTGGTATCACGCAGTCCGATCCGCACGAGGCCGGGTCCTTTGCCGTTGGCCGCCACGCCACCGAGATAGAGCTGGCCCGTGGCGTTGAACGCCAATCGCGTGGCACGCACGCCGGCATCCTTGAGCAATGGCCATGCTGCGCCCTGCCACTCACCGTTTACTTTTTCCAGGTTCACCCGGAGCAAAGCGCCATCGCCATCCGCGACAATGATCTGTCCGGCGAACGAGCCCCAGCTCTCCGGGGCAGCCGCAAACCCCGCCGCGTGCTTCGCCAGACGGGCCGGAAACCACACCGCTGGTGCCGTCATTTCCTTCGGTTCCTTGAACTGTTCCTGCGGCGCGGGCTGCGCCGCCGGAAAGCCATGCGCTTGGCCCTGCGTTGTCAGTCGCAAAAACCTCCCCGCCGAAAGCGCCAACCCCGCCTGGTGTTTGAAAACCGCTGGCCCAGCCCTCAAAATCCTTCCCCGCGCGACTGAAGCGCACATCCCAGGACCGGAACGGGATTTCCCAGCGACTGCCGCGACCGTCGAGCAGCACGTGGAACTTGCCTTCCTTGTCCGCGACGGGCCCGACGGCGAATTGCCGGGCATTCCCATTGAAACCCCAGGCCTGGCTCACGCACTCAAAGGAGTCCGCTTCGCCGTCTCCATCGGTATCGCGCAGATGGGTCAGCTCGCACTTCTGCGCCACGAAGATTTCTCCGCTGTACACGCGCAGCCCCGCCGGCTCCATCAAGCCGCGAGCGAAACGCCGATAGGTCGCCACGCCCGGCGCATCGGGCGACTCGCTCCGAATGAAGACCTCACCGAGGGCCGTGCAAAACGCGAGATCGCCATTGGGCAGGAAGTCTAATCCAGTTACGGCTGAACTTAGTGCTGTCGGCGTAGCCAGCGTCTCAATACGAACCGACGTGTCACCAACAATGGCGGGCGTATTCGTCAGGACGAAGGCCGGAATCTCGTTCGTCGGCTTGCTGGCCGGCGGCTCGGAGACGCGCATCAGCTCCGGCGAGGCAACCTTCGCCGGCACCAGCTTGGGCAACAAACGTTCAGCCTCGGCCTTGTCTGCGCAGACGACCGTGAGCACTTCAAAGGAAATTTCCCCGCGATGCGATGGGATATGCACAACTGCGTGCGTTTCATCGCCGGTGTTATGCCGTGACACCACCTCGCTTTCACCGTTCTTCTCCCGGTGCATCTCGAAGACGTAATCCACCTGCGAAGTCGCCGGTTTCCAGCCCAGCAACGGCCGGCCCCGGAACGCGACAAGCAGCACATCCTTCTCGCGCAAGATGCCCATCGCCGCTGGGCTCTGGCCGATCGGGGTCATGCGGCCCGCCTCCATGTGCGCGGTGAATTCGAGGTCCATGTAGCTTGCAGACAGCTCAAACCGCCGCACTACCACCGGCACGCCATCCACCCATTGCACCGACGGCGTCTCATGCACGCGGACGACCTCTTCGGCATCGAGCGGCAGCTCATACATCAACGTGGTGACGCCCCCGCGCGTGCTGATACCAAGGAAGCGCGGCTTCGACGGAAAGTCTGTGAGGATGTTCTTCGCGGGCTTGCCTCCGGCCCAAGGAAAGAGCGGCGGGTTGGTGAAGAGAAAATCGCCGGTGAAATCTGCTAGGAACCGGCCCGCCACCCCGTCATACGGCGTGCCATGCAGACTCAATGCATCCCCGCGCCAGACGGTGTGGGTGCGCAGCGTCTCGGTATCAAACCCCAGGTGGACATTCGTCCCCAGCGGAATGACCACGCTGCGCGCCGCGACGGACATGGGAGCACGGCGGAATGGCTGGTCAGCGGGATCGTGGAAGGATTGGCCTGCGGCAATCGTTGCGAAGCAGAGGGTGAAAATGGCCCAAAGATTGGGAATGGACAAAGATGAGACAAAGCGTGAAACGAAGTCGCGAGAGCGTCCCGGAGTACGGCGGTCCTCCGCCGCTTTTGACCACGACGATAAAGCGCCAAAGAACTGGCGTAGTCCAGAACCTGGCGAATGCAGGACACTCCATTCCGCACTCCGCACTCCGCATTCCGCATTCACTTCACTTCCCATTTCTCGCCGAAGAAGTCGGCGGCAACGACGCCCTTGCCGAGGACGCGGTCGGCGAGCGGCACGCTCATGTCCAGCACGGCCCAGTCAGGGAGCTTGGGCGTCTGCTGTGAGTTCGAGGCCCCGGCGTATTGGGGGAAGGTGAAGCCGGAGTTGATGACCACGTAGCGCGACGGGTTCAGCGGATTGGGGAAGATGAATGCTGGCACATGCTTCGTCGCATCGTAAGTCTTGGTGCCGACCTTGATTTCCTTCGCGCTCCAGTGGATCGGCAGCTTATCGGCGATGCGGGCAAGGAGCTTGTTGCTGGCGGGATCGCCCCAGAGGACGAGGTTGCTGCTCATGATGTCAGCGTCCGAGATGGCGGAATCGTCCTTCACGCGGGCCTCGCCCCGGAAGTAGCGCCGCCAGTGGAAAGTAGCCTCGGCCAGCTCGGACTTCGTCCATTGCCCGACGGCGGCGTTCAACGGCTGGCCGGTGGGCCGCACCATTACGAACGAGTCCATGAAGGCGTCGTCGATGGGGCCTTGGAGACCGTGCTGTTTGGCGAGCGGGCGAGCAGTTGTCACCTCGTTCCACCGAAGACCCTCCCATTTGCCCCCGACTTTTTGAAACTGGACTACGTCTCCAGTTTTGTCTCGCCGCAACAAATTCGACAATACCTGTCCATCGAGTCTGAACTCAAACTTTCTAACCCAAGTGGGTTGCGGAATTTGAGGAGGAAATGTGAAGGTGATGAGCGAAACTCCCTTTGTTTTTGCGGTTACGGTGTTGCCATTGAGTTCGGCATCCACACGCGCCTCTTCCCACTGCTTTTCCAGCGCATCAATCGTCACCCAATGTGCCTTGTTAAACTTTAGCGAATGCGTCACCAGCGTGACCTTCTTCGGCTGGTGATCAATGCCCTTGTTCGTCGCCTCGTCCACCAGCTTGGCCACGATTTTCTTCGCTTCCGGCTCATAGGCGTGGCCGGTCTTCGGCCCGATGATGTGGGTCATCTTCACGCCTTCCTTGAGCAGTGCAGCCTCCATGAGATCAGCGGCGGCCTTCTGCGCATCCACCTCGCCGCTGTAGGCGATGAGCGTGGTGTTCACGAAGTTAATCGGGCACGCCAGCGGGTCGTAAAAATTCCACAGCTTCTGCTCCCACCATGGGATCGTGTCGAGCTTGTCCCCCAGCTTCTGGTAGTTCTTCAAGTCCACAAAGCCCGCACCGGGACTCACCGACGCGAACTGGTCCGCATGATGCGCTCCGAGGTGCCACGCGCCCGCGCCGCCCATCGAGAAGCCGCGCATGCAAATCTTGTTGCGGTCAACCGGGTAATGCTTCGCCGCGTGGTCCAGTCCCTCGAACACATCCGTCTCGCCGGCGAACTTGAAGGCGTTCATGAACCGACCGTACGGGTCCAGCACGAACGTGTCCTCGGGCATGAAGGTGCTGTTACCGCGCTGCTGCCCATCGATGAAGGCAATCTCGTTCAAGGTGTCACCGCGTCCGTGCAGCCAGAAATCGAGCCGGCGTGGCTTGTCATCGCCGGTCAGGTACCTCACCGGCACCTTCAATCCGTAGGGCTGCACCGAGCCATCCACCTTCGACACATACCCGCGCACCACCGCAATGTGCGTGACCGGCACCGGCGTGGTCTTCTTCTTTGCAGCGGCCTCGGCGGCAGCGGTCTCCGCCTGGGTCTTGAGCGCGAGCAGGCCGGCCTTGGTGTTCCACGGAGCGTTGCCGGCGGCCAGTTGCTTCGCCCGCTCGGAACCCAGCACCAACAAGGCCCGCGCGGACTTGAACTGGTTCGTACTCGTGAAGATGTCGTCCTCCAGCGCGTAGCGGACGGCGTTGTGATAAATCTGCACGTCCGGCAACAGCGCGAGCAATTGGGGCTTGTCCTTCAGCGACGCGCGCAAACCTTCAATATCCTTGCCCAGCGCGTCCACCCCGGCGGCGAGTTCCGCTTTAACCGCGGCCGGCACGACCACGCCGGGCGGCGGGTTGAGCTTCCGGGGATTGGGCTGGAGATCGGCCGGTGGGGCCTTCTTGGCCGGGGCCTTGGCGTCGGCGGCTTTTTTCTCCGCCGCCGGGACGGAGACCAGTGCCAGTGAAAGTGTCAGCGAGATGGACAACAGCTTCATGCGGGGTGTATCGCAGAGCTTTCGCCACTTGGCGAGCGCACAATGTGGGGTGGAAAACTGTTCGTTGAAATTCCCGCAGATTCAAGATGACCACAGATTGGAATTCCCAACCAAGCCGAACCCATGCCCAGGGAATCGGAAGCAGGGACCACAGAGACACGATGAACACAGAGAAGGCAAAGGCATTCGCCGCCCAGTATTGGCTCATTGAAAAAAGACAGATGCAGAGGAACACATCTCTTGGCTTTTCTCTGTGTTCATCGTGTCTCTGTGGTCCAATCTGCGATTTCGACTGCATGGGTTCGGCTAAGGTCGTCTTGAATCTGCGGGAATACCTTCCGTAAGCCTGCCCAAGGCACTGGCTCGACGGGGCTGGGTTCAAAGCAGGCCTTCGCCGCAGTTGAATTCTCTCCCGGCTTGCATTCCTCCCCGTCCGGCGTACAGCATCGCGCATGGCCCTGACGAACAACCGCAGTGATCAGCCCGCCGCGACCAGCCCGGCCACCGACGGCGTCGCGCTGCTCGTGGACGATAATCCAGTCATCCGCCAGATCTACCGCCGCGCCCTGGAACTGCATAAGTTCAAGGTGGTCGAATCCGAAAACGGCGGCCATGCCCTGCTGCTGCTGGACAACCACCAGCCCAACATTATCGTGCTGGACCTGATGATGGCCGGCATGGATGGCTTTCAGTTTCTCACACAATTGCGCCGCCGGACCAACTGGCAGAACGTCCCGGTAATCGTCCTCAGCGCCAAACCGCTCAGTGAGAGCGAGCGTATCCTGGTGAGCACGCTCGCCCAGCATTTCCAGCGCAAGGGCGAAGTCCCGCCCGCCGCTGTCGCCACGCTCGCCCGGCAGCTCGTGCCCGCGACCGCTGCGTAATCCTCCCCGCCGCCCCGCGCGTGCAGCTCGACCTTTTCAGCCGCCTCCTGGACCGCGTGCGCCCGACCGTCCCGGCAGAGACGTTGCGCGTGGGGGAGACCGACCTGCCCGTCGAATTCGTCCGCAACCCCAAGGCCCGGCGCTACATCCTGCGTCTCACCCCCGAACGCGTGGCGCGCGTGACCGTGCCGCGCTTCGGCAATCGCGCGGAAGCTCGTGAATGTCGCCGACCAAAGCGTCTTGCTCCGCCACCCCACGACCAACCTCCGCCCCGCCGTCGAACGCCATCTCTGGCAACTTGCCGCAACCGAGCTGCCGCCCCGCCTGCTCGAACTGGCCGCGTCACTCCATGTCACCGTCCAGCGCGTCAGCGTGCGGAACCAGCGCTCGCGCTGGGGCAGTTGCTCGCGTTCCGGGACCATTTCCTTGAACTGGCGGCTCATCCAGACGCCCGACTACGTCCGCGACTACATCTGCGTGCATGAGTTGATGCACCGCCGCGAGATGAACCACTCGGCGCGCTACTGGCAGCACGTCGCGGAGGCCTTCCCACGCTGGGAGGAAGCCGAACGGTGGTTGAAAGCCAACAACGGCCTGCTGCGGTAAGATTCGGCTTCGCGGAACGCCGGTCTCCGGCCCGGCGCGTTAATGGTCATTGCTCCAAAACGAACTGTCCGAGTCACCGGGTCACCAAATTTGGCAGGAGAATTGCGGACAAATGAATTCCCAGCCCAAATTCCCCTGCTCCCAATTCAACTGCCAGCCTTAACAGCAAGCCACGAGCTTCGCAAACGCTGCGGCTGGCCTGCGACACAGCCGCGCTCGTTTCCCTGGAACACCGCTGAAAGACGCCAACCCCAACGCCCACGCAGCCATTCTCCCACCCCATGAACCGAAGATGGTCAGAAAGATGGGATCAGAAAGACGGAGAAGAACCTGAGATGAAATTTTTCTGACGACATTTTTTTCACCAATGCAGCTGAAAAACAGTCTGAGAACGAGCGGCGGCGAATGTCCTAGCGCACCATGGTTCGGGAGTTCAAAGCGCGAATTTTTGTTCCATGAATTCGCACCCGGCCTAGCTTGCTGAGAGAGGAAAGACGCGGTCCAAAGCAAATCACCCTTCCCGCAGAAATCGCACCAGATGCGCCGCCGAAGGTTCGGGATTCGTAAAGAGCGCGAGATGCGGACCTTCCACTTCGGCCACCTGGGTCTGCGGGGCGAGGCCGACGATTTCTTCGAGACAGTGGCGGCGGATGACCTCGTCGCGCGTGGAAGCCAGATACATCAGCCGGGCGCGGCATTCGCGGAGATGCGGCCGGGCATCCACGCCCAGGGCGGCCCGCGCGCGCGCGGCCAGCACGTGCGCATCAATGCGTTTCCACGTACTCGCCTTCGCGCGGCGCAGTTCGGTGGTTGCGTAGCCCGGCAGCAGCAGCCGGGTGCGGCGTAGCGCCCGCACGGTGGCGATCACCGGTCCCCGGAGCGCAAATCTGAATGGCACCAGCCGGGGCTTTGGCGGGGTGACGAAGCTGCCGCAGAGCACGACGGAGGTCACATCCGCCGGCCGCTCGCTGGCGAGCATGAGCGCCAGCGGCCCGCCGAAGGACCAGCCGAACACGGCGAAGCGACCCAGAGACGCCACCTGCTCACGCACGACCTCCACCAAGTGACGATAGTCATTGGCCCCCGTGGTTGGATACTGGATCACGACCGGGCGAATCCACGCCGGGAGATGGCGCAGCAACGGTCCGAAGAAAATCTCCGTCCCATCCAAACCCGGAAGGAGCACGAGCGTGATCACGTCGTTCCGCTGCACGGCGCTCATGGCGTAGCGAAGGGCCTACCGCTTCACCGCTTCAATGCTCGCAGAGAGCACGTAATCACCGGGGTTCTTGCCCGGGAGCCAGCCGTGGATGAACTCGCGGCTCGCATCCATCGGCGTGATGCGGATGTCCGCGAAACCCGCCTCACTCAGCATCGTTTGCAGTTCCTCGATCGAAGCGGCTCCCGCCACACAGCCGCAGTGCGCCGCGAGATCCGCCATGATGTCCGCCGGCAAATCAGCGGTGCGGACGGTGTCAGCAATGGCCAGCCGGCCACCAGAACGCAGCACGCGAAAGGCGTCGCGGAAGGCGCGCGGTTTGTCGGGCGAAAGGTTGATCACGCAGTTGGAGAGGATCACGTCCACGGAGTTGGAATCCACGGGCAGCGATTCGATTTCACCGAGGCGGAACTCAACGTGCCGGACGCCGGTCTTCGTGGCGTTCTCACGGGCTTTGAGCACCATTGCCATGGTCATGTCCACGCCGATGACCCGGCCGGTCGGGCCGACGGCGCGCGCGGCAAGGAAACAGTCGAAGCCCGCACCACTGCCGAGGTCCAGCACGGTCTCGCCCGGCTTCAGCGCCGCGATGGCGTGGGGGTTGCCGCAACCAAGGCCGAGGTCCGCCCCTTCGGGCGCGGCGGCGATTTCGTCCGCGTTGTAACCAAGCTTCTCCGCCCCGATGGCAGGTGGTCCACCGCCGCCGCAACAGGTGGACGCAGCCCCTGGTCCGCAGTTGGCCGCCCGGGCGGCGACAGCGGCATAGGCCTTGCGGACTTCGGCGCGCACGGCGTGCGGTTCCGAGGGGACGGTCGTGGCAGTGTTCATGGTGATGCGGTCGGCGGGAGTGAAGCCCAGCCAGTCAGATTGGGCGAGCGGAGAATTATCGGCCCGACTGAATGGGGCGCATCTTGCCACTGCCCCCGGAGCGCGGCTGTGTCCCGCTCGGAGCGGGATCAGCCGCAGCAAAGTCAGACTGCTGACCGGGGACGAAACGTCGCAACGCCTCCTGCCAAGCGCAGCCGCAGCGGCTGGTCTCCGCGACACAGCCGCGCTCCGGAAGTTTTCGTTCCTCGGGAGCAGCGTCAAGATGCGCCCGACTGAATGCCCGGCCTGGCCGGCCCGTCGCACGCTGGCCATGTCCAACGTCCGTCTGCTCTGCTTATTCGGAGCCTTTCATTTCAGTATCGCCCTCATTTCAGCCGCCGACGCCACCGCACTGGCCGTCCGGGATCGTTACCTGTTGCTCGACAGTCGCGTAATCGAGCGCACCGAAAACGCCGAACTGCGCCTCGGCACCGTCACCAAGCATCCACAAAACCCGCTCTTCAAGGAGGACCAGCCCTGGGAGGTCCGCTTTGACAACCTCTACGCCAACCTCGCCTTCGATGAGTCCGCGCAACTCTACCGCTGCTGGTACAGCCCGTTCATCGTGGACCCGTCCGTCAACGAAACCCCGCCAGCGCAACGCGCCACGTCCCACTACAAGCCACATGACCGCGAAATGGGCCTGTGTTACGCGACCTCGCGCGACGGCTTGATGTGGGAAAAGCCGGCGTTGGGACTGATCGAGTTCAACGGCAGCAAGGCCAACAATCTCGTGGCCCGGCGCCCGCATGGATCCGGCATTTTTCGCGACGCCCAGGACCCTGACCCCGCCCGTCGCTTCAAGCTTTTCTCCCGCACCTCGGAGTCCGTTCGGAAGATGTCCGTGGCCTTCTCGCCAGATGGGCTAAAGTGGAGCGAACCCATCTTGTGCCCGGAAATCAACGTGCCCGGCGACACGCACAACAACGCCTTCTGGTCGCCCGAGCTGGGTAAGTACGTCGGCATCACGCGGTTGAAGACGGATCAGCGACTGGTTGGCCGCACGGAGAGTCCTGATTTCATCCACTGGACCAAGGCCGTCGAGGTGTTGCGCGGCGACCGGGAGAACCAGACTTACGCCATGCCGGTGTTCCGCCACGCGGGCGTGTATCTGGGTCTGCTCGCCATGTTCAACACGAAGACCGACCGCACGCACTGCGAACTCGCGTGGAGCCCCGACACCGTCACATGGCATCGCATCCTACCAGGCAAGGCGCTCATCCCCGCGGCGAATCAGCCGGGCGCGTATGACTGGGGCTGCGTCTATCCCGCCGCCGTTCCGGTCGTTCTGAAGGACGGCATCCGGCTTTACTACGGCGCGTCCAACGGCCCGCACACGGACTGGCGCGACGGCTTCCTCGCGCTGGCCACGCTGCGTCCGGACGGATTCGCCGGCTACACGCCCACGGTTGAAACGCGCCCGGCCATCGTCATCACCCAAGCGTTGAAGGCCAACGGCAAGGCCTTGCGCATCACCGCCGACGTGACACCAGGCGGCTGGGTGAAGGCCAGTTTGATCGACGCCGCAGGCAAGGTGCTCGTGGACGGGCCTAGGCTCACTGCCACGACGACCGACGGGGCTGCCGCTGATGCCACCGCGGTGCTGAACCAATCGGTGCGCGTGCAGTTGGAAATCCAGAAGGCCACGGTCTTCTCGTTCGCCTTTGCTCCGAACTGAGTCCCGTCTCCCCATGAATTCATCCAGCCCCCGGCCCGTCGCACGCTGACCATGCTATTCCTTCGTCTCGTCTGCGTCCTCGCCCTTCTGGGCACCTCGCTGCTCGCCGCCGACCCGCCGAAAGGCGAGCGCGTGCTGGTTACGGCGCACAGTTTCCACATCTTCATCGCACCCCGGCTGGCTACCCTCGCGCAGGCAGCGGGCATCGAGGGGCACAAGCTCGTCGCCGCGCAGATGATTGGCGGATCGAAGGTCATCCAGCATTGGAACCTCCCCGACGAAAAACAGAAGGCCAAGCCCGCGCTCACCGCCGGCGAGGTGGATGTCATGACGATGTCGCCGCACGTGTACTTGCCCGACGAAGGCATCGACCGCTTTGTCGAACTCGGCGCCAAGCATAATCCGAAAATGCGCTTCCTCGTGCAGCACTCCTGGATGCCATGGGATGGCTGGGAAGGCTCCGACAAGATTGCGAAAAACGAGGACCGCGACACCCGCTCGCTCGATATCGTCCGCAGCGCAACCCTCAAGTGGCGCACGAACCTCGAAGCCCAGATCGCCGCCCTGAACAAGGGCTTGGGCCGCGACGCCGTCAGCATTGTCCCGGTTGGTGATGCCGTGATGAAACTGCGGGATTTGATCGCCTCTGGCAAAGCGCCCGGCCTCACAAAACAAACCGACCTTTTCGGCGATCTGATAGGCCACGGCAAGGAGCCCATCCTCGCGCTCGCCACCTACTGCAACTTCGCCTGTATCTACAAGATCTCGCCCGTCGGCCTCAAAGATACCAACGCCAGCCTGGACAAACTCAGTCCCGAGTTGCGCCCGCTGCTCCAGCAAATCGCCTGGGACACCGTCAGCGCGTATCCGCTGTCCGGCGTCAAAGCCACCAAATAGCCGACCGATGAAAGCCGCTGCCCTGCTCTGCCTCCTCACTGCCTGCCTGTCTGCGACAGCCGCTGAGTCGCTGACAGCATGGGTCCCGATTCCAGCGGATTGGAAAGGCGCGGTTGTCACCGACACGACCGCGACCTTGACCGGTGACAAGTGGAGTTCGCTCCGGGCAACCAAGGAGTTCACCGACGTGCAGGTCGCGGCGATCATCACCATCGCCGAGCCGGCGAAGACGACCCGCTTCTTTGGCCAGGGCTGGAGCGCGTGGCCAGATGCCACCTTCAGTGATGGCGGATTCGATGCGGGCGTGCTGCTGCGTGCTGGAACGAACAGCGGCTATCGCGTCCAGCTTTCGCACAAGTATCAGATCATCGCCGTGGTGAAGTGGCCGGAGGGCGGCTACGTGCAGGTGGTGCCGTGCGCAGTGAAACTGAAGGAGCCGCACAAACTCGTGGCCAGCGCACATGGCTCCACCCTTAAGGTGAGCTTGGATGGAGTGGAAAAGGTCAACTGGCAGGACCGTTTCCTCCCCCTGACCTCAGGGGCTATCGGCATCGGTATCAACGACGGTGCGAAGGCCGCCTTCAGCGAGGTGTCAGTCGGCCCGCCGCCGCGCAGCCCTCGTCCGATGCCGCCGCATTCGCCGAACTTCTCCGTCCGTCCCTTCCTCGGTGGAAGACAGTTTGTCTTCGATGGCGACGAACCGGTCCTCCAGCTCCACTACGAAAAGGACCCCAGCGTTTTCGCCAAACTCCGGCCCGGCTACAAGCCCCAGCTCACGTTTGACTCCCATTGGGATCTGGCGAACCAAGGGGCATTTAAGGACGCCGACAGTAAATGGACCGCGCCGGTCACGAGTGGTGGCGGCAAGTCGCTCAAAGCCACCTGGTCCGCGCGCAGCGTAAAGCACCGCTTCACCACGCAGAGCACGTTGACCGTTGGTTTTGATGCGAAGCGCGGCACGTACACCTACGACATCGAGAGCGCGCTGGAGGTCCTGCCTGGCGAACCGTTCTACTTCCGCTATGGCTTCGACTTCGAGCATCACACGCCATTGGACCCGTTCCGCTGGCAGTATCTCGTCGCGAAGAAGAGCGGTGGTTCCCTGTATCATCGCCCCGTCTATCCCATTGATCCCGGACCGCAATACGACTTGGAAACGGCGGGCGGCACCCGGGTATGGTTTGGCCGGCACCTGGAACAAATGCACATCGCCCCGGCGGTGGAGTATGACATCAGCAGCGGCACCAGCACCGGCCGCAAGCTCAACACCGCTGTCTGCGCCGCCTTCTACGACACCGGCGTGAGCTTCGCACCGGAGACGCCCAAGCCCGGCACGCGGCTCGAAGTGAAATACCGTTACACCGGCGTACCGGCGGCCGAGGCAAAATCGCTCTTCGACGAGTCCAAAGTTTACGACGCACCCACACTCGATCCCAAGCACCACTATATCTTCTCCGACGAATGGCCGAAGCTGACCTTCTCGCAGTTTGTGCCCATGAGCGAATCGTGGATTCTCGGACGCACGCCTTTCATGACGGCGCACAACACGCGCCCCACCTACGAACTGGAGCAGAACTGTGGTGCGGGCAGCGGCTTCGCCATGAAGCTCGGCGCGGCTTCCTTCGGCAAAGCGAACCTCGCCAAGGCCGTGCCGCTCGCGAAAGGCCGCTACGCCGTGACCGCCATGGTCAAGGCGGACAACCTCCACGGCCCCGGCGGACGCATCGAGCTGATCGCCAGCCAGGCCAAGACGAATAAGAAGCTCGCCGAGGCGCGCCATTACATCGGCAACGGCACCTTCGCCTGGCGCAAGCAGGGTTTCGTGCTCGACGTACCCGAGGACGCCGGCGTGCTGGAGATCGCTTTCGGCAACGCGGGCACCGGCGACTTTCTCGTCACCGACGTGGAGTTCCGCAAGCTGGCCGACGGCGAGTCCTTGCCCGCCGGAGTATTGGCGCAGGCGAACGACCAGCCGGCTGCCATCCCGCCCGCGCCCGCCGGAGCCGTGGCGGATTACCGGATGCTTGAAGGCAAGGGATTGGTGGTGCTGAACCACGGCAGCGGCGGCGGTCTCGGCCACCTCGATTTGGCGAACCTCGACTTCGTCACCGACGCCGGCCACCCTGCCCTGCGCTTCGCTGACAACCTCACCGGTCGCAAGGACTACCGGCTCGACAGTGGCCTGAATCGTTTCTACCTCAGCCACCCCAGCTATGCTGGCAAGGACACTCTCCCGCTCGCCCTCACCGGCCATCACGGCGGCGGCGCGCCCATCCCGGGGCTTACCCTCGCCGCGTGGATCAAGCCCGCGCCTGAGATGGGCAAGTCCGGCCACGGCGGCAAAGGCGACATCCTCGGTTACGGCGCACGCCGCTTCGTCCTCGGCCTTCATGGTGGCAAGGCCCCCTATCAACTCGCCGCGCGCATCAACGTAAACGACACCGTCACTTCGTCCGCCACCATCGCGGCCGACCGCTGGTATCACGTCGCCATGACCGCCGAGCCCAAGGACGGCCAGTGGCTCGTACGCCTCTACCTCGACGGCCAGCCCGTCGGCGAAGGTCTGACCAAGAAATTCCCGGCTGACTCGCTCATCGTCCCCTCGCTCATCCTCGGTGCGGAGATCTTTTATTTTCACGACGCCTACTATCGCGGACTGATCGGCCGGACGCTGGTGATGCATCGCGCGGTGCCGGCGGAGGAAATCGCGGCGCTCGCCAAGTGATTCTGCTCAACTCATGGGAATGCCCGTGCTATGACCACCACCATGACCAGTCGCTCACTCTTGGTTGCACTCACGTGTGGTGCCCTCCTGCTTTGTTCGTGTTCAACTGCCAGCCGCCTGTCCGCTAAGTGGGAGGAGCAACCAGTTGATGGCCCTTGGATGGCTCCTGGAGTTCAGGTGAGGGAATTTACGAGGTCATATTTCGCCGGTCTCATGCACACGAGCGACGCTGACGACAGTGTCTGGAGCACATCTTCAGGAGACCGACGAGATGTGATGAGTATTGCTGACTCGATTGATAGCCACCTCAAGAAGCTTGGCTATTTTGACCGATGGCCGGAGTCAGGGTCTAGTGTTGGAAGCTACAGGCAACGCCTAGCACCGTTTACGTTTCACATCGTAGCAATCGACCCCATCGTGGTTCTCATGGTGCCTCATGACTTCGGCGATCCGAAGGGCAACCGCTCGATTAACGACATTGTTGGCTCACACCCGAAACAAGCGCTGGGCTCGAGGTTTATGCTCAATCATATCGAGTATGGCACCAAGTTGCCGTATCACTCCGAAATTCTGTGGTTCTCTCCGAATCTCGGAACCACACCAGCTCCACTCACTCGCCGAGGAGGTTCAGAACAGGAGGTTGTTCACCGGCAAATCAGATTGCTGACAGTTCAAGAGGGAGACAAATGGAACACACGGAGAGAAAAACCATGACTCAAAAGCACGCTGCACCACTACTTGCGCTCCTTTGCGTTCTTTGCGGCCAATCCCCCGCCGCCGAGACGCGCGATCTCATCCTCATCGCCGGCCAGTCCAACGCCGTGGGCTACGATGCCAAGCCCTCCGAACTGCCCGCCGACGCGGCGGACAAGGACGTGCTCTTCTGGTTCCGCGCAGGCGACCCTCCGCCCGATGAGTTCGACACCACCAGCGGCGGCAAGTGGACGCACCTCCAGCCTCAGCCCAAGGGCAATCCCGCACCCAAGACGAAAGGCCCGCGCCAATACGGCAACTTCGCCAATGCCGACGGTGGGTTTGGTCCCGAGATCGGACTCGCACGTGCCCTCGTGGCGAAGGAGAAGAAGCCGCTGGCCGTCGTAAAGGCTGCTTGGAGCGGCACGGGCATGGCGCAGGATTGGAACCCCGCCGATCCCGGCACCGGCGGTTCGTGCTACCGCGCGCTTGTGTCTGAAACGAAAGCCGCCATTGCTGCGGCCAAGGCGGACGGAGTCACCCTCCGCATCCGGGCGCTCGCGTGGGTGCAGGGGGAAAGCGATGCGAACGCCACTGCCGCTCCGCGTTACACGCAGGCCCTCGGCGACATGATCGCCGCCCTGCGGAAGGACCTTGATGCTCCGCAACTCATCGCGCTGGTCGCGGTCAACACCAAGTTCGGCGGCGGCAAGAACGCCTTCATGCCCAAGATCATCGAGGCCCAGCAGGCCCTCGCCGCCAAGGACCCGCGTTGCGCCTATGTGGACACGGCCAGCGCCACCATCGCCAACAGCGCGCACTACGACACCGCCGGCACGCTCGACGTGGGCCGGCGTTTCGCCGAGGCGCTGATCCAGGCCGAAACCCGGCTGGGACCTTCAACCCGACCTTGAAGTGCACAGCACCTCAAGGTAACAGAACTCGGTCAAATAGGCCCAGAAACATGGGGACTGAATAATTTTAACTCCAGCCACCGCCCATTTTTCTGACTCGCTTCGGTTCGCGCGATGCGATCGCGCGGTCGCTGGTTCAAAGCAGGGGCTTCGCCTAGAGTGTTCCAGTAATTGGAATTACCCGCGCCGCCGGTAGTGCAGAATCTTAAACTCCGGCGTGTCGCGGAGTTCCGCGACCAGTTCAAAGTTGTCTTCGAACGGCGGGAAGAAAGCATCTCCGGGCACCTCGCGCTTCACGACGGTCAGGAAAAGCTCCTCACACAGCGGCAACGCCTGCTCGTAGATTTGCGCCCCGCCGCAGATGAAAATCTCGCACTGGAAATCCTTGGGATCGATCAAGTCGAGTGACTTGAACACCCACAAATCACCGTGCGGATTGCCATCCAGGCGCGTGAACCGCATTTGATAGGGCTTGCGCAGGTGCTTGCCCCCGCGCCACTCCTTGAACTGGCCAAAAATCTCGGGGTGGTTTCGTACCAACACCCTCGGGTGCCGGGTGAGCACCAGCATGCGGCGGTTGGGCAGCACGCCCGGCAGGCTTTCAAAGGTCTTCCGGCCCATGACGGCAATGTTGCCCGTGGTCTTTTCCTTGAACCATTTGAAGTCTTCCGGCAGGTGCCAGGGAATCTTGTTGCCGTCCCCGATGACGCGGTTCAGCGACATCGCGGCGATGGCCTTGAAATGCTTCATTTCAGCAGTTTGTTCGCCTCGCCAATGACGCGCTCCCACTGGAACGCCGGGCCGGGGTCCACCTTGTTGGTCTGGATGTGGTAGTGGCCGAGGATGCCCCGGTATTTGTCCAACGCCTCGTCAGGCAGCTTGCTCGTAAAAAGCCGGCCGTCCGAACCGCGCGGGTAGTCGCAGCGGATTTTGGGAAACACCTTGCAGAGCGTGGCCGTGAGCTTCACCAGCGCGGCATATTGTTGCGGCGTGAAATCGTACTGCTGCAACTGCCGCCCCTGCACCGGGCCAACGACCGGATCCTTCCGTGCCGGCCGGGCGATGAAGTTCGGGGTCAGGAGGCCCGCCTCGCCAAAACGCGCCGGCATCACCACGCGCGGCCAGCCGGTGTCATCCCGCTGATACCATTCCTCGAACATCTTCTGCTCCCCGGGGGCAAAGGCCCCGATGTTCGCAATCTCAATGCCGATGCTGCGCGTGTTGGAAGTCGTCGCGTGCCACGCACGCTCCTTGAGATCGAGCGTCTGGTAGATCGTCCCGTCCAGATCGAGCATGAAATGAACGCTCAGGCAGCGGTTGTCGTGCAGCACCTTGAAGCACTGCCGGCTAGTGCCCGCCGCATCGAAGTGCAGGACGAATTGATCCACTTGGTCGCGCAGCAACGGCAGATCCCACCCACCGCCCCGCACCTTCTCAACTTGCGTGTCGTTCAGGCCGTCCTTGCGCAGGCCAAACCGGTTCGGGGTCTTGAGCGCGGCCACGGCCACCTTGGAAGTTTCCCACGACGATTGATCGAACGGGGCGAACCGCCGCTCGGTGCGGTAGGCATCGTAGCCGTTCGGGTCCATCCACGTCACGACATGCGTGCCCGTGTGGAAGAGCTGCCCGGCCACGACGATCTCGTCGCCCTGCCGTTTCAGCAGCGCGCCCGGCCGAGGCGTGGTGCAACCGGTGGCCCAGAGCAGCGGCAGGGCCAGCAGCACCCGCATCCAGCGAATGAAGTTGTATGGCACGCCGCAGTCTTGGCCGAACAGCGCCCGGCGGCAAGCGCGCACGCATCCGTCCGACTGCGCTTCAGGTTAAGGTGCATATTGGCACTGCCCCCGGAGCGCGGCTGTGTCCCGCTCGGCGCGGGACCAGCCGCAGCAAGGTCGGAGTGCCGAACGGGGACGGAACGCCGCAACGCCTCCTGCCAAGCGCAGCTGCTGCGGCTGGTCTCCGCGACACAGCCGCGCTCCGGAAGATTTCGCCCTCGGGGGCAATGTCAAGATGCGCCCCTTCCGGTTGAGGCGGCCAACTTTTTATCGCCCGCCGTTGCCGTGTCCGGTACGCTTCGCGGTCATGAAATCCGTTCGCCGTTCCTTTCTTCGCACGGTCGCCGTGTTCGCCGCGACTGCGCCGCTGCTGGCCCAGGCCCAGAAGAGTTATTCCTTCGGCATGATTGCCAAGTCGCAGGGCAACATGTTCTTCCTCGCCGCCCGCGCCGGGGCCGAGGACATGGCGAAGGAGCTCAGCGCCAAGCACGGCATCAAGATCAAGATCGACTGGCGGACGCCCAACGAGGAGGACGCCCAGCGCCAGGCCGAATACATCGAACAGCTCGTCCTCGCCGGCACCGACGGCATCATCATCTCCTGCTCGGACGCCAACAAGCTGACCGACGCCATCAACAAGGCCGACCGCCAGGGCGTGCCGGTGGTGACGTTCTCGGGCGACGCCCCGGCGAGCAAACGCTTCGTGAGCATCGGCATCGACGATTACAAATGCGGTGAGCAGACCTTTATCGAGCTGGCCAAGCTCATGGGCGGCAAGGGCACGGTCGCCGCCATCGACGGCAACCCGAACGCGCAGAACCTCCAGCAGCGTGCCGCCGGCTTCCGCGCCGCCGCGAAGCTCTCTCCGGGCATCAAGGTGCTCGACATCTTCTACCACAAGGAGACGCCGCAGGACGCCGTCGCGAAGATCGAACAGGTGCAGCAGTCCAACCCCGACATCACCGGCTGGGGGCTGCTCGGCGGCTGGCCGCTCTTCACCGGCAACGCACTCAAGTGGCCAGCCGGCACCGTCAAGTGCGTCTCCGTGGATGCGCTCCCCCCGCAGCTCGCCTACGTGAAAAGCGGACATGTGGAAATGCTCCTCGCGCAGGACGTTTATGGCTATGGCCAGCACGCGGTGCAGCACCTCTTCAACAAACTCCACTATAAGAAGAACCCCGCCTCGCCCATGGATGTCACCCCGCTCATCGCGGTAACGAAGGCGAACGTGGATGCCTATGCGAAGAACTGGGAGAAGTGGCTGCCGAAGCAGTGACTGGCAGCCTGTAGCCGCCAGCGGAATACGCAATCCACGTGACATCTGGCTGAAGGGAGGCTGTCTTCCCTCCTCCTGAACGTCGTACCGGCGACTTGCAGTCGCCGCGTTGCGGGTGGGATTGCTCCAAGCTGGTACGGCCTGTTGTACCCCACGGACGGCGACTGCAAGTCGCCGGCACGGTGTTCAGGGATTCCAAGCGCGAACCGGTCGTTGGGAGAATGCTCACCCGGCGCACTTCCATTGGAAGAGGGAGAAAGTTGTCCGCGCTGCGGTAGGCACAACCTGCCGGTTATGGCGGGCAGGTTTTACGCGCAGGCTGAAGCCTGCGACTACGGCTGGGTGCTTGCCACGGCATCGCACTATTTGCCCAGCACCTTGTTCAGGTTGTCGAGCTGGGTCTGAGCCTTGTCCTTGAGAGTCTGGGAGTCGGCATTTTTTACGGCCTGTTCGAGCAGCTTCTTCGCTTCACCGTAGTCCTTGAACACGCCGTTCTCCGTGACGTAGCGCATCGCAAGGTCGAACGACGCCTGGGGATCGCCAGCGGCGGCCCGCTTGGTCTGGGATTCGATGACCTTGCGCGTGGTTTCCTCTTCCGATTGGGACGGTTTCACCGGTGGAGCGTTGGTCTTGGGAGTGGCAGGAGCCGGTTTGCTCGCATTCGTACTGCTGGGGCCTCCCGCGCTGGCGAGGCTGGCGCTGGTGCCCTGCTTCAAGGATGCGGCGTGCGCCCGGCTGGCCAGCTCGGCGCTGATCGCATTCTTCCCGGCAATGCCGGTGAGGGAGTAGAAGTAGTTGAGATCATCGTCGGTCTTCCACGACTTATCTGGCCCGGCGGACTGGACGATGAAGCCGTTCTTCGGCACGTCCAAGGCTAGCCGGTACGCGGTGCCCCACGGGTCCTTGGACTTGTCACGCGTTTCCTTCCCGCCCTTTTCGCGCATGTTTTCCTTCAGAAACGCACCAAAGTCGTCAACCGGCAGGTCCTTGGTATCGACAAAATCCTGGGCCACGGCGTCAGCGATGCCCTGCATCTCGACCCCTGAAGTAGCGGCGACCTGCACCTTGCCGATGACGTTGAGATTCTTCTTCAACGTGTCGGCATTCATGACGGCGACGCCGGCGGCGGCGGCCACGGGCAGTAGCTTGAGAAGAGCGCTCACAGCGTCCCGCCTTTCTTCTTCAGCTCCACCACGCGCCGGTCGGAAGTGCGCTCGATGGCGATGCCGGTGAGAAAATCGCGGCTGATGAGTTGCAGGAAGCTTTCCTTGCCCAGCCTGAGACAGCGGCTGTTGCGGGTCGCGGAGACATCCGCGGATGCCGCCGTGCCTTGCAGCAGGCTGATCTCGCCGCAGAAATCACCCGGCCCGAGGGTCGCCACCTGCGTCCCTTTCTTGCGCACGCCGAACTCGCCTTCGTAAATGATGTAGAACCACTCGTTGAGCCGGCCTTCCTTGATGACTTCCGCACCGGCGCTACAATCCTGGAAGGTAAACTGCCCGGCCACCTTCATCAGCGCATGCGGCGGCCAGTCCGCAAAGAGCGAATTGCGCCGCAGGAACGCACAAACCTGCACGGCCTCCTGAATCTTCTTGGCCCCGAGCGTCGAGAGCAGCAAGCGGTCAAAGTCCACCTTCTTCAGCGCGAACAACTCGGTGACCTCGACGGCCACAACCGAACTGTTACGGGGCGTTTGTTGCAGCAGGGCAACCTCGCCAAAAACATCACCGGCGCTGAGCTGCGCGACCGGCCGGGCCGCGCCGGCCTCGTCCTCCTTCTGCACTTCGACCCGACCCCGGCGGATGGCAAACATCTGGTCGCCGGGATCGCGCTCACGGATGATCAAGGTGCCCGCCGGCACAGTGATAAAATCCATAGCTTCGGCGACCTGCCGGACCTCCTCGGGTGAGAGCTGGGAGAATAGCAACGTGCCGGAGAGAAACTTAACAGTCTCCTCGGTGCCGGGCCGTTGTGCGCCGTTGGGACTGCGCGACAAGCCCGACTCGGCCGAAGACAGCCGGGGCGCGAGCACACGATGCCCCGCCTTGGCCACCAGCCACAGGCCATAAACCAGCGGGGAGGCTACCACGAGCGCGAGCACCAGAATCACCGACTGCGCGCCTGGTTCAAACAGCAGGTTGGACTGCCGGCTCAACAGCTCTGAGGCAAACCGGAACACCGCGCCCAGCCAGAGCACCGCCCAGGTCGAGTGCATGATGAAGTAACGCTCTTCACTCAAGGACTCCTTCCAGTTGAGCAGTTGCGAAAGGAACTTCTGGTTCAGAAACGTATCCGCACAGCGCGGCAGTTCGTGACGCTTGCGGAACAGCGCGTGCAGCAACGCATGCGCCGGTGAGCCGCCAAACGGCGAGGTCAGCACCAGCGCAGTAACCCAGCCGGCGAGGAAGACCGGCGTGGAGTTCGCCGCCCACCCCACCAAGGCGAACGCAAAGGGGGCCGCCAGCATCTGCAACGCGGTCAGCGCCTCAACCGTCCGGCCGCCCATCAAAGCGTCCCGGGTGTCCACTGAGAAAAACGGCAGCACCAGGTCCAGCCGCACTTCCGGCTGGTACACTTCGCGCCCCAGTCCGCTCAGGACGGCTCCGGCGAGCAGATTGGCCAGGCTCAAGCACGCGGAGACGCAAAACAGCATGAGAAACCAGCCCGGCAAATCCGGTATGAGCGGGACATCAGATACCATGACCGCCGTCGCGCCCGCCGCAATGAGGCAGCAGGCCAGCGCGAGGGCGCCCGAAGTCGTGCACCGGACGGGCCACTGGCTGCCCGTCACGTGGTCCGTATTCGCCGTGGTCAGACCGACAGGCGCAAGAAACCCCTTGGTCTTGGCCGAGATCACCAAATCGTAAAACGCGCCGATCTTCGGATGACCTTCGAGGTGCAGGAGCCGTTGCAGCACGTCCTGCACGGTGCGCTGACCATCGAATTCCAACAGGATGTTCTCCTGCTGGGCGCTCAGGCCAAGATATTCTCCGCGATTGGTCTGCTTGAGCAAGCGGGTGCCATCAGGCAGCTCCTTGCGCTCCAAAGAGCGGGAAAAGCGGAGCTTTTGGTCGTTAAACGAGGGTATCATGGCCGGCTGGGGTGAAGTACGTAGCAAAAAAAATCGCACCGGGCAAGGCGGAAGCCTGTTGCGCGATTACTTCCCTCTTAGGCAGAAACCCACCTGCGGTTGTTTTGCCTCAAACTTGGACTTCTCTCCATTTGCGGTCTGGGCGGGAACCCGCTACGTTCCGCGCCCTGATTATGGCTGTTGCCCGCGCACCTCATCGTTCATCGCTTTCCACTGGTTCACTTCCGGCCATTCCCCCGGGCACCACGGTCACCACGCTCGACAACGGCCTGACGGTCGTCCTGCGCGAAGATCGCTGTGCGCCGGTCGTATCGGTGCAGGCCTGGGCGCAGACCGGCAGCGTGCATGAAGGCCGCTGGCTGGGGGCGGGTTTGAGCCACGTGCTGGAACACATGCTTTTCAAGGGCACCGCGACGCGGCCGCCCGGCAAGATCGACCAGGAGGTGCAGGACGCGGGCGGCTACATGAACGCCTACACGAGCTTTGACCGCACCGTGTATCACATCGATGCCCCGAACACCGGCACCCGGGTGGCTGTGGACGTGCTGTGCGACATCATGCAAAACGCGACCCTCCCGGAGGACGAGCTGATCAAGGAACTGGATGTCATCCGGCGCGAAATGGACATGGGCCACGACGATCCCGGTCGCCGGGCTGGCCGCCGGCTCTTTGAAACGGCTTACACGCGCAGCCCGTACCGTTTCACGATCATCGGCTACCGGGACATCTTCGACACGCTCAAGCGGGAAGACATCGTCAGTTATTACCGGGAGCGTTACGCCCCGAACAATGTCTTCTTCGTGGTCGTAGGTGATTTCGTCGCCGCCGAAGTGCTCGCGCAAATCAAGAACGCCTGGGCGAAAACCCCTTCCCGGGCAATCCCTCCGATGGTGTTACCCGAGGAACCCACCCAGGCCGCCGCCCGCGAAACCATCGAGGAAGCCCCCATCGAGCTGGGGCACTTCCACTTCTCCTGGCACATCCCCGACGTGCGGCATGCTGACATTCCTGCACTGGACGTGCTGGCGACCTTGCTGGGGAGCGGGCGCAGCTCCCGGCTCTTTCAGAGCGTCCGGGAGAAACAGGCGCTAGCGCATTCCGCCGACGCCTGGACCTACAACCCCGGCTTGCCCGGCCTCTTTGGCATGAGTGGGGTGGTGGACGCAGACAAGTTCACTGCCGCCCGCGACGCGATGCTCGCCGAGGTGGAAAAGATGAAGGCCAAACCAGTCGCGAAGACCGAACTGTCCAAGGCCGTGAAGCAGTTCACCTCCGGCACCCTGGCCACCCGCAAGACGATGGCCGGTCAGGCGCAGGACCTCGGAGGCAACTGGCTCGCCGCAAGCGACCTGAACTTCTCCCAGCGTTTCCTCGACTCCGTCCGCCGCCTCACGCCCGCTGACCTCCAACGCGTCGCCCGCCAGTATCTGACGGCGGAAAACCGCACGCTCTACGCGTTGCTGCCCGAGGGTACCGCACCCAAGAGCACGGCGAGTGTTGAAGTCACCAGCCGGAGCGCCATCCAGTTGTTCCAGCTTCCCAACGGGCTGCGCCTGCTCGTGAAGGAAGAACACCGTCTGCCGTTTGTTTACTTTCGTGCCGGTTTGCGCGGCGGCGTGCTGGCCGAACAGGCGGCGAACTGCGGGGCCAGTTCAATGCTGGCCAAGGTGATGATGAAGGGCACCAAAACCCGCACCGCCGAGCAGTTGGCGACGGAGATCGAAAGCATCGGTGGAAGTCTCGACACCTACAGTGGCAACAACAGCATCGGCGTCACGGCGGAAGTGCTGCGCGACGACTTCGCCCTGGGCCTGGAACTGGTCGGCGATGTGTTGCTGCGGCCGGCTTTCCCCAAGGCCGAGCTGGAACGGGAACGGGAGATTCAATTGGGCAATCTCCGCCATCAACGCGACGAGCTGCTCTCGAGCTGCTTCAAGTTGATGCGTCGCACCCTCTTCGGCGATGCGGGCTACGGTTTGAATTCGCTCGGCACCGAGGAGACAGTGAAGCGGATGCAAGTTGCCGACCTCGCCGCGTTGCACCAGCAACTGGTCACGCCGGAGAACTGCGTGCTCGCGATCTACGGCGCAGTGGAAACCAAGCGCGTGGTGGCCGCCGTGAAGAAGTCGTTTGCCAAGTGGAAGGCAGCGCCGAAAGCCAGTTCGAAACTCGCAATTGCCAATTCGCAATTCACCCCCGGACGCGCCTCCGACACCCGCGATAAAAAGCAGGCCGTCATCGCCATCGGCTTCCCCGGCACGACGATGCGGCACGATGACCGTTACGCCCTGGATCTGATCCAGGAGGCATGCAGCGACATGGGGTCGCGCCTCTTCACCCGCATCCGCGAGCGCCTTGGCCTGGCTTATTACGTCGGGGCGCAGCATCTGGCGGGATTGGTACCCGGTTACTTCGCGTTCTATTGCGGCACCTCACCCGAAAAGGCCGGACTGGTGGAGAAGGAGCTGCTGGCCGAGGCCGAACTGCTTCGCACCGAGGGGTTGAACGAGGTGGAATTGAAGCGCGCCAAGGCCAAGATCATAGGCCAGAAGAAGATCTCCCGGCAGGATCTCGGCGGACAGGCCATGCTGCACGCGCTCGATGAGCTGTATGGCCTGGGCTACGCGCACAACGAAGGGGATGACGCGCGCTACGAAGCCGTCACCCTGGCTCAGGTACGGGAGGTGGCCAGCCGTTACTTCCTCGCCCAGGCCAGCGCCGTGGCCGTCATCAGTGGCCCCCTGACCGGGGCATCGGAAACGCCATGAAACACGAAGGCCGGTCGGTTTTCTGGTTGAATGTGAGTGGCAGCGGAAGATACTGCGCTCGAATTTGATACAACTGACCGACTTTCGAGCCGACGCTTTGCGCGCATGAGCCAAGAGCAATATTTGAAAAGTCCCTGCGCCCACTGCAACGGGCGTATTTCCTTTCCGGCCAGTGCGCGCGGAATGACGGTAAACTGCCCGCACTGCGGCCAGCAGACGGTGCTGGATGCCGCCGCCGGTGGTCCCGAAGCCCCCGTAGCTGCGCCCACCCCTACTGCTCCGGCAACTCCTGCTCCGGCGCAACCGGCCCAGGCCAAACCCGTCGCCCGCCCGGTTGCCACAGCTGCGCCCCAGGCCAAGCCGGTCGCCGGCAAACCGCTCACCGAGGCCCAGAAAGCGGCCATCGCTGCCGCCCGCGCCGCGAACCCCATCGCACGGCCGCCCGCTTCCCAAGCCGGGGCCAAACCCGCTGCCAAGAAGTCCATGGTGGTCAAAACCCAGTGGGCGGACGGGGCCGACGATCCGGACGCGAAGCCGGTCCGATGCGACTTCTGTGGCACCAAGGTTCCGGCCGGGGTGGCCCAGTGTCCAGATTGCGGTACCGCCGTTAAGATTCCGGTAAAGGTTGACGAAAAGCCCAACTGGGTGCGCCGTATCGGATTTAGTCTGGTACTGGTGCTCACGCTGGTCGCTGCTTGGCGTTGGGGCGAATATTACCTTTCCATCCGGCCCAAGAAGGGCGCGGACGGCAAGCCAGCCCCGGAAGGCATTGCCGTCCTGAGTCAGAAGGTTGAAAAGCAACCAGGCACGGCGCTGCAATATGTCCGCGGGATGATCACCAACCATTCTGATGTGCCATATTTTGACGTGAAAGTGGAATGCGAGCTGCTTGATAAGAATGGTGTTTCGCTCGGAAAATTTGTGGATACGAAGATGGTGGTGGATGCGCACAAGCTGATTCCATTCAGCATTTCCATGCTCGACCCGGACGCTGTCCGTTACACCAACCTCACCGTCTCCGCCCAGCGATGAACCAGCCTGCGTTTCCTGATTACCGCCCGCGGCGGATGCGCCAGTCCCCCCTTCTCCGGCGGATGGTGGCTGAAACGGAACTAAACGCCCGCCAGCTGGTGCTGCCCTTTTTTGCCCGGCCAGGAAGCAAAGTGCGCCGTCCCATCGGAGCCATGCCGGGCGTCAGCCAGCTCAGCGTGGATGAACTGGTGAAGGACGCAACCGCCGCCCACGCCGCAGGAGTGCCGGCGGTGTTACTCTTCGGCATTCCTGATACCAAGGACGAAAAGGCCTCCGGCGCTTATGCCCGCAATGGGATTGTGCAGCAGGCCGTCCGGGCGCTGAAACGTGAACTGCCCGGTCTGCTCGTCATCACGGATGTCTGCCTTTGCGAGTACATGAGCCACGGACACTGCGGCATCGTACACCGCGCAGCCGGCAAGGTCCTGAACGACCCCACGCTCAAACTCCTCGCCCGGGCCGCCGTCAGCCATGCCGAGGCCGGAGCGGATGTGGTCGCCCCCAGCGACATGATGGACGGCCGGGTGCGGGCGATCCGCACCGCCTTGGACGGGGCGGGCTTTCAAGACACGCCCATCCTGTCCTACGCGGCAAAGTATGCCTCCGCGTTCTACGGCCCCTTCCGCGAGGCCGCCGAATCTGCCCCGCAATTTGGCGACCGCAGGAGCTATCAGATGAATCCCGCCAATGCCGAAGAGGCGTTGCGCGAAGTCGCCCTTGATATCGCCGAGGGCGCGGACATGGTCATGGTGAAGCCCGCGCTGGCCTATCTGGATATCCTGCACCGGGTGAAAACCACCTTTGGCTATCCCACGGCGGCCTACGCCGTCAGTGCCGAGCACGCCATGATCAAGGCGGCGGCTGAGAAGGGCTGGATCGATGAACGGGCCGTGACGCTAGAGGCGTTGCTGGGAATGCGCCGGGCCGGAGCCGACATCATCATCACCTACGCGGCGAAGGACGTTTGCGGCTGGCTGAAAGGCTAGCCGGCGAGGCTACTTGTTCCCGAAGAGGACAAAGCCGAGAATCGCCAGAATGCCGATGAACAGCACGGCACCCACAATGATGAAAATCATCGTGGTCTTGTTGGTCTTCTTCTTGAAGGGACCGTTCTTGTCGATGGTCGTGATCCTCTGAGTGCCGGTCTCAAATTCGTTGAGTTTGACGCCCTGCGGAAGGACGGCGGTCTTGTCGAGGACCTTCTTGCCGGAGGCCCCGGTCGGAGCTGAGGCTTCAAGCCTTGCCTCAATGGAGCCAAACCGGACGGTCTGCCCCACCTGCAGGCCCAGCTCGGAAATTTGCTCTCCATTGATAAACGTGCCATTGGTCGAATCGAGGTCCTTAACAACCACATCATTGCCTTTGAGCAGAATTTCGCAGTGATGGCTGGAAACGGACGGGGCGGGGATCTGAAAGTTATTATCCTCCAACCGCCCAACGGTGGAGCGTTCAGCCTTCAACTCGAAGGACCGACCGGTGAATCCTTCTGTTAGCAAGACAAGTCTCGGCATATGTCGTTCGGTTTGAACTGAGTATCGTCAGGGAGCAGGCCAAGTCAAACCGTTTTCAGGAAATTGATAGTTCAAGTGAACAGGTCTGTTGCCACCCAACCATCGCAAAGAGATGGGGATACTGGGTGGACAGTGAACAAGTGGCGTTGCCAGGGCGTTTTCAAAGCTCGGCATGCCTGGCCGCAGCCGCCTTTGCAAATCCATGGTCCCGGTGGTCGCAGCCACAACTCCGTTCGTTTGAGGCTCAAATCGACGAACAAAACAATTGGCTGCGAACCAATGCGACGGTTCCAACCCAGGTACCAGCTCACTCCAGCCCATACCGCTCAATCCACGCCTGCGGAATGGTACCGAAGCTCAACAGCCAGTCGTTGAACTGCTGCAAGGTCCAGCCGCGTTGCCCAACCAGGCGCTGGTGGAGACGGGCGTTTTCCAGCCGGCCAAGCCAGTAGCTCATGGGAACGGTGGGCGAAGCGGAATACCAGTTGATCTCGGCCTCGCTCCGGGCCTTGGTGAAGCCAAGGTGCTTCCGCAGATGCGCAGCGGCTTGCTCGTAGGTGTAACGCCCGGTCTGAAGGCGCAAGTCCACGAGGATGCGGTGCACGCGCCAAAGTGCGTCATGAAGCTGCTGGACGCGCAGCCACGGTGAGCGATCAATCTGAAGATCCACCATCATCTGCTCGCACCAGAGCGTCCAGCCCTCGTAGAAGACGGCGTGGGCGAAGAGGCGTCGCCATTTGCGCGGGTGGCGGTTAGCGGTGACGAATTGAAGGTGATGGCCCGGGTAGGCCTCGTGCGCACTGGTGAGGCTAAGGCCGAAGTGTTGCTGGCGCTCGGCGAGCTTGTCCGCCTCAGTGGTCTTGGTGAGGCTGAGATCGTTGACCCAGAAGACGCCACGCTGCCGCTTCTCAAAAGCACCAGGCGAAGAGTATGCAGCGGTGGGATAGAGATGCCGCATGAACTCCGGCACGAGGCGCACCTGGAGTTCGTCGCCCACCGGAAAGCTTACGGCCTGCGCAGCCCGAAAGGCGTCAGCCACCCGTTGCGTCTCGGCGCGATACACTGCGGGCAGATCGGAGCCGGGATTCCACTCAGCCCGGGCCTCGGCAATGATGGCTTCGACACTCCGGCCCTTGCCAAACTTTTTGCACTCTCCGTCGAGCAAGGCCCCAACGCGCTGAACCTCACCCAAGGCCAGCGCTTCAATTTCGGCCAGCGTGTAGTCCAACCCAATCTGCTCCCGCACGCGGCGCTGCATCGCCTCTGGCCCGATGGCGAACGAACCTTCCGGAGCCAGGGTTCGGCCCATCACGGTGTCGTGATAGGTCTGCGCGGCCCGCCGCGCAGCGGTGGTAGCGGGTTTCTTGAGAAACGTGTCCACCGCATTGAAGAGCGCGCCCGCCCCGGCGAAGGTCTGCTGCATGACCTTGCGCCAGACGCGCTCGGGCCGCGTTACGACGGCGGCATCCTCAGCCAGAAAACGGGGGGTCTCGCGCAGAACCGCAAGAATGTTCTTCCGGGCGCGCGCCGGCTCGTCATCCCCGCGCTGGAGTTCGTGCTGCAGCAGGTTGAGCACGGCATCCAGGCCGCCGGGATCGATTTCGTGTCGGCCCCGGGCGAAGTCTTCGCATTCGCGATTGAGCATGGCGCGGAGCGCGAGGCGGTCGAGGTGTTGTTCGTTGGCGAGATCGCGCGGGTTGAGCTGGTCGAGCGCGGCGAGCGTGCGACAACGGTGTTTATCCTGGCGTTGCAGGTGCGCAAGTGTGGCGCGACCCAGTTTCCCTTCCCCGGCGCGAAGGCCGGCATGGTTGGCCCAGACAGGGTTGTCAGCCAGGGCCGTTTCAAAGTGACGGTCGAGGAGGCCCTCGAAAGCGCGTTGCGTAGCATTCATGGGGACTGAGTGAAGCGGAAGTGCGTGCAAAAGGCGACGCTTTGGTTTACCTGTCCGCCCCGCGCGTGAACCCGCCGCCGCTCCATCACATGCTCCGAGAATGCCCCGTCGTCGTGACGGGCATGGGTGCGTATTGCGGTGCGGGCTCGACCGTGGCGGAACTGTGGGCCGCCGTGCTGCGCGGCGAATCCCCTGCTGCCTGGCTGCCTCCTGAACTGGCACCCCCAGCCCTGCATATCGCTGCCTGCCGCGCATCAGACCCGCCCGTCACGAGGCTCACGCGCAAGATGGACCGCAGTGCACAACTGGCCCACGCAGCAACAGCGGAGGCCTGGGTTGCAGCACAGCTCGACACCCGCCCGGTCCAGCCGGAGCGTGTGGGCATCTTCGTCGGCACCTCGCGTGGAGCAGTGGGTAAGCTCGCTGACACCCTCGCCGCAGGCCTGAGCGCCCGGGCCCGGCCTACGGACGCCGCGCATTGCTCCCTCGCCAACGTCAGCGGGATGTTGTCCCTTGCCTTTCCGGCACATGGCCCCGCCTTGACGGTCTCGGCGACGTGCGCCTCCGGCGCGGCCGCCATCGCGCTCGCAGCCCAGCAAATCCTCCTCGGCACGGTGGACGTGGCCATCGCTGGCGGAGTCGATGCCCCGCTGAACCCGCTGGTCATCGCCCAGCTTCATGCAACGGGAATTCTTGGCCACGACGCCGACCCTCGACGAACGTGCAAACCGTTCGACACCGGGCGCAACGGCATCGTCCTCGGAGAAGGCGCGGGCTTCCTCATCTTGGAATCATTGGCTTCAGCGCAACGGCGCACGGTGCCGATCCTGGCGCAACTCGCGGGGTGGGCATTGGCAACCGAAGGAGAAGAGCGCGTCGGCATGGACCGTACCGGCGGCAAATTGAGTCGCGTCATCACCGAGGCCCTCGCGTTGGCAGGCGTGGCTCCGGCACAACTCGGCTACATCAACGCCCATGGCACCGGTACCGTGCTGAATGACCTCGCCGAAGCCAACGCGTTGACCATCGCCCTAGGCGATATGGCAACGACGATTCCCTGCTCTTCCACCAAAGCGGTGACGGGACATTGTCTTGGGGCGTCGGCGGCATTGGAAGCAGTAATATCGATCCAAGCCCTGAATAAAAAAGTTCTTCCGGGCACAGCCAAATGCCAGAGCTTGGATCCTGGGGTAAAGCTGAACCTGTTGCAGGCCACCAGCGGGCTGGTGGCCGTCAGTAGTGCCTTGTCGGTCTCAGCGGGATTTTGGGGAAACCAAGCAGCGCTGCTGTTTCGGGCGTGATTCTCAGGCCGCCTTCGGCGTCTGCAATGTGGCCTCGCCATCCATCTTCAAGGGCGCCCCACAGTCCGAGCAGTAATTGGCCTGTGGAGGACAGTCCATCGAACAGGATGAGCACAAAATGTGCGCCTCCTTGTGCCGCCGGTGGATGATCAGATTGCGGATGTAGGGAATCCACGAAAAGAGGTTCGCGAAGATGAACACGGAGTCCTTCCGGTAGAACGCATAGGAAAGCAGCAGCAGCGAGCCGCAGAGGCTCAGCCACCAGAAGGCCTGAGGCACGACGACCTGCTTGCGTTTTTCCGTGGCATACCACTGCACGATGAAGCGGGAGAAGAACACGACATTCCCGAGCCAGCCGACGACTTTCCAGACGTGCCAGTCGATGCCGAGAAACTTCCCGCCCGGGAAGATCAATGAGTCCATGCCGTAATCTAGCCACCTCCCGGCGGCTTGAAAAGACCGAAGCCTTGTCCGAATGGAGATTTTTCGCGAGATGTCGCAAGGGAACACGAGTTGGCCTCCCTCTTCCCTCTCTGCGTCCTCTGCGCCCTTTCGCGGCAAATCAAATCAGCTTCCCCCGTGAAGCACTGTTGCGGTCCGGGATGCGAACTCGCAAACTGCGTTCGTGAACGCCATCAAGCCTCGCATCGCAGTCACTCAGGGCGACCCCGCTGGGGTCGGGCCGGAGCTGTGTCTGCGCCTGCTCGCCCACGCCGAGATCACCCGCGAATGCACGCCCGTGGTGTTTGGAGACGCCGGGTTGCTGCGCCGCGTAGCGGCACAAACCCGGCTGCCCTTCGTCGCCCCCGTGATCACCGCCGCTGACTGGGCGCAGTGCGCCCGCGAAGTCCACAGCCCAACGGTGCTGGATTTGCAATGCATCAACGCCGACGCAGTGACCCCGGGCCGGGTGGACGCCCGCTGCGGTGAGGCCGCATATCGTTATGTCATCGCCGCGATTGAAGCCGGATTGCGTGGTGAGATCGGCGCGGTGACCACCGGGCCGTTGAACAAGGAAGCCTTATACGCGGCGGGCCACAAGTTCCCTGGTCACACCGAGATTTTTGCCGAACGCCTGCACGCGGCACGTTCCTGCATGATGCAGTACTCGGAGGAGATCACCTGCAGCTTCGTCACGGTCCACGTGGGTTACTCAGAAGTCCCGGCGCTGCTGCAACCAGCGCGCATTCTGGACGTGATCGAGCTGACGGCGGATGCGCTGCTGCGTATTCGCGGTCGGGCTCCAAAGCTGCTCGTTTGCGGCCTCAACCCGCACGCCGGGGAGAACGGCTTGTTCGGCATGCGCGAGGAGGAGCGGTTTATTATTCCCGCCCTGGAGGAAGCCCGCAGGCGCGGCTTGAACGTCACCGGCCCGGTGCCTCCCGACACCGCGTTCACCCCCACACGACGCAAGGAATTCGACGCCGTGGTCTGCATGTATCACGACCAGGGCCATATCCCGGTGAAGATGATTGCTTTTGACTCCGCCGTGAACATCACGCTTGGCCTGCCCGTCACGCGCACGAGCGTGGATCACGGGACGGCCTTCGACATCGCGTGGCAGGGGCTGGCGAGTCCCGGCAGCCTGTACTCGGCGGTGCGGCTGGCGGCCAAGCTGGCGGGGTAAATCGCTGCGTTCCACCAAGTATAAAACCTTCTCGTGCCCGAACTCCCCGAAGTCGAAGTGCTCGTGCGCCATCTCGCGCCGGTCTTGCAGGGCAAAACCATCCGCAGCGTCACCGTGCGCAAGGCGAAGATTTGCCGCCCTACGACCGAACGCGATCTGACCGACCACCTCACGGGCGCACGTTTTCTCGGACTAATGCGGCGGGGCAAGTATCTGGTCTTCACCTTGCGCCGGTCGGCGCGGGAGCAGCCCTTCACAGTCACCGGTCATCTGGGCATGACGGGACGGATGTATCTGTTGCCCAAACACGCACCATTGCCGAAGCACGCGGTCGTGGTGCTGGGGCTCGGCGCGAACTGCTTTGTCTATGAAGATCCCCGGCAATTCGGTCGCTTCACCCTGGATGACACGGCGGTGAAATCACTTGGACCGGAACCGCTGGGCGAAGCGTTCACCATTGCCGGCTTTGCGAGTGAGTTGAAGCGCTCGACCCAGGCCATCAAGGTGAAGTTGCTCGACCAATCGTTGGTGACCGGCGTTGGCAACATCTACGCGAGCGAATCACTCTTTCGCGCAGGTGTGTCCCCGCGCAAAGGGGCACGGCGGTTGAAGCTGGATGAAGTCGCCCGTCTGCACGCCTCCATCCGCGACGTGCTGGCTGAAGCGATCGAATGCGGCAGCACCATCCCGCTGGACTTCGCCGGATCAGGGAAACGGGACGGGCTATTCTACTATGGCGCAGTGGAAGGCAACTCCCCGTTCTATCAGGAGCGACTGCGCGTTTACGATCAGGCCGGCAAGCCCTGCCTGAAGTGCGCCACCCCCATCAAGCGGCTCGTGCAGGCCGCCCGCAGCACCTTCTATTGTCCGTGCTGCCAGATGTAGTGGAGCGTCCTGGAGTGCGCCGGCAGAGCGCAGCGGCGACGGCGCTTTGGCTTCCTGCAGAGCAGTCGGCTTCAGACACGTTGTACCGCTTCGCAGGACGAAAAAGCGGCGTCGTGCTCCGCTTGCCGCCGCAGTCGAAGACGCATCAGTGCGTCCGACGTTGTGCGAACACGGCCACGGCGATCCACAAGGCGAGGAAGGCGCAAAGCGTGTAGGCAACGGGCTCGAGCCAGCCCCCGGCCTTCAAGTTCCGGGCGGCGAACGCCACGGTCATGGGCTTGTTCACCTCGGTCTGGAGCACCTGCGTGAAGGCGTGGCGCTGCCCACGCAATGGGAGGTTGACGCGCAACGGTTGCACCGTGGCGACGGTCACTTCCTGCGCCTTCTGGAGCTTGTCCAACTGCTGCTCGGCGGCATCAGTATCGTAAGTCGTCAGGACTTGCTGCTGTCCCTTGCCATCTGTCGCCAGATCGTTCAACTGCACTCCGTACTTCGCCGCATTACCCAGCGAGTACGTCTGCTGTGCCTGCACCAGGTTGCTCGCCTGCGAGCGGCGGAGCTGCACCTCTACTTCCTTCAACTGCCGGAAGTCATCCGAGTCCATGTCCTTTCCTGCCTGACCGCCTTGGTTGCTGCGATTGCCCTGCGGGTTGGCACTGCGCTTGTAGTTGAAGAGCTCGCCGTTCGCCTCGTTCAGTTTACCGGAGGAGAGCAGGCTGCTTAACCGACCCAAACTCGACTTCGATTCAGA